>NZ_JBQEMS010000023.1:0-95064 GCF_052044265.1 Sinorhizobium sp. 22678 | reverse complement strand
GCGTGTCGACAGCACGAAGCGCTGGCCGCGCCACGGATGGAACGGGTGCGTGACCTCGAACTTTATGCGCGCTTGAGTGTCAGTACGAACTGCAGTCCTGGACTTGAAAGAAGGGCAAGGACGAGCGCGGAGTCGGCTATGTCAAGAAGAACGCGATCGCCGGCCGCCGCTTCGAGACCTGGGCGGCATTCGAGGCGCATTTGGATCGGTGGACGCGCGAGGTTGCCGACCAGCGGGAACACGGCACCACCGGTGTTGCGCCGGCGGAACGCTTTGCTGCGGAGGCCGGGGCGCTACGTCCGCTTTCCGGCAGGGCTGCGTTCGGGCAGTTGCGGGATCTGGTCCGCAAGGTTCAGGCCGACTGCGCCATCGATCTCGACACGAACAGCTATTCGGTGCCCTGGCGCCTGATCGGCGAGAGTGTCCAGGTCGTGGTGCTGGCCGGTCGCGTGATCATTCGCCATGCGGGCCAGGTTGTGGCCGACCATGCCCTGAACCGAGGGCGACGGCAACGGATTGTCGACCGATCCCATTTTGTCGGCATTGCCGGTGTCGAGGGACCCGTGCGCCTGGCGCCGATCGAGATCGCGCCCGCGGCGCTGCTGCGGCCGCTTGCGGAATATGAAGCCGTTGTCGGAGGAGGCTGGTGATGACGAACGTGGACCATGACCTGCTCATCGCAACGCTCGACCGGCTGAAGCTGACGGCGATCCGCGACCAGCTCGACACGCTGCTCGACGAGGCGGCTCGCTCGAAGATGAACCTGCGCGAGGCTCTGGGCTTCCTGGTATCGCGGGAGATCGCCCGGCGTGATGAGCGCCGTATCTCCATGTCGAGCAAGATCGCCCAGTTCCCCTTCGTACGCGAGCTGGATGGCTTCGACTTCGATGCCCAGCCTTCGCTGGATCAAGGGCAGATCCGGGAGCTTGCGACCTGCCGCTGGATTGCGCATGGCGACACGCTCTTGCTCCTTGGCCCTCCCGGAACG
Organism: Sinorhizobium sp. 22678; assembly: GCF_052044265.1. Lineage (NCBI taxonomy): Bacteria > Pseudomonadati > Pseudomonadota > Alphaproteobacteria > Hyphomicrobiales > Rhizobiaceae > Sinorhizobium > Sinorhizobium sp. 22678. The sequence goes on along the minus strand of NZ_JBQEMS010000023.1, from coordinate 94,076 downwards.
GGTAAGACGCATCTTGCCGTCAGCCTCGGCCGCGAGGCGATCCGCCAGAACTACAACGTGCAGTTCATCACGGCGGCGACGTTGGTGGCGACGTTGGCCAAGGCCCATAGCGACGGCTTGCTCGACAAGCAGTTGACGCTTCTGTCGCGGCCGAAACTGCTGATCATCGATGAATTGGGCTATCTGCCCTTCGAGGCCAATGCCGCCCACCTGTTCTTCCAGTTGGTGTCCCGGCGCTATGAGAAGGGCTCGATCCTGATCACCTCAAACAGATCCGTCGGCGAATGGGGAGGTGTCTTCGGGGACCCCGTCGTCGCCACGGCGATCCTGGACCGCTTGCTTCATCATTCCGCGGTCATCACTATCCGGGGCGACAGCTACCGGCTTCGCGAAAAGCGCCGCTCCGGCCTTCTGCAGAAGACCGGAGCGGCGCTTGAACCCAACGAAACGTCCAGCCAGTAAAGGGGGTCAATTCCTGATGTCGACAAAGGGGTCAATTCCTCGTGTCGCTTGACACGGCGAACATCGCGAAGCCGATTTGTGTCGCTTCAGAGCTAAGAAGTGTCCCCCCGTACTGCGGGTCCTGGAGCCACTGATCAACGAAGTAGCGAATGCCGGCAGCGGTAGGTTTCGCGCCACAACCTCCGCATCCGCCCGCTACGACTTCAATTTTCTTCCACCGGGTTTCAGAGTCGGCTGGTAAAAGGTCGTAAAGGCTGTCCGGCTGCGTCATGATTCTTTCCCCGGACTCACCCTTTGGCAGGAGACGCTGAGCGACTCTGTTGAGCGCGCCGCTTGCCTTCACGGGAACGAGACCCTCCCGTCGGCGCTCCCTGTTTATCATTTGCGCGGCAACCTCCACCTGCTCGGGCGGGGAGAGCTCTGCAGCTTCTTCGTCGGCCTGCAGGGCGAGGGGAACACCTGGTCCGGCGAAGGTTTGCACGGCAAACTGCCTGCCGCGATGCAGCTCCGGCTGGGGTGCCATTATGCTCTCCTTTGATCGGTAGCGGAGCCGGTGCCAGAGATGCCGTTCTGAACCACACTCAAGGAACCGTCAGTCTCAAGCATGACGCATGCGGCCTCTTCAACCGTGACGAGCCCATATTGCCGAACGGCGGCATCTATCTCCTCACGCGTGATGCGTTGGCTCTGCATCGCGTCGTCCAGGCAGACACCGTTTCGAACCAGCAATGTTGGCTCGCTCTTCACCATCTCCCGGACCCACTTCCAACGAACCGACAACCATGTGATTGAGAATTGCAAGCCGACAAGCAGCGCGAGCCCGATCGCCCCATCGGCGAGAGGGACGCTCCGGTCCATCAATACAGTCGCGAGCGTCGATCCCAGGGCAACGGTGATGACGAGATCGAATGCATTCATTTTGCTGAGCGTTCGCTTTCCGGAGACACGCAAGACGACGACCAAAAACGCATAGGCTGCGCTGCCTACGATGATGATCCGCAGAAGGCTTTCCCACCCGTGAAACAGCATCGACTCACTCATCCGCTGCTCTCATCTTCGTCGCTACGAATGCCGAGATATGCCAAGGCCAAAAGGCTGATGAGATTGATGAGGCTGAGCACGATAGCTATGTTGAGGCGTCCCAATCCTACCGCGGCACCAATGGCACCGGCGTTCCAGATGCTCGCCGCGGTAACCAGCCCCTTCACATTGCCCCGTTGCTTGACGATGGCACCGCCACCTATGAACCCTATACCGGTGATTACGCCTTGTAAGACGCGTGCCTGAGCTTCCGCGGCCCCTGGAGAATTCGCGTCCACCAGGAGCGCGAACCCGCAGGCAGCTACCGACACGATGGGGAGCGTTCTGAAGCCGACGCTGTAGCGGCCCCGACCGCGTTCCCACCCGATCGGAAATGCCAGAGCGAAGGCGATTGCGACGGTCACCACGTCAACAAGCAGCCGTTCAAGATCGAGCCCCAGTTCCATCATCTCCTTCCCACGGGTCGCTTGGAACCAAACCTCCGTTGCAGGTGTAGGCGCCGATTGAACGAGCCGGGAAGATCAAACCGGGTTTTGCCGGATTGGTTCCGGCCAACGCCGGTAGCGCAAACGGTAGTCTTCGCCGTGGGCGCCTGATTCAGGCAATCACAACGGCGTGTGCCAGGAACCAGAACGGCCAAGCTCTGTTAGGTCGACGCAAAATCAGTCAGAGGAGGCGACGGATGCCGCAATTGAAAGTCAAACTATGCGCGCTCGCTGTGACGCTTTTTGCCGTTTCGCCGACAGTCGCTGCACAGGTGTGCGGAAAAACCGAGGTGGTGGACGAGGGAGAGACGCTGGAGCAGCTCGCGGCGCGATGCGAAACGACTGCAGGTGCTGTGCTTTCCGCCAACCCCTCTCTCGACGCCGGTGATATCCGTGCAGGGCTCCAGTTGAAGATGCCGGAATCGCAGAGGGTGACTGGCTGAGCCGCGCAAGACAGGCGGTCACCGAAGCAGGTGAACGCGTGAATGAGGCTGCGGAAGCCGCGGGAAGGTCGGTTTCAGATTACCTTTCCGACCAGCCGGACCTCAACCGGGACATTCTGGAAATGGGCGAGCGGCTCGGTCTCCCGGGCGTCTCAACCAGCCAAAGTCGGGGAGCTGAGCTGATGGTCGTTCCGAAAGATGTCGGTCCCGGCGATAACGTGGACCTCAATGCAAACGGCCTGCCGGGCGGGGTCGAGGTGACGATCGGCGTGCGCATCGGCGAGGAGGCGGATTTCCGAACCATCTCCCGTGCGCGCACTAACGAAGCGGGATTGTTGGAGGCAACAGTCCCCGTTCCTGAACAGGCACAAAAGGGAGAGAAGATCGCCGTTGCCGTCGAGACGGTGGACGGCCGCGTCCGTGTGGTTTCCGAACCGTTCGACGTTGGTCCTACTACCGACTGATGTCGACGCTGGTTCTGTCTGGTCACAGACTTGCTCACCCTCAGCCGCAGCAAGAGTCTTCCACGACGCTGATTGCGCGCCGGGAAACGGCGTATGCGGTCTCGCCAGCCAGGAAAACCTTCTTCCGGATTGAAGGCGTGCTTCAGCCAGCTCTGAGGCCGCTTCTTCCCCCGGCCGTTTGGTGCGGGTGGAAACGGCCGGGCAGCCATTCCCTGTAATGCAACACAACGGATGTTCAGCGGTTACAGGAGCGAGCCCTCTCGCCCGCCGCTGGGGCTTCCACGCGATTGGATCGCTGACCGCCAAGTGGCATTGGCGTTCAAGGTATTGGACACCAAAGGATCGCACTTCCGCCGGAGAAACGGGATGCAGTGGATTGAAGATCATCGCGAACTTATCACCGCGCTTACCGGGCTGGGGACCCTGGCCGTCTGGGTGGTTTACCTGCAGGTGTTCGTCAGCAACTATCGAAGGCAGCTCCGCGCCACCTTGTTGATTACGCGGGGCGCGGGAGCCGGATTGGACGCTCACTGCTTCCTCAGCAATATGAGCTCGGGACCAGTCCACGTGGCGAGCGTGCTTGTTAAACTGGAGACCACTGCGGGGTCGCTCATCTGCCCTGTAACGGACATGCTGCATCCGGAAGGAGAGTCTCCGGCCGAAGCTCGGCAGCGCACGCGGCAAGGCCCTTTAGGGAGCGGCGAGATCAGGGATCTGGGTTCCTTCGGGACCCTGATGCGCCACGCGCTGCATGCCGAATCGGAAAGCCCGCCTGCCAGCGAATGGCACACCGAGGTTCGTTCCATCATGGTCGAAATCGTGGGCCATTACGGCTCGGAAGACCTTCCCATCGGCGCGCGCAGAGTTTTCGTTGTGCTCGAAAATGCCGGCGGACCGGTGATCCGTGGACGAGAGCTACAAACGGAGCAAATCAGAAACAGGCGGGACAGAAGAAGGCTGATGGCCGATTTGGAACGTGATCGTTGAGCGTGTTCCCGGCATCGGATCACGTATCGGATGGAAAGCTGCGGTGCCGGACATCGCCATTGAAACCCTGGTGCACGCGCTGGTCCCGTTCGGGGTGACGGCAAAGCCGATGCCAATGTCGTCGCATGGATCGGAGCGGAAGATGCAACGCGCTTTTTCCTTTCGGCCATCACAATTCTCGAACTGGAGCGGGGCGTAGTCGGGGTGCACCGCAGGGATGCCGCACAGGCGCTCGGCTGCGTTCCTGGCTCGACAGTCACGTGCGTCCGGAGTTCGCGGGCCGTATTCTGCCAATTGACGACGCGGTTGCGACACGTTGTGCCCACCTGCACATCCCCGACCGGCGCAATGAGGCCGACGCGCTGATTGCGGCGACGGCTCTGGTTCACGACATGACCGTTGTGACACGATACACCAGAGACTGCGAAGGCACCGGCGTTGTTATCGTCGATCCCTGGCAAGGCTGACCTTTCACTTATCCGAATACAGGCGGTCCCTAGCCGGGCAGCTCGATTGCGGGATGGCCGGATCGAACCCGTTCAAGGCAAGCGATAAAAATCGACCTTCTCACCGAAGCGGCGGGCGCATCTGCCTGTAGCCGATCGTCCGCGGGGCGGAGAGCCCGAAGAATAGAGCTAATGCGGCAGCCGGCGACTTTGCGCTGCAAAATCGGAGACACTGGTGGATCAACTCCTATGGGAAAGACCTTGCGGTCGCCCTGCCAATTGCCGGATTGGAGGATGCGGCAGTACGCTATCTCTCGACGTTTGAAGCCGCGGTGCGTGCACCTACTGGAGGAAATTATGAGCGGAGACCTCGCTGACACTTATCGTGCCTACCTGGATTGCCTTAATCGACAAGCCTGGGACGAGCTTGGTCAATTCGTTGACAACGATGTGCGGCATAACGATCGCCTTCTAAGGCTATCGGGCTACCGGGAAATGCTGGTGCAGGATTTCGTAGACATTCCGAATTTGCAGTTCACCATTCAACTGCTTGTCTGCGAACCTCCGCGCCTTGCTGCCCGCCTTTCATTCGATTGCTCCCCGAAAGGCGAGTTCATGGGGCTAAGCGTCAATGGACGTCGAGTGTCCTTCACGGAGAACGTTTTCTACGAGTTCGTAGGATCGAAGATCCGCTCGGTATGGTCGGTAATCGACAAGTCCGCAATAGAGGCCCAGCTCCCATACTAAAAAGAGAGAGTGTTGATCAACGACCGCTTCGGGTGCGAAAACGGTCCTGACACCACCAGCAAGAGCAACGGCCATGGCCTCTTATTCAGTGTTCAGTTCCGTGTATGGGCGGGGGTGTGCAGCGACGCCCCCGCCTTTTCCGCCGCTGCCCGCAAACGCTTGTCTCTCGTCCACAAAGCCACTCGCCGATCGAGGAGAACCGAGGCCAGCAAATGGGCATCCGTGTAGCCGATCCCCATGCTGAAAATGGCGTGGCGATCAACCATCATCATGACCTCGTGGTGCGTTGCGACGAGTGCTTCGCGCTGAGCCATCAGGAATGCTATCACGCTACTGCGTTCCCAAAGACTGCCGAGTGCAAGCTCTCCGATCACGGCCGGATGGCAGAGGAGACGATCGTCCTCAATAATCCTACGCAGCTCGGCATCGGTATGCCGGAAATGATCAATCCAGATTGAAGTGTCGGCAAGAATCACTTGGCAGCTGCGCTCCGGCGGCGTGGAGCTGCCTCCGCATCCGGCATAGTTCCCCCGAGCGCGATGAGGCGTTTTCCTGACTCCACACGGACAAGCGTCTCCAATGCCTGGCGGACCAGAGCGGCGGTTTCTTTCGTGCCGGTTAGGGACTTAGCCCTTTCCATGAGAGCGTCGTCGAGGTTGATAGTCGATCGCATCGTTCGGGTTCCTGATTTTGGTGCTACAAATAGCACCATTTGGTGAAGAAATCTACGCCTGGATTGGCCATCGTAGCGACCGCATCGGCCGCACGAGCTTAAGGCTGGCTAGGGCCGAGGGTTCGATTCCGCTCAAGGCGAGGGATACAGGTCGATCTTCCCGAACTCCGGAGATGCCGAAGTGTAGCGGCATTCGTGCTGGAGAGGCGCTTTTCTCTTCAGTAATTTGTTTCAAATTTCGATCATAATTAAATATAATATCAGATTATTATTACAATTGAACTTGCAGAGAAGCGGAACTATATTTCCGCGATCAACTATGAGGTATCAGCCTGTCTATCCGGACGCCTCGTGTCTCAGCTGGGAGGAGCGGTTTCATGACGAAGATCGTGGGGACGGGCGGGGGCGATACGCTGCGCGGGACGGACGAGACGGATCGCATCTGGGGCCTTGTCGGCAATGACGACATCGATGGCGGTGGCGGAGATGACCTTATCGATGCCGGTGCGGGAGACGACGTCGTCAGGAGCACAAGCGGCTATGACCGCCTCGACGGTGGCGACGGCGACGACCGGTTGATCCTGGCCCGGACGGGCGGCGCGGTCACCGGCGGCGCTGGCCACGATACCCTCGCCGTCAATGCCTCCTTGGCGACGGAGGACGTGATCTTCAACGGTCCGCAGGGTCACGCCATGATCGGCCGCGATCCCTCGACGGCCCAGCATGTCTTCTTCCGGGATATCGAGCGCCTTGAGCTGCTCACCGGCAGTGGAAATGACATCGTCTACGGCAGTACGCGCGACGATGTCATCGTCACCGGCGACGGGTCGGACGCGATCACGACGACGCTGTCTTCGGCCGTGATCGATGGCGGCGCGGGACGGGATTTGGTGACAATCGACAATTCCGAAGACGTGGATGGCGTCACCATCGACTTCGCCGCGGGCAGTGCATCGACCGGCACGGTCCTGCGCAATCTCGAGACGGCCCGTGTCTGGACCGGAAGCGGCGACGATACGGTGATCGCCGGCGGACTCGACGATCTCCTCGCCAATACCGGTGCGGGTGACGATCGAATCGAGGGCGGAGACGGCGACGACAACCTGAACGGCGGCCTGGACAATGACGTTTTGTCGGGCGGAGACGGCAATGACGGCCTGAGCGGCGATGCCGGCAATGACCGCCTCTTCGGCGGGGCCGGGAATGACGGCCTGTCCGGCGGGAGCGGAGCCGACACGATGTCCGGCGGCGACGGGGATGACAATGTCAGGGCGGGAGCCGGCAATGATATCCTCGAGGGCGGCGCCGGCGATGACAGAATGGACGGCGGCCCAGGAGACGATCGCCTCTTTGGCGGATCGGGCAACGACATCATGGAAAGCTTCGACGGTCGCGACGTCATCGACGGCGGCGATGGCGACGACCGGATTTCGCGTTTCTCCGGCAGCGGTCCGGCAACGATCAGCGGCGGCGCGGGGAATGACCAGATCCGGGCGTGGGGCTCGGACAGCGTCGACGGCGGCACAGGGGATGACCGGATCGGAGCGGGGAGCTCGGGCAGTGTCGACGGGGGGGAAGGCAACGATCACCTCGCGTTCGAAGTGTCCCATCTGCTTGGTCCTGTCGATTTCGACGCGACGCGTGGATCGATCTCGACCGGGCTGACATGGACCGACATCGAGAGCTTTACCGTGTCGAGCGGGAGATTTGGCGATCTTGACGATACGCTGCGTGGCGCCGACGGGGCTGATCAGCTCTCAGCCTTTTTCGGTGACGATCTCCTGGAAGGACGGGCCGGAGACGACCGCCTGTTCGGTGGCGATGACAACGACCGCCTGCTCGGCGGCGACGGCGACGACTTCCTGTCCGGCGATTTTGGCGACGACCGCCTGCTTGGCGGCGCCGGCTCCGACGATCTGCGGGGCGAAGCTGGAGCCGACGATCTGAGCGGCGGCTCGGGTGACGATCACTTGTGGGGACATACGGGCAGGGACCGGCTGTCAGGCCAGGAGGGAGCCGATTATCTGCACGGCGGCGGCGATGCTGACATCTTCCACTGGTCCGTCTCGTCTCTTGAGACCGATAGCGTCGACCGCATCGCGGATTTCAGCGCTTTGGCGGGCGACATCCTCAGCTTCGCCATCGACGCCGACGGCCAGATCGCCTTGATCCGCAGCTACGCGGATTTCCTGGCGGCCGCGCATGACACGCAGGACGGCGTCTTCGTCACGCTCGACGGGTTCCACGATGCCGGCATCCTGATCGAGGGCGTCACCCTCACGGAGATTTCGGCCGAGAACCTGTCCTTCACCGAGTTCTACTTGTGAGGCGCATGGCGGTGCCCGAACCGGGCATGTCAATTGGCGTCGATTGGAATGTGGCGCTCACCGTGAGGTGCTGCCGCCCAAAGGAGTTCAGCCTTCCTCCACGAGCCCGTTGCAGGCCGTCTTCCCGGGATGTTCACGTTCTGGGCTAAGAGGATCGCAGGCCGCGCCAATCATGAGGGATGGCGATCCCGATGGTCGTAGCTCCTCGTCGCGACTCCGGCATGCGCTCCGAAGGCCGAAGGGCGGCGTTGTTATCGGCGGCCCTCATCCGGAATATCCAGGTCGAATTCATTTCGATTTGACCTATCCACGTCGTTCTGGCGACCCTATGAGAGTCGCATCAGAAGAATCGCACGGGAGACGGCCTATGAGCCATGAGGCACAGAAAACCATCACCACATGGTACGTCGACCCGGACGCGGAAGACAGGATGGCGGACGGACACGCCCCGATCTGGCGGCATCTCGTAGGGCTCATCGTCGAGCGCGATCTTTCGGAAAAGAACGTCCTCGACTTCGGCTGCAACCAAGGCGGCCTGCTGCGGCATCTTTATGCGATCAGGCCGTTCCGCAAGGCGCTCGGCATCGACATTGCAGAGCAATCCATCGCAAAGGCCGAGACTCTCAAGGGCAACATCCCCGTCCAACACGCTGTTGGTGGAACGCTCGAAGGCTGGGTCGACGAGTTCGACCTGGCGATCAGCCATGAGGTCATTTACCTCCTCGAGGACATCGACGCACATGCCGCCGACATCTTCAAGGCTCTGAAGCCCGGTGGAGTGTACTATGCCGTTACCGGTTGCCACACGGACAACCCGCTCTGGCCGAAATGGCGCGAGCTCGTTTCGAGGCGCACGAACACCGTCGTCCAGGATCGCTCCATTTCCGATTACTGCCGCGCCTTTGCGAAGGCTGGCTTCGAGGTCTCCGGCCGGAAGCTGGAGTATGACGGATACATTCCATTCGTCGAGGATGGCTGGACTCCGGATTTTGCCGATGCCCTGAACTATTATACTGAGACCAAGATCGTGTTCCGCCTGATCAAGCGCCGGAACGCAGGAAGCGCGTAAGCTCGACGTCGAAATGCGGCGGCTTGTCCGGGGCGACCTCGACGAACCGCCCCTTCACCCGGAATGTCTTTTCGATCAGGCCGCTTTCGGCGAGCGCCTTCGGCTCCCCGTCGAAGCGCAACTCGCCTCTCTCCAGCAGCGAGATGCGGTCGCTGATGGCAATCGCCTGGTTGATGTCATGAATCGCCATGACGATCGTCACGCCTTTCTCTCGGCTGAGGCGATGGACGAGGTCCAGAACCTCCACCTGATATCCGATGTCCAGGAATGACGTCGGCTCGTCGAGCAGGAGGATGCCTGCCTCCTGCGCGAGCGCCGCCGATATCCACGCCCGCTGCCGTTCGCCGCCCGAGAGCTCCTGAAGCGTTCGATTCGCCAGACGCGTAAGGCCGGTGCTTTCAAGTGCCCATTCGATGGCCGCCTCGTCCTTGTGGTCATAGGAGCGGAAGAGCCCGACGTGAGGAAAGCGCCCCTGCCGCACAAGCTGGGCGATCGTCATCTCGTCGGGGGCGGAGGGCTGCTGCGGCAAGAAGGCCAGCTTTTTCGCGATGGTGCGCCGCGACATCGAAGTCACCGCAACATCCCCGATCTTCGCCTGCCCCTCCGCGGGCCGGATCAAGCCTGCCATTGCCTGTAGTGCCGTGCTTTTTCCGGAGCCGTTCGGTCCGATAAGGGTGCGGATTTCGCCTTTCTGCACCGATAGCCGAAAGCCGTTCAGCGCCTTCCGGCGACCGTAGTTAACCGATAATTGCGTACATCTCAGAGGCATGGGCGATCTCAGGGAGCTTTGCGTACAAGGGCGAGCAGTACCGGCACCCCGACGATGGCGGTGACCACTCCGATAGGCACTTCTTCGGCTTGCCCGACCAGACGACCAATCAGGTCCCCGAGGGTGACGATGACCGCTCCGAGGACGACCGTCAGGGGAAGCACCAGCGGGAAATCCCGCCCGGCGAGGAAGCGCGCCAGATGCGGCACCATGAGCCCTACGAAAACGATCGGGCCCACTGCCCCCACGGCGCTTGCGGCGAGCGTGCAGGATACGAGCAGGGCAAGCGAAAACTGCTTGCGATAGGAGAGCCCAAAGGAACGGGCGACAGCGGCGTCGAACTGCAAGAGGACCAGCGGACGATAGATCAGAGGGAGGGCGGCCAGGCCGGCGATCGTAAACGGCAGCAGGAAGATCGCGTGATCCCATGTGCGCGCATAAAGGCTTCCGGAGAGCCATTCGAGAATGATTTCGATGCGGGCCGAGCCCCAGCCCGCGATCAGGCCTATGGCAAGCGCGTGCAGCACCGCCCCGATCGCGATCCCGCAGAGCGTGATCCTGAGCGGGCTGAGGTCGAGCCGGAAAGCCATAATGTAGATGACTCCTCCCGCCGCGATGCCACCCACCATTCCCGCCAGCGGCAGCCATGCGATCGGCAGCTCGGCCACGGTGTTGGAACCGGGATCAAAGATGTAGACGGTGAACAGCAAGAACGCTGTGGCCGTCAAAGTCGCGCCCTGCGACACCCCCATCAGTGACGGATCGGCGAGAGGATTTCGGGTAATCGTCTGGAGCAATAGCCCTGCGACGGCGAACTGAATCCCGGCAAGGATGCCCGTGACGATACGTGGCAGACGGATGTCGAGAATGATCGAACGCGCTTCAGGCGAACCGCTCCCGGCCAGAACCGAGGCGACGTCCGCTGCGGGAATGTCGACCACGCCAAGGAGCACGGCGGCGACGAACGAGAACAGGACCAGCAGAATGACCGCGGGCAGGAGCCACGGTTTCGGTCGGGTAAGGCCGAGCGGGACTGGAGTCATGCGGTCTTTCCCTTGATACCGACGCGTCCTCGCTGGATGAGATAGATGAAAATCGGCCCGCCGAGAAGCGCGGTGATGATGCCGACGGGAAGCTCCTTCGGGATGGCAATGGTGCGGGCGATGAAGTCGGCGCAGGTCACCATCAGCGCCCCGATGGCCGCCGTGAGCGCGATCTCAAACGCAGTTCCCGAGGGCCGCAGGAGCCGGGCGATATGCGGGGCTGCCAGACCGACGAAGGCGACGGGGCCTGCAACGGGGGCGACGCCCGCTACCGGACAGATGCCGAGAAGCAGCAGGACGGGTTTCCAGAAATGAAGCTGCACGCCCATTCCGGCGGCGGCGTGGTCGCTCAGGGCGAACATGGCGATGACCCGGTGGAGCGACAGCGCTCCCACTACCCCAAGGCCAACCCAGGGAAGCATATGGACGAGGTGCGACCAGGTGCGTCCGGCAAAGCCGCCGGACAGCCAGAACAGCAGTGCGGTCGATTGCGGCCCCGCCAGGAGCAGCATGTAAATCGTGATCGCCCCGAGAAACAGCGACACGCTGACGCCCGCGAGGGCGAGATGAAGCGGGCGCCCGGTTCCGCCGCGTGCCACCCAGAACGTCACCCAAGCGGCGGCGAGACCGCCCGCGAGGCCTACGAACGGGTAATAGGCGGATGAAAACGATGGCAGCAAGACGAAGCAGCCGACGATGGGCGCGACGGCGCCGGCGGTGACGCCCGTGATCCCCGGATCGGCCAGCGGGTTGCGGGTGAGTGCCTGCAGCAGATAGCCCGAGACAGCGAGGCCCGAACCCGCGACGGCGGCCGCCAGGCTTCGCGGCAGCCTCAGGGTCCAAACCAGGATCGACTCGATCTTGCCGTCGGGAGCAAAGAGCACGCGCAGAACGGCATCGATGGAAAGTGTCCGCGCCCCAAACAGCAGCCCGACGAGGACAATCAGCAAGGTCGCCGCGAAGACGAGGCCTATGGCTATGGAGGATTTCCGGGTGCCCATCGCCGTCGCGATCGCTCGTCCGCTATTTTTGAGCCTCGGCGGGAATGATCCTGGCGGCTTCCGCCTTCACGTCCACGGCAGGGAAGACGTCGGGATAGAGGTAGTGGGCGGCCTCGCGCAGAACGATTTCGCGCGCGATGGGGCCGTTGGTCTCGACCCACTGGTCGCCGACATAGAACACCCTATTGTTCTTGACGGCGGTCAGTTCCTGCCAGATCGGGTTGTTCTCATGCGGCCGATCGGGGCCCGAGTCATAGATAAAGAGGACTTCAGGGTCTTTCTCGAGCATGGTCTCCAGGCTGAGATCGACGCCGAATTCGCCGCCCGGCGTCATGTTGCCGGCGATGTTCTCGCCACCAATCGCCGCGACGATGGACGCAGCCGTGTTTTCCGTGTGGAATGCGAACGGCGTCTCGCCACCCCACATGATCGCGAAGCGAGGGTTCACCTCCTTCGGAGCCCCGGCGGCGAATTCCGCCAGGTGCTCGCGGAATTCCTTGTTCAACTGGAGGCCGCGCTCGGGCTTGCCGAGGATCTTCGAGAGTTCGGCGATCTCACGGTCGCTCCCGTCCAAAAGCTCCATGTTGTAAGCGACGTAGGGGGCGATCTTCTCGAGGTGCGGCGCATTGCCGACGGTGTAGCGGCGGATGGCGACGATCAGGTCGGGCTTGGCTTCCGCAAGAAGTTCCAGGTTTGGCTTGGCCCGCTGGCCGATCTGCTTCATGCTTGCCGTCATGCCGAGGAGGAAGTCCGGCTCCCGTCCCGCCGTCATATAGGTGCTCGCCACGGGCTTGATGCCAAGGGCAAGAGCCACGTCATCCGCGAAGTAGGAGATCGAGGCGATGCGTTTCGGCTGAAGCGGTACCTCCACCTGCACGCCACGGTCGTCGGTGATCGTCAGTGTCTTGCTGTCCTGGGCGTGAGCGGGGCCTCCTGCCATCGCTGCCAGAAAAGCAGAGAGAATTGCGATTCTACGTGCGTTCGCCACGGCGATGTCCTCCACATGAATGTCGACACCGCTTTAGCTATTAAAGAGGAGTCCTGCAATCCACTTACCTGCACTTCCGATCAATTCCGAGAGTCGCTTCCGCGTATGGGCCGGTGCGTTGCCCAGAGCTTCGAAGGCGATGGTCCACGGCATCGACGGTTGACACTGTCCACATTTCGAGTATTCTCGACATATGGAACAAGAAAATGCAATTCTGGCTCTTGCGGCGCTCGCCCAATCGACCCGGCTGGAGACCTTCCGCCTTCTTGTCCGGCATGAGCCCCGTGGGCTGCCCGCCGGCGATATCGCACGCAGCTTGGCGGTCCCCCACAACACCATGTCGACGCATCTGAATATTCTTGCTCGGGCGGGTTTGGTGTCTTCGGAACGCCGCAGCCGCCTCATCGTTTACCGCGCGGATGTTTCGCGTCTGCGCGATCTCACCCTTTTTCTCCTCAAGGATTGCTGCGGAGGGGATGCCGATCTCTGCGCTCCGCTGATCGAGGAACTCAATCCCTGTCGTTCAAAGGAAAAGGTAACCGGATGACCAAGACGACGTTCAATGTGATGTTTCTCTGCACGGGCAATTCCGCACGTTCGATCATCGCAGAAAGCGTTCTGCGAAAGGACGGAGCCGGCAAGCTCAATGCCTATTCCGCGGGGAGCCAACCCAAGGGCGAGGTCAATCCGTTCGCCATCGAGACGCTCGCAGGCCACCACTATCCCGTCGAAGGGCTTCGGTCGAAAAGCTGGGACGAATTTGCCGTGCCCGGCGCTCCGCAACTCGATTTCGTCTTCACCGTCTGCGACAATGCCGCGGGCGAGGCCTGCCCCGTCTGGCCGGGACAGCCCGTGACAGCGCACTGGGGCGTCGAAGACCCGGCAGCCGTCGAGGGGACAGACGCCGAGAAGCGCGTCGCGTTCGCCACGACGCTTCGTTACATGAAACTCCGCATTGCCGCCTTCGCCGCGCTCCCGGTGCAAAGCCTGGAGCGGCTGAGCTTGACGGCAAAACTGCACGAGATCGGCCAGATGGAAGGTTCCACTGCACAGAGGCCCGACGTCGCATGAAAGAGCCGATCGACATCGTCATTTATCACAACCCCGATTGCGGCACGTCTCGGAACACCTTGGCGATGATACGCAACGCCGGAATCGAACCGCATGTGGTCGAGTATTTGAAGACTCCGCCAAGCCGGCTGCTGCTGGAGCAGCTGGTCGTCCGTATGTGTATACCCCTTCGCGCGTTGGTTCGGGAAAAGGGTACACCCTACGAAGAACTCGGCCTCGGCGATCCGGCTCTCACCGATGACCAGCTCCTCGATGCGATGATGCAGCATCCGATCCTGATCAACCGCCCGATTGTCGTCTCGCCGCTTGGCGTCAGGCTGTGCCGACCTTCCGAGGTCGTCCTGGATATCCTGCCCCAGGAGCAGAAGGGTGCTTTCGCGAAGGAAGACGGCCAAGTCGTCGTCGACGCGAGCGGCCGGCGCGTCTAGCCGAAGCAGAGCAGACCAGAGCAAGCGAAGCGACGCCTCGAGCGAGGCTGCGCACCGGACTTCATTTTCAAGGAGAACGCAGTTGCGTCCCGCCCAACCCACAATCCGCCTCTCGTTTCTCGATCGCTATCTTACGGTCTGGATATTTGCCGCCATGGCGCTCGGCCTTGTGCTCGGCACCGTGTTCACGGGCTTGCCGGCAGCCCTCGACAGTCTTTCCGTTGGGACCACTAACGTTCCGATCGCGATCGGACTCATCCTGATGATGTATCCGCCGCTGGCCAAGGTGCGTTACGAGGAACTCCATCAGGTCTTTGCCGACAAGCGCATACTAACGCTCTCCCTGGTGCAGAACTGGTTGATCGGCCCGGTGCTTATGTTCGGGCTCGCCGTGTTGTTCCTCCGCGACCATCCGGAATACATGACGGGCCTCATCCTGATTGGTCTCGCGCGCTGCATCGCCATGGTTCTCGTCTGGAACCAGCTTGCCCGCGGCGACAATCAATACGTTGCAGGTCTCGTCGCCTTCAATTCGATCTTCCAGATACTCTTCTTCAGCGTATACGCCTGGTTCTTCCTCACTTTTCTGCCGCCGTTTTTCGGCCTGGAAGGAAGCGTGATCGACGTGTCCTTCTGGACGATCGCCGAAGCAGTGCTGATCTATCTCGGGATACCGTTCCTCGCCGGTTACCTGTCGCGTCGCATTCTTACGAAGGCAAAGGGCAAGGACTGGTACGAGAACGCCTTCCTTCCGAAGATCAGCCCAATCACCCTTGCGGCGCTGCTGTTCACCATCGTGGCGATGTTCAGTCTGAAGGGCGGCGATGTCGTAAGGCTGCCGTTCGATGTCGTCCTGATCGCGATCCCCCTGACGATCTACTTCGTCATTATGTTCACCGTCAGCTTCTTCATGGCGAAACTGATCGACACCGACTATCCGCGCACCACCGCCGTGGCATTCACGGCAGCGGGCAACAATTTTGAACTGGCGATCGCGGTTGCCATTGCCGCCTTCGGTCTGGCATCGCCAGTGGCCTTCGCTGCGGTCATCGGACCGCTCGTGGAGGTGCCCGTGCTGATACTGCTGGTGCAGCTCGCACTGTGGCTCGGCCGCCGCTACTTCGCCGAAACGGCTCCCGCGGCTGTCTGAAGCATAGGAGACCCTGAAAATGAGATTGCGCACCGTTTCCGATATCAACCACCTGCCGGCTCTCGACCCTGCCTACGCGCATCGCAATCCGGCGGAAGGCCTCGGTCCGTTGGACCACAAGCCGCGCATCCTGCTCCTCTACGGATCGCTGCGCGAGCACTCTTACTCCCGGTTCTCGGTAGAGGAGGCGGCGCGAATTCTCGAGTACTTCGGCGCGGAGACCCGTATATTCGACCCTTCGGACCTGCCGCTGCCCGACCAGGTCAAGGGCGACAATCACCCGGCCGTCAAGGAGCTCCGTGAGCATGCGATCTGGTCCGAAGGAATGGTCTGGTGCTCACCAGAGCGCCATGGCCAGATCACCGGACTAATGAAGGCGCAGATCGATCACCTGCCGCTGAACATGGGCGGCATCCGTCCAACGCAAGGCCGTACCCTCGCTGTCATGCAGGTGTCTGGCGGCTCGCAGAGCTTCAACGCGGTCAACACGCTGCGTATCCTTGGACGTTGGATGCGCATGTACACCATCCCGAACCAGTCGAGCGTCGCCAAGGCGTTCCAGGAATTCGATGCGAACGGGCGCATGAAGCCTTCCAGCTACTACAGCCGCATCGTCGATGTCATGGAGGAACTCGTCCGCTTTACGATCCTCCTGCGGCCGCACTCGGCCCTATTGGTCGACCGTTATTCAGAGCGCAAGGAAGCGAAAACGCCGGTTAACCCGGAGACCGACCTCTCCGCCATCGCGATCGCCCCGCAAAAGGGTGCGGCGTAAAGGGCCGAGACCGTTCACAGCGGCAACCGATCCAAAGATCTGCACGCTTGAGCATTCAATCGCCGAAGGAGGCGATCGAACGGTGAGGCGGTTTCTTCGGTGCGCAGTGACGCTTAGACAATCAGCCGGGCCGCTCGTCCGTTCTTCCGTTCCGCGTTGTTGTAATAGCTAGCCGCCTGGGTCACCGACTTGTGCAGCGACTGCTGCATTGCTTCAGGCAGCGGGATGCCGCGGCTGGCAGCCTCGGTCAGATAGCCGGATCTCAACCCATGAGCCGAAAACAGCGCCGGATCAAGGCCGGCCTGTTCACAGCGTGCTTTCAAGATCAGGTTGATGGATTGTGGCGTCAGCGCCCGCCGGTCGACGTTGCCCCACTGATCGATGCGCCGGAACACCGGGCCGTCCTTGATTTGCGCTTCAGCCAGCCACCTTTTTAAGGCTGTGACGGGGCGGCCGACCAACAGCACATGTTCGTCATCGTCGGCAGCAGCCGTCTTGGTGCGGCCGAGGCGGATCGACAGGCAGGGCAGGGGAGGGGAGTTTTCGTCGGCGGGATTGGCGCGCACCGGCTCCTCGTCGGCGAGATCCTCGACACGCAACGCCGCTACCTCCGAGCGGCGGCGGCCGCCGGAAGCGAAGGCGGCTAGAAGCAGTGCCCGGTCGCGTGCATCCACAAGTCTATCACCGGCGCAGGCCTCAAGCAGTTTCGTCAGGATATCGAGGGTTACCGCCTTCTTGCTCTTGCGCTGGCGCGGCCGGTTACTCGCCCTGACCGCCAGCCTCAGCGCGCTCTTCAGCGACGGCGCACCGAACGCGCCAGAGAGCCCGCGCCAGCGCGTCAGGATCGACCAGGAGGTCAGCCGTCGTTGGACCGTGCCCGGCGCGTGCGGTCCGGGGGACCGGAGCAGGCGTTCGGCACGCAGTCCTACCTCGACGTCGGCCGGCATACCGTGGGCCGGATCCTCGGCGCGCTTGATCGGGTCCCAGAGATGATGAGCGACGAACTTCAGGAGCAGTGCTTCCGGCGCCGGCCAGGGGAGGGGGTCACCGGTGGCGAGGCGGCACCAGGCCTCGAGGTAACCGAGGTCGGAGGCCAGCGCGCGTAGCGTATTCTCGCCCATGCCCTCCTGCGCCAGATGCTTGAGTGTGGCGACGTCGTCGTCAGTCAGCAGCGCGGCGAGCTGGCCGCGGCGGTCGAAGGGCAGGATGGCGTCGAGCGCGTCGAGTTCATCGGCGCGTCGGTGTACCGCTTGGCTGTCCGATTCCGCCGCTCTATGTTTGTCGATCATTTCCGGCTTGGTTGGCAATTGTCCCTCAACCGGATGATGCCGGGTGAATTTTCAGGTCCGTCTGGCCAAAATCGTTCCCCTTGAACAACAGCGGCGCCTTGGCGATCCTCGCAACAGCATAGGAAAAACAGTCGCCCATGTTGAGCGTGGCCGGATGGCGACCTTTACCGAAGCGGTCGAACGCTCTTTCCGCTTCTCGGTAGTGCGCCTCGTCGAAAGCAATCGCCGCGACGTTGGGCAGCTGGACGAGCTGATCGACAATGTCGGAAGAGTTGGGAAAGCCCTTGCCTGTCAGCACCATACGCACCTCCAGCAGCGTAGGCCAGCCGATCGCAATCGACTCTCGGCCGACCAACGCCGTGAATCGTTCGGCCTCCGGCTCTGCCAGAGCCATCGCCAGAATAACCGACGTATCGACAGCGATCATCGCGGCAAACCGTGTTCGTCGTAGAAATCGTCATGCGCGGAGGTCGTGCCGGCCGGAACCGCACGCCGGCCTTCGGCCATCAAACCCGACAGGACATCGATCGGCGTCCGGGCAGACTGCTGGCGCAGTTCCAGATCGTAGTGCTCGAGCGCCTGCTCGACGAGCCTGTTGATCGGCTGACCCGTGCGGCGCGCCAACGCGTGCGCCAGATCCCGGGCCTTGGTGCTGCGGACGGACAGTTGCGGTTCGGACATTGCGTTTCCTCGATCAAATCTCATCGAAGAATAGCGATTTCGGCTTCAGATGGCAAGGAAACCATCTTCAGATGGCTCACTATCGATACTTGGGCCCTATCGACAGTTACATAACATCGCGAGTTGTGTACGGATGACGGAACTAACGCCGTAATTACCTTCCGTTTATAAAGTTTCTGTCTGTTAATTCATATGGTTAATTGTTCATGAAGTCGTCCGGTTGCTACCGACTATCTCACCCTCCGCGGTGCTCATGCGTCGCGGCTATCACACTTAGTCGGATATGAAATCCAAGCTTGGCACTCAATGGAACCATGATATTTAGGTGCGCATAGAGGCGGGTGCGGTGCCTGCAAATATAGCCGGGGGGGGCCATGAGTGTAACGATCCGCCAGATTCACATCGAGAATTTCAGATCGATACAGCGTCTAACGATACCTGCAAGCAAGCTGTCCATCTTTGTCGGAAAAAATGATTGCGGCAAATCGAATATCCTGCGCGCCCTGAATCTGTTCTTTAACGGAACGACGAACCCAGGTAAGGCTTTCAGTTTTGAAAACGACTACAACGTCTTCGTTCCCGAGCGTGCGAAGACGGCCAAAGAAGTTGTTGTACGGTTGGAGCTAAGCATTCCGTCCTCCTACCACGCAACAAACGGCGAGATCATCGTTTGGGAAAAGCGATGGCGTTCGGGCGGCGAACATTCGAACGAATATTGGGGCCATCGGACTAGCACCAATCGACGTGGCCGAGAGGTGCGAACTCACGTTGACATTCCGGAGAAATCGAACGCGCACGCTCTTCTAAGACAAATTGAGTTCGAGTACGTGCCGGCAGTTAAAGATGCAAGCTACTTCGATGACTTACGTGGTCGGATCTACACCATCATTGCCGAGGTGGCCACACGGACATTCAGAACATCGAGCACTGCATTTGAGGATTCCATTGGCGAGCACCTTGCGGATCTTACATCTGGGATTGGGCGCGCACTGGGGTTCGAGACGCGTCTTGCACTACCTCGCGATCTTAGTCCGATCTTCCAGCGGTTAGATTTCCTCGGCGGTGCGAAAGCCATCTCTCTCGACCACCGCGGCGACGGAATCAAAGCGCGGCACATTCCGCTTATCCTCAAATTCATGGCTGAAAAAAAGCGGTCGCTCCAAGGTCGGGGTGCGGCCCCGTATAGCTTCGTTTGGGCATATGAGGAACCGGAGAACAATCTAGAGTTCTCCAGCGCGGTGGAGCTTGGAGTTCAGCTTTCGGAGTTTGCTACGAATGGCATCGCTCAGATCCTCCTTACCACACACTCGCCCGTGTTCTACGATTTGGGTGAGGTGAAGCCCGCGCAGGTCTCGTGCTCACATGTGTTTCGAGACACAGACGAAAAGGGAACTGAAGTAAGCGCCACTTCTAACGGCGTGGACGAAAAGATGGGCACCATGGCTCTGCTGGCGCCGCGAGTGAAAGAGCTGGTCCAAGAAGTCCGGGATCAGGTTGAGGCCAAGCTGACGGCCGAGCAGTTGGCGCGGCAAAACCGCCCGAAGATCTTCGTCGAGGGTGAAAGCGACAGAATCATCCTTCGACGGTGCGCCGAGGTTTTCCATCCAGACTGCGCTCGGCTGGTAGATTTTGAGACGAAGCGCAATGGTGCGGGGCACAGCTACGTCGTAGATATGCTGAACGGTTGGCGGTCGTACCATAAGCATCATACAGAAGGGCCCCGTGCAGTGGGCATTCTGGATTGGGATGCAGTTGACATTAAAAAAGCCTGGAACGGCACCGCGGGGAACACCGCCTCTGCGAAGTGCTTTTGCTATCCTAAGCCCCCGCACGCGATCGCCGCGCTAGCCGCGGGATTCCGGCTACCTGTCACACTTGAAGTTCTATACGGTGCAGAAGTCTGGCGGTGGGCGCAAGAACGCGGTTTGCTTGAGGACCGGACGCGCGCCGCAACTTTTCCGGCAGTGCTTGTCGAGCAAATCCTCAAGGGAGAGGCCGCCGAAGTTGCGGTTGACGAGGCGTACGAGATCTACGTCACTCGGCAGTTTCGCGGCGGTACTAAGGTCGATGCAGCAAATCACGTGGCCTCATTCGACGAAGGTCGCATTCTCGATGAGATGGCAGACATGGGGGTCTTGCTGGGCGAAGTGTTTGAATATCTGGGCGTCGCTACTGCTCGTGACGCGGCGAGGCCAATTGTCCTTGATGAAGGTCAAATAGCGGTGCGGCCAGAGGAATTGGTTGAGAACGTCCCGGATCCTGTATCCGAGCCTGAATCAATGCTTCCTTCCGGTCCCGTGCCCGGCACGGAGAGCGAAGAAATCGGCACCGGATTCTGAACTGGCGGCTCCAGGGGAGGGGAGGGTCTGGCCGCTGTGAATCAGCCGAGGGCACTCCGCTTCGACAGGGAGCAGCTACTCGATCACTGAGCCCAGCGTCCGATTGCACGCACGCCGCTTCGGTGAAACCGTATGTCCTTCTTCGGGGGCTCGCCCTAAGATGTTCTTCCGAGGGTTGCTCGGAACAGCCGGGCCGATCCTCATAACAGGAGGACGAGCCGTGTCTATTATAGAGAAGCTTTTGTCGGAATCGATGTTGCGAAGCGTCACAATGCTATCGCCGTGGTCCGGCCGAACTGGCGAGATCCGTTAGTGGGGAGAGGTCGAGGCTTCTGATACCGGGATGCGCCGCGCGATTCAGCGGATTGCGACAAAGTTTGAGCAGATCCATTTCTGTCATGAGGCGGGTCTCACCGGCTACGGGCTATACCGGCTGATCCGCTCGCTCGGCACGAATGCATCGTTGTCGCTCCCTCGTTGATCCCGAGCAAGCCTGGTGAGGTCGGCGGTAGGAAGGAATATTGGCGCTGCCTCTCGAGTTTATTTTGTTTTCTGCTATGGTCCGGCCCAAT
Source organism: Sinorhizobium sp. 22678 (assembly GCF_052044265.1). NCBI lineage: Bacteria > Pseudomonadati > Pseudomonadota > Alphaproteobacteria > Hyphomicrobiales > Rhizobiaceae > Sinorhizobium > Sinorhizobium sp. 22678. The sequence continues at coordinate 72,826 of NZ_JBQEMS010000023.1, read as the reverse complement.
GACGAATCATACAGTGACAAGCTTATTTTCCGGAATCGGTGGCTTCGAAGTCGGCTTTGCTCAGGCTGGGCTGACCACGGCCTTCATGTGTGAAAAAGACCCGGTAGCGCAAGCCGTGATCCGCGACCGTTTCTCTCACGTAGAACTCTTTGATGACGTGACAAAGATGATCCAACTTCCACGTACGGACGTGCTCGTTGGAGGTTGGCCGTGCCAAGATCTAAGTCAGGCGGGTCGACTTGCTGGACTGGAAGGAAGCCAGTCCGGCCTAATTGTCGATGTTTTCCGATTGCTTGACGCATCTGCTCATAAGCCCAACACGATCTTGTTGGAAAACGTCGCCTTCTCGCTCAATCTCCAAAAAGGTTGGGCTATTCGGTACGTGACGGGCGAATTGGAGAAACGGGGCTATCGGTGGGCCTACCGAGTGCTCGACACGCAGAGGTTTGGTCTTCCGCATCGCCGGCGTCGTATTTTCATCTGCGGTATGCGCGAAGGGGATCCGGCAGGAGTTCTTTTCGATGGAATCGGCGGTTGTGCCCCGAGTGGTCATGATGCTCCTGCTGATGTCGGCTTCTATTGGACAGAGGGTAATCGTGGTGTCGGTTGGACCCCCAATGCGGTTCCGCCGCTAAAGGGAGGATCAGGTCTCAGCATACCATCTCCGCCAGCAATATGGACGGTGCAAACGGGTGCTTTCAATACGCCAGGGATTGAGGACGCGGAGCGACTTCAGGGATTCGAGTCCGGTTGGACCGAAGCTGCTCGGGATAAAAAGAACAGTGACAGAAACCGTTGGCGCTTGGTTGGAAATGCCGTCAGCGTGCCCGTTGCGGCCTGGCTCGGTCGGCGTTTGAAGGAGAGTCAGTACTCTACAATCTCTTACGAGGAACACGGCACGGAGAAGTCGATCACGCACAACGCTGCCTGGGGAGGTCCCGATCAGTCAACAAGATACATACCCGACACGTGGGAGGGGCCATCCGACCCGGTTACCGTGTCAGTGGCAAACTTCGGACTCCAGAGACCGTCACCTCTCTCCCTTCGTGCGGCTCAGGGATTTCTTCGGCGTTATCTTCGGAGCGGACTGAGCAAAAATCAGGAGTTTACCCGGGCCCTTGCGACCTATTGTGAGCTTGAGGCGCTGGTGCCCGATTATCCATTGTAGGCTCGGGACTGGCGATACTTCTCTAGAGCCTTGATGAGAGACACCATGAAGGCTCTGATGCGCCGGAATTTATCGATCATGTCTTCTGTGCTGAACTGCGAGCCTACATTTTCGAATGTGTCGGCCCCGTGCGCGAGGACGTTTCGCATCTGGCGAACAAGCACAAGATCCGAGCCTCCCAGTGAGGACCTCGGTGGGGTCCAAGACATATCAATCCGCCGAATAAATCTCATCCACTCATCATTGTCGACGTTTCCTGGAAAGGGAAGTTTGTGAAAATCGGATTTCCAATCTACTTTTCCCGGCACGAAACCTGCAAAGTCCTTGAGTAGCCGTTCGTGACTTGAACCTTGGGCAAGACGATCGCGAAAATGAGCTCGCGCTATCTCTTCACGCCAATAAAGCTTGAGCCGCCCGTACTCCTCTCCTTTATGGAGGATCTCCTGCCGTACGGCGACAAGTGCTTCACGAGAACCGTATTCGACACAGTTGTAAATCATTATGAACGCAGACGCGCGAGATGCTGTGATCGCAGATGTGGCGCGATAGAAGCCGCGGCCGGGTGTGTGATGCATCCGCTCAAGTGATTGGAGCGACTTCAAATAGTCCAAAACTTCACGAGCGCGGGTTCGGAAGAGTTGCTCAACTGTCATCGGCGTCTGTGATGAGGCTATCGCGGACGTATTCAATACGGCCTCGCAATTTTGGGGCACTGTTACTCGCGTCGGTACGCACCAGCTCCTCAAAATGCTTTGTCTTCAGCCAAACATTCGTGGGCGGCTTCAACTTAGGATCTATCCTGAGGGCTAATGCCGTGCCCACTGCGATCGCTTCAAACCGGACCCGTGGAACGCGCCGACCTCCCTCTGGGCGATAGAAAGCCTGCGAATAATGCTTCCGAATGAATTCCATAGTTGCAATGAATTCTTGGCGCATCTGCCTCAGACGATTATCGGTGGCTGACTTGTTCAAGTCATCCATGTTCGCGTCCAGAAATTTCCGGACGTCATGCCTGAAGGCTGTGTATCGATCAGAGTAGATGAAGAAGCGTGTGACAAGTTCTTGGCGTTCGCTCCGGGCATCCACCCCTTTTGCCATTTGCGGCGTTAAAGACTTAAAAAGTTCGGAGCTCGCGCATTCGATCACAAGGTCGAGGAAGGGTCCGCGGTACACGCCTTTCCTGATTTCTGCATCCTCAAGGCGTTTGCCTGACGTATTGAGTCGCCGGAAAAGCTCCACGCGGGTACTCTCGTCCGTACCCTGATCTAGAACGAAAGATCGGATGGGAGTGTTATTGAGCCTACGTTGTACTGAGGGTGGCAGGTCAGAGAAACAATAGCCGTTTAGTATGTCGAGCTTCTCCAGCCCTGTGAGAGCAAACCCATCGCGTGCGAACCGCACCAATGTTCTGATGCGTTGGGAGCCGTCTACGATCTCTAAACGACCCTCAACATCATAAAGAAAGACCGGCGGCACCGGCACCCGCAATATCAGGCTTTCCAAGAAATACGAGCTCTGCTCCTCATTCCATGCCAGGCTTCTCTGATATTCTGGCACATAAATGTCGCCTTCCGCTTCCGCCTCGTCCTTAAACTTGGATACGACCAGCTCAACCGAAAAATCCGTGACTACGTAGCGCGCCTCTCGGCGTACCTCATCGACCACCGCTGCCACCTCGTTGGGGTCAGAGAGCTTTAGCATCAGGTTGGACATGAAATGAGGGTCTCCGAATATCCGCGTTGGTGAGCGTTGTAACCTGCAATCTTTAATAGAGGATATTCGTCCCTATAAGCGAGCGGGTTCAGCGATTTAGTTCAAAGTCTAAATTGCGACGACTTGAAAAAGCGCATATTGCCTCCTACCGGCTACAAGCAGAGATCGACGAGGGTTACGTGTTGGCGATGAACCCGGCAATAAGCAGACGAATGCGAAAGACGCGTTCCAAAAACAACTCTCTTGAAGTCGCAGTGCGAAAGGGGCTCTATTCCTTGGGCCTCCGTTATCGCATTCACTATCCGATTCCGGGCATGTTACGTCGTTCCAGCGACATCGCTTTTCCTCAGTTGCGGATTGCGGTGTTCTTGGATGGGTGCTTTTGGCACTCATGTCCTATCCACCGATCCGACCCAAAGACCAATGTCGCCTTCTGGGCAGAAAAGTTGAGGCGAAACGTGGAACGGGATCGAAGCACGGATGACCATTTACGTTCTCTCGGATGGGAGGCTGTGCGGTTTTGGGCACACCAAGCTCCCGAAGAGATCGTGAGCGATATATGTTCCATCATTTACGCTAAACGCGGCGAGCATGAAAAGTAGAAATCGATTGACGGCTCTATTTCTACCTGCATGCTAGCAGCGGGGCCGATTCTTTTGCCGGAAACGTCTTACCTGAAGCACACACTCGTGCAGTGCACCTGCATGTGCAGTTGGGGGGCCGGTTGCGTGAAGAGTTGATCGACGAGGAGGGGGACTTTTAAGGGTGTCGTCGCTGCCGGATGCGCCTGCAACGCTGCGGTTATCTCCCGTTGAATGGGAGAAAATTCTTGTCGAGCATTACCTGCGGTCCGATGGACCCTCGGGTAGTACGCCACTGACGTTTGTTGACGCCACGCCTGCCGAAATTGCCACTGCCACAGGATTTGAAAATCTGAATGAAGACTTGGCTCAGCGTGCATTCCTCACCCATTTCAGTCGAGGCGCGGTTCGAAGCTGGTTGTCAGGGTCATTGATCCCGTCTATGCGAGACGCCCCACTGCCTGGCTATTTTCGGTACCTGGTGCTGACCGCACTTGTGTCCGCCACGGATACCGGGGTCGGAGCTAGCCACAATTTCCGTATCCGCCTCGGTCAGCTCCTCAACGCGGAGGGGCAGTTCAACTCCGTTTCCGGAGTAAATGCATTGTGGGAAGAGCTGGTCGGGTGGTGCGATCGGAAGCGAGCCGCAGGGGAGCCCTATCGTAAGGTGCTGCTCCCCAACTATGGCAATGCCAACCTGATCGGGTATGCGGTGAGAATTGCATTTCCGTCTTGGCGGGACCGAAGTGCCCTCACGCAGATCATGAGGAGGCTCTCGCCTGCCACGCGGCGCTCACCGGAACGTCTGGTACAGGAGCTGACGCGCGGTCGCTACGCCCATGAGCTGCCAGACGCTGTATCACTTGCCTTGAGTGACTTCCAAACCGCGCTGCGGGCGCGAAGGCGAATGCTGCTCGGGCATAGATTTTGGCGGCTAGCCCAAAGTATTGATGCACGCTTGGCCGGGGAGCGAGGCGAAGGGCGCGAATGCTGGCGGCTTGAAGTCCGGTTCAATGGCTATGAGCAAGACATAGCGCGGTTGGCTCTTTACTGTGACGATGGGCGGGTCGACGGGCCTGTTTGGGAAGGAGCGCTACACGAGCTGGAGACGCTTTCGACGGAAGTGCTGCCCAAACCCCTGTTCGCAGCACTGCAGCACGGAGTGCTGGTATTCACCGAAATGCCCGGCATCGTGTGGCGGCTCGACGAGGAGAGCCCGCCCGAAGGTGCGAGCGTCGTCGTAGTCGCTCGTGACGGAAGTATCGCCGACCGCTGGCCGCTAAACACCGAGTGGCGTGAGCTCGAAGGACACTGGAGGCGTTCGGCTCGAATGGATGCGATGGCCCTGACCGGCTTGTGCAGCCGATTGGGAATGGAGCCCGCGGGTCGTGTGCATCTCGTCGATCTCACTTTCGATGGCGGTGTAAAGACGGGGCGGTCTACCTGGCTCGGCCGCCCGGGCTTCCTTCCGCGCGTCATGGCTTCCTCGATGAGTACCTTGATTATTGAGCCCAGCCAGGGCGCGGCAGGGAACCTCGAGATCGAGGGGCAGCGGCCATGTTGGGACCTCTTCACGAAGATGCCCGTCTCGGGACGCTGGCGTGTCAAAGCGCAGGAGCTCGATTCCGAGACGGAGAAGGTGATCTGCTTCGAACCCGTCGCCCCTGAGCGCTGGGAGTTTCCCGAACTTCCCAGTCGTCTAGAGCTCGAGCGTGACCTTATCGTTGAAGACTCTTCCGCCGAAACAGCTCTTGTCCCGAAAACGAGAGACGACGCTTTTCGGCCTCCCCTAGACGATATTCTTGAGGCGATCTATGCGGGGCCGTCGGGGGGGTGGTCCGAAGCGGATTTGATAAGCGTTCTGCAACCTGCGATGCCGCACGACTATTTTGTCTGGGATTTCCTGCGGGGGCTTGCCGAAGCCGGCTGGTTGGAAGCGGTTGTTCTGAGATCGTGGCGCGCGCGGTTTTGGCGATTGCGGCCGCCGTGCCTGAGAGATTTGGGTTCAGCAGGCGTTGTGGCTGCGGGTGCTTTGGGCGTATTGGCCAGAAGGCGCCTGGAGGACACGGCCGTCTCGCTAGGCGGGGAGGTCGAGTATTTGCCCGGTGTATCCAGCTGGTGCGTCTCGCTTCCGCTCGTACGAAATGTCGATGCGCAAGAGCTTGCTAAGGAAACCAACTGGCCTCTCCGCAGTGCTTTGAGACCTCTTCTGCCACCTGCCCCCCAGTGCTGGCCGGTAGAGCCGCGATCTGGGGCTGGACGTTTGGTGGCAGGGCTCTGGTCCTTCGAGACTGGTATTTTTGTGCCGCCAGAGCGCCATCGATCCGTACAGCCCGTAAGCCTTGAACGGCTGGTCCGAGAGCGGGGCGATGACAGGGATGTCTATCGGGTGACTGGAGAGGGCGACGACTTCGTTGCGAGCACAAGAACCGTCGCCATCTTGGAGGCTCACCGGCGTCTCCGCGTCCCCTTGTTCGAGTGGTCCGACGGGAAGTTTCGTCGAGCCGCCAGGAGCGGGTATCTTCCCTTGGAAATTGCCCGTGCGCTGGTAATTCGTGCGTCTTCTACGTCGGGGCCTCTCCCCTTGGCAGACGGTACGTGGAGTTACGCCTACCCAGCCGACGATGAGACCTCTGCATGGGTCGGGCGCACGCTCGGTTATGCCGTGCGCGTCGACCGCGGGGCGTCTCGACACGACCTCCTCGACCGGATCATTGAGGCGAGGCGGTCGGGCCGGCGCTTCAAGTGGTATGAGTCAATGCATTCGTGAGTCTTGATTTTGAGCCAGCTGTTATATCTCGGTCGTCCCCTTTACCAGCCACTGCCTCATACACGCATCGAGCCGCTCGCTCTCGCAGAAGACGGCGGGTGGCGCACTTACAGCGACTGGACCCAGGCCTTACCGAACGAGGGGCGGGTCTTTGCTCCAAGACTTCCGGGGTTCGCCGCTAACGAGTTATTCGCCTTCCACGTGGAACCAAACCCAAGAGGCCCACAAGACAAGGATCAGCTCGTTGTCGTGGAGCCGCGCAAGCTCTTCGAAGTACTCGATTTCCGCCAATTTCCGTTGGAGATAGTACGACGCCGGCTCGTGGAACACGGGATCCCGAGGATATTACCTGGTTCGGCGACAGTTGTGGCGGCGCTTGGACATGACACCTGCGTGATTGTGAAAATGGTCCGTCACCCTGTTTCAGATCGGTGGGTAGCTAATATCGAAGAATTGGAACGCCTTGAGACCCACGGGTTCGACGAGCGCCTCTTTGAGGGAGAACGTATCGATGATCGGTGGATTGCAGTTCCTGGACACTCGATCGGCGTCGCCTTGGATGTTGTCAACTGGTGCCGGGATGCAGACTTCCTGGACACGGTCCTCAAGCGCTTGAGAAAGATCAACGGTGCGGGTGCACTCACAAGGGCCCAGATTACACAGGTGGTCATGCAGCTCGATCGAGGCGAGCTCATGCCCGCAGGTGGGGCCGATCTCGATCCGATGGCAACCCGACTTCGGGACTTCGCACCAGCTCTTAACAACAATCTCAAGAAGGTGGACGAGATCGTTACAGCGTTGGCTGATCTCGACTCAGTTCGAGAGCGACTCGAGGCTGAAATTGGTGCTCGCCGAGCAAGCCTTGAAGCTGAGATTCGGGAGGAAGTGGAAGCGCGTGTTCTCTGCGAACTGGAGGAAAGTCTAGCCGATCTCAATGCTGAGCGTGACCGGTTGGCGCAAGAGGCAGCGCTGTTGCAAAGCGCCGCCGACGAGGCAAAGGCGGAAGTCGAGGCCAAACGTGTAGCACTGGAGGGCGCCCGATCCGCTTTCACCGAGGAACTGGGTCTCATGTTGTCCGAATTGAACGAAGCTCCGCCGGACGCAACCGAGGCTTTGGACACCGCGGTCGCGCGCCTCGTGTCGCGGTTGGGCGAGCGCGGCGGGGCATTCGAGGTCGCCGCCAGCCGAGGACCGCCTTGGGCGACGCCGCGCTTCATAGCGGCAGAGCTCAAATCCTGGAATGAGTTTGAGCAAACCCTTGCTACCATGGCTCTGCGCTGGGGCTATGCTATCGACGATCTTCGTTTTGCAGACGCGGCGGCTCGCGCGGGTCGCTTGGTGCTGCTTCCCGAAGAGAGTGGCGCTAGGTTCGTCGCCTGCTATGCGGATGCTTTGGCCGGCGGCGGATTTGCTCGCAATTCGCTGGATCCGTCAGTCATATCCGTTGACGATTTGTGGCGCCAACCGGGATCGGTTCAGGTCACCGCCTTTGCGCGGGTCTGGGCGGCCGCGCGACTGATGCCGACGCGCTATCATATCGTTTTGTTAGATGGTCTCCACAGAACACCGACCGCACTGTGGCTGCCTAGTTTCTTCGAGGTTCTCGACGACGTTCGTCGACCGAGCAATCTATTGGTCTTCGCCACAATGGGGGAGGGTTTTGTCGATCCCGAGCGGGTCTGGTGCGGTCGCGAGACGTCGCTAACTGCTCTCAATCCCCAAGTCAGCCAGGGGACCAGCCCGCGTGTCCTAGCACGTGCGTCCGGTGTGAGGCAGCCACAGGCCTGCCTCGACCCCTTGCAAGCGCCCATTCCAGCCGCCACCGAGATCGTGAACTTCCTTTCAAGCATCGAATCGGGCGTTTCGCCAATGTCTCTGGAGGTGGCGGCGGCAGCCTACCGCGCCGCTTGGGTCTTTGGCGCCGACGGCGCCTCTAGTATGGCACGCAGATTGGCGCGTCTCGAGGAGGCTCCGGCGTTGGTTGCTGGGGCAAAGTGGTTGGCCGGGCAACTAAAAAGAAGGCATTGAGGAGGTTTAGGGATGCTGGACCCTGTGGGTGGCTTCGAGCGGATACGCGAGCTCTACATTTCGTATCTGGATACGGCATTCCGAGTGCGTCGGCCCGCATTGGCGGAGGAGCGGCGAGCGCTGTTGCGCACAAATGGTACGTTGGCGACCTCCCCCTTCCTTGAACCGGTGCCCCGGTACAAGGCTGCGACCCACGCTCTGTCGGATTTCATCGACATGGAGTCGGGAAATCCGATGTCGCATTTTTCGCGAGAAGGACGCCGCGCCTTTGCCGAACTCGCGGTATCGGGCCTCTTTCCAGGCAGGCCAGGCGACGGTGAAGTCCTTCGGACTCATCTGTTCAAACCTTACGGGCACCAGATCGAGATGCTCGCGCGTGGCGTCCGTCCTGGACGTCCCGGAATTGTCACGTCCGGCACGGGCTCGGGCAAGACCGAATCCTTCATGCTCCCAATCTTGGCCGCCTTGACCGAAGAAGCAGTGAATTGGCCAGCGCCGCAACCCGGTTACCTGCAACACGAATGGTGGAGGAGCACGCCAACCCGGTTCCAACTGCACCGAGAGCATGAGCATGCTGAGCGCCCTAAGGCGCTGCGCGCGTTAGTCCTCTACCCGATGAATGCCTTGGTCGAGGACCAGCTCACGAGACTTCGGCGTGCCTTCGATTCCCCGGAGGCTCATGAGGTTATGGATCGCCGCTTCGCGGGCAATCGTTTCTTTTTCGCCCGCTATACCAGCGCCACGCCCGTGGCCGGGTACCTGCATCATCCAAGACGCAGTCACGTGAGACGTGAGCAGGAAGCTGCCGCGCGAAGGGTGAAACGAGTGTCTGACGCATTGTCAATCTTCGCGGAGGACCAGGCCCTTGCACGCGCGCACGACGCAAGACACCCAACGGAGGACCCAACGCGCTACTTGTTCCCGTCGGTCGATGGCGCTGAGCTGATCGCCCGCTGGGACATTCAGGCAACGCCGCCGGATCTCCTGGTGACCAACGTCTCAATGCTCGGGGCCATGCTCTCACGCGAGATTGAGCAACCGATCTTCGACCAGACCAGAGCTTGGCTTGAGCAGGACGAAAGGGCCTATTTCTTTTTGGTCCTCGACGAACTCCACCTGGTTCGTGGGTCTGCTGGCACTGAAGTCGCCGGCCTGATTCGAGCACTCGTCCACCGTTTGGGGCTCGATCGTCCTGAGATGCGACACAAACTTCGCATCCTTGCGTCGAGCGCCTCGCTGCCGCTGGACGGCGTCGAGCGCGGGCGAAGTTTGAAATATCTATACGACTTCTTCGGGCCGATGGGCACACATCCAGAAGCCGGAGCACCTGGGGCCGAGGGCAAAGAGGGGTGGGCCGAGAGCATCGTGCCTGGAGAGCCGGAGATTGACGAAGTTGAGGTCGTTACACCGCTCGACAGAGCGCCCTTCGAAGCTCTCGTGGATGTGCTCTCTCCGAACGGAAACTATGTCGGCCGAGTGGAGCGTTCGGACTCCCTCGACAGTGCCGTGCTCGCTTGCGGCCGTCTTCTGGCGCCGTCGGGCGGTGACGAGGGCAGGTCGGAAGCCGTAAAGCGGACCGTAGAGGCAGCGGCCGCGCTCTTGGCGGTTGCTTGCCGCGTAGGTGCCGGAGCGCAGACACGCGCGACAGCCGCCGATGCACTGGCGACAAGGATCTTTGGCGGGTCGGCGCGAGAGTCGAGCAAAGCGCTGCGGGGTCTCACTTTGCTGCGTGGGCTTGGGGAGAGACTACGGGAACTCTATGGGCTGACCCTCCGCGACGGGACAACGAGCTTCCGCAATCATGTCTTCATCCGCAGCATCGAGGGTCTGTTCGCGACGCCTACGGCGACCGAAGGCGGCGTGGAGTTCGTAGGTGTTACAGTTGAACGAGGTACAACTTACGCTGGGAGTGGCGGCAATCTGCGCCGTGTGTTCGAACTGGTCTATTGTGAGTCCTGTGGCGAGGAATTCGTTGGTGGCCGGCGAGGCGAGAACCCTAACAATGCAGGCCTACAGGTCGAGTTATTGCCGGCGTCTCCAGACCTTGAGCTGCTTCCAGAAAGCGGTGGGGAAGGGAACTACGAGGATCTATCCTACGAAGAGTTCGCCATTTTCTGGCCGTCCCGCCGCTTGGCCAAGCAAGGCGACAACGCGGCAGAGGCCTGGGTCGACGCTGTCCTCGACACCCGGAACGGGTTAGTGAGCGCGGCTGGGCAGGTCGGTGCTGATCGGGTATCGGGCAAGCTCTTCGTTCTGCCACGACGGTCAGGCAGCCGAGAGCTACGACGCCCCGGTAGCGCCGGACCCAGCTGCTGCCCCGCCTGCGGCGCGGACTATTTCGGACGCAGCTCAAGGTTCCGGCAGTCGCCGATCCGGAACTTTCGCACCGGCTTCGCGAAGAGCTCCCAGCTCGTCGCCACTGAGGTCTTCGAACTGCTGCACGCGGGAGGGGACGCCGCCAAGGCTGTGGTCTTCTCCGACAGCCGTCAAGATGCCTCCCGTGCGGCCTTAGACATCGAAAGGCGACACCATCAGGACAGCCGGCGACAGATGTTGCTCGAAGCTCTGCGCGAGATTGCGGCCGAGCCACTGGAGTCCATCGACGAACTGAACGCCCAGCGGATCGCAGCTCTACTGAGAAACGACGAGACGGAACTCGCGCGGTTGACTGCTCGAGTGGCCGAGATCCAACGACGAGGCGACCAGGACCGGATTCCACTTTCTTCTGTAGTCGAGACGCCTCCTTTGGCGGGTGCTACCCCCCGCATTCAAGCGAGCCCTTTACTCTCCCGAATGGTCGGAATCGGTATGCATCCGACAGACGACGTCGGTATCTCCAAAATTCCCGCGGTAGTGCCGGCTGGCCAGCAGACGCCGCAATTCGAATGGCAAGAGCTGTTTCGCGACACCGAAGGACGCGTCGATTGGATCTCCGAGGGTGACCAGCTTGCTATTGCCGAGGCGAGGTTGAGCGTGTCGCGTGATCAGCGGCCCTTAGTGGACGAGGTACTGTTCTCTAAAACGTACTTCGCCCTTGAGGAGACCGGTCTCGGCTATCCGACCCTGTTCGCACGCCAGGAAGACAGTGCCAACCGAATGGATGCCTATTTGCGCGTCTTCGCTGATGCGTACCGGGTTTTGGGCAACAAGTGGGTGGAACGAAACGATAGGCGAAAGGAGTGGCCGGACGGGCACGCAGTCGGAGCGCGGCGGGTTCAGGATTTTGCGGCGGCGAGCTCAGCCGGGAATCCGCGTGTAGAGCTCGACGACGTGCTGTCGCGTCTGACCTCGCTCGGTCATCACAACGGGTTCATCGAGCCGGAGCTGCTAAGGATCCGGCTGGTCGGACCGGATCACCCCTTCTTCGAGTGCTCGAACTGTTCGCGAGCCCATCTTCATCGGGGCACGGGAGTGTGTACCCGTTGTCAGGAATCTCTACCAGCACAGGCCACCGGGCCGGTGTCGACCCTACGAGCCCGAAACGTGCTGGCCAACAGAATCGAGCGCAGCTCGTCGGAAGGTCTTCGCGCGTTCCGGCTTCGGTGCGAAGAACTCACAGGTCAAACACGTTCGCCGGCGGAGCGCCTTCGCCGCTTCCGGGGGATCTTCGTCGATGGTGGGGGCAACTACGAAGCTGCGCGCGATCGAAAAGCGAAAGAGATTGACTTGCTGTCGGTGACCACTACGATGGAGGTAGGAATCGACATAGGTGCGCTGCAAGCCGTCTACCAAGCCAATATGCCGCCGCAGCGGTTCAACTATCAGCAGCGCGTCGGACGAGCCGGCCGACGCGGGCAAGCATTTTCGATCGCCGCGACGCTTTGTCGGAGCCGCAGTCACGATCTTCACTACTTCGCGCACCCGGAGGCGATCACGGGCGATGCCCCTCCGCCGCCTTTCCTGACCACCGAGCACCTGGCGATCCCCTTACGACTGCTGAGAAAGGTGTGGCTGACAGCCGCCTTTGCAAGAATGCGAGACGCCTATGGAGGTAACTGGCCAGGAGATGACGCCAAGCCGGAAGTCCACGGAGAATTCCTGCCCTGCCATGTATTCTATGATGAGCAAGCAGATTGGGCGGAACAACTCGAGCGCGCTCTGCACGGCACAGACAACGTTCGCCGTACTTTTGCCGGCGCCCTTGGCTTAGGGTTGCCGGGTCGCCGAGAGGCGCTTCTCGATTCCGCGACCGTCGAGCGGCTGATTGCGGAGATCGCAGCGCGCGCTGAGATAGGTCGCACGTCCGACAGTAATCTCTCAAGTTTTTTGGCAGAGCAGGGTTTGCTGCCCATGTATGGCATGCCAACCCGCGTGCGGGACTTTTACGTCGGTATAGAGCCGAATGAACTCGGCGAACCTGACTGGGACACCATCGATCGTGAAATGGACCTGGCGATCTATGAATTTGCGCCAGGAGGGGCACTTGTCCGCGACAAGCGAAAGCACACATCGATCGGATTCACGCCCGCGTTAGGGTTGATTCAAGTCAGCAATCATGGCCGGGCTACGGTCATCTCCGGCGGATCACCCGCTTGGTGGACCGAGACCGCCTGGATCGCAACTTGCCCGAGGTGCAGCGCCACCAACACTTCAGACTTCGAAGTATTCGAAGCTAGGCCTTGCGGTGACTGCCGTGTCGAAGTGCCGGCCGAAGCGTTCGAGCTGTATCACTTACCAGCGGCGTTCCGGACATCGTTCCAACCAACGCCGGTTGATCAAGACGAGTACGGCGGCCAGACGGTTCGTCGCGAGACCTCCAGCGAGATCGAGGACATCGAAACCAACGCGATAGCGGCCACCAACATGGCCATCGCCACCGGTGCGGGCGCGCGGATCGTGCGTAGGAATCGCGGTCCGGTAGGTGAGAACGGGCCGGAAGGTTACGTGATCGCCGAGGCGTTGCAGAAGAACCTCAAGGTGCAGGACGATCCGGCAGCGTGGATCTCGCGCCTGCGAGGGCAGGCGATACTGCTCGACGAGCTCACAGATACCAATCGCTGGGAGCGGGCCATGGACGCTAACGGCGCTGTGCTCGCACCCGAAACCATTCGGCTTATGTCGCGCAAGAAAACGGACTCCCTTTATGTCCGCATGGAGCATGTTCCAGCTGGACTGGCCTTCGACCGGGTGGGAAGCCGTGAGCCGCATGCGACCAGCGTACGGGCGGCAGCGATCTCTGCTACCCAGTTGCTCGTGCAGCGTGCCGCTCTTGAGCTTGATGTGGGTCCCGAGGAATTCGAGGCGCTTGAGCCGCGGCTGCGGGACGGGCGGCCCCTGTTGCAGGTCGCCGACTACCTGGTGAACGGCGCCGGCTTCTGTCGGCGGTTGGCGGCTGTTGAGGAGGAACGGCCCATGATTGCTCGTCTGATCGAGTCGCTCGTCCATGATCGGGGCGACCGGTTGGTGCGACCGTTCTTCGAAGACGATCATCCGCAAGCCTGCGCGAGATCGTGCTATCGCTGCCTTCAGCGGTACAATAACCGCAGTTGGCACGGTCTGCTCGACTGGCGCCTTGGTCTGGGCTTCCTTCGCGCTCTTATTGAGCCCGACTGGCGGGCCGGACTCGATGGCCGTTGGGCTGAATATCCGGAATTGGCGGACTGGCCAAGGCTCGCGGCGGAAGCGGCCGAAGAGGTACGTCGTTTGGACCCGGACAACCGGACGGTTGAACGTCACGGCCCGCTTGGGCTTCCAGTTTTGTTCAGACCTCATAGAGGAGGCCATGAAGCATTTGTGCTCGTGCATCCTTTTTGGCGGCTGGATGAGGCATCCGTGTCGAGCGGGCCGCTAGCGGCCACCCTTCGCTCGGTACGTGCAAACCAGGTCTGCTTCGTGGATACGTTCGACGTAGTACGCCGGCCGGTAAAGGCGATTGAGCGCGCCCGGCTTCGAGCGCCGGAGACGTTCTGACGCGTTGCTGTGCGACCTTCGCTCTCTCCTGGTACGTGGCAGGAAGCTCGCGCCGGATCGGTCGTTTCCGCTGGGTGGCAGAAATGCAGCCGCGAACTGCTTCCAATCGTCTGTGCCTGAGCGTTAGTGCAGGGAGGCGCCGCTTGCAAAACACTACTATGAGAATGCTGACAGCCATAGGGCGTACAACGAGCAGTGCCGCAATGTGTGCAGCGTGGCGGGCTTGGCGATCCCGGCCAGGTTCTTGGCGGCGGTGAAGGCGCAGTTGAGCTGCCGCGGCGAGATCGGATTGATCTTCGGCTTGCCGGGGAAAAGCCAACCCTGCGGCCGCACTTAGCGCCAGTAGTCGCGCAAGAGTTCCAGCAGCCCGGGCGACAGCATGACCTTGCGGTCCTTTGCCCCTTGCCCTGTTCGACATGGATCAGCATCCGGTCGCTGTCGATATCGCTAATCTTGAGGTTGCAGACCTTCGAGGCGCGCAGTCCCGCCCCATAGGAGGTGCTGAGCGCCGCCCGATACTTCAGGCCCGGCGCCGGAGCCGCCATCAGCAGGTCGGAAACCTCCTCGACACTCAACGGGCAACTTCTGCGGCTGCCGCCGGAAATGTATATGCCGCTTGATCTCCTCAAGGCCGCAGGCGGTGCCGAGAAAGAACCGCAGCGCCACGATGCGGGCGTTGAAGGTCGTCGGCGTTACGCCCGCATTGGTCATGTGCAGTTGATAGGCGCGCAGGTCGTCGGGTGTGGCGGTGTCCGGTGATCGCTTCAGAAACCCGGCGAAATCCTTGATTGATAGCCCGAATATGCGCATGCTGGGGATTGTCGCCCAGCCCAGGGATGCGCATGTCGTCGTCGATCATCCGCTCGCGCAGCGGGGTGGTCCTCTCCTCCGTCATGGGAACCTCCTGTCTGAAGATTGAGAATACCCCAATCATCAGCCAGGAAGGCAAACCCGCAATATGCAGGCCTTCAGATCATTGCTGCACCCTCACCACGGGCGCCAGTGCCGCGCCAGCGGCTTCGTGCTCGGACCGAAGAGAGCTGTTCTTCAGTTCTTCACGAGCCCCGTGGACGGCTTGTTGCGAGGATGTTCACGTTCTGGGCTATTAAGATCGCATAATGTATCGACGGGAATTCGCTGGGGAGGTCCGGCGGCGTGAGCGGGCGCGACCGGCTCAGGTGCTAGGTGGGGTACTTACCTCAATCTACGAGCCTCGGGCTCCGACTTCTGGAGCACAAAGTCGGCGCAACGCTCGGCAATCATGATCGATGGGGCGTTGGTATTGCCACTGACGAGCGTCGGCATGATCGAGGCGTCTGCTATCCGCAGGCGCGGCACGCCGATTACCCTGAGCCGAGTATCTACGACCGCCATCTCGTCCCGACCCATCTTGGCCGTGCCTGAGGGATGATAGACGGTCTTCGCGATGGAGCGCGCGTGATACTCGATCGCAGCGTCAGTTTGCGCTTCGTCCCCGGGCGCCAGTTCACGGAAGCCGAGCGCTTTCATTGCCGGGGCGGCGAGAATCTTGCGGCCTAGCTTGATGCCGCGCACCAACGTATCGATATCGGCTTGTTTGGTGAGATTGTTCCCGACGAAAACGATTGGATCTTCTGCCTTTGCGCTTCTGATCGATACTTTGCCTCGAGCTTCCGGTCGCAGGATACATGGGTTGATAGAGACGCCGTGGCCGTCCATCTGGCCGCGCGACGCATCGCCAACAAGTGCCGGTGTGACGTGAAACTGTACGTCGGGCCGGCCGCAGCCGGACGTGTCGATGAAACCGCCAGTCTCAACAACGTTCGACGAGAGCAGCCCCGAGCGGTTGAACAGATATTGTAGGCCGTTGACCGCCGCACGTATCCCCCTGTCCTGCCCTTTCAGCGAAATCGCCCGGTCGGTAATGCCATAAACCGAGGCGGTAATGTGATCCTGAAAGTTCTCTCCGACGCCAGGCAGATCGCGTAGCACCGGAATGCCGTGGGACGAAAGATGGGCGGCTGGGCCAATGCCGGAAAGCATCAGAAGCTTAGGCGTGGCGAGGGCACCAGCGCAAAGGATGACCTCTTCTTTTGCTTTCGCCTTGTGGTCGATACCGTCAGCTGTCCGATAAGCAATCCCAGCGGCCGCGCCGTTCTCCATCAATATGCTGCGAACGGCACTTTCGGTACTGATCGTCAGGAGCGGTGATCCCCGTACAGCCTTCAGATAGGTTGCCGCCGTCGATCCGCGACGGGCACGAAACGTGGTCGTCTGGTAGAAGCCTATGCCTTCCTGGGACGCCCCATTGAAGTCATGCGAAAAGGGCAGGCCCACTTCCTGCGCGGCGCGGACGAAGGCTGAACTGATCGGGTGGCGGTGGCGCGGCTCGGAGACCTTCAAGGGCCCGCCGGTCCCGTGATACTCGCCGGCGAGTGTCTCGTTGTCCTCGCAGCGCTTGAAGACCGGCAGAACGTCTTCGTAGCCCCAGCCCTCGCAGCCAAGATCACGCCAGGTATCGTAGTCCTGCGCCTGGCCGCGAACATAGATCATTGCATTGACGGAGGAGCCCCCGCCGAGGGTTCGGCCCTGTGGCACAACAAGAACACGGCCATTGGCACCTGGTTCGGGTTCTGTTTCGTACATCCATGTACGCTTGGAACCGATCACGCGTACAAAAGTGGCGGGGATGTGGATGAAGGGCGTATTGTCCCGCGGACCTGCCTCCAGCAGAAGGACGCTTTTGCCCGCCTGGACAAGCCGGTTTGTAACTACGCAACCGGCTGAACCGCCTCCCACCACAATGTAATCGAAAGTCTTCATCCGCTGTCTGATCCTCCACGGCCCAGAGATAGAATGCGCCGAACGATGTTCAGCACACTGAAGAGGCCTCAGGCGCCGATGTGGCTGACGAATTTCACGGTTTGATAGGCATCGAGACTTTCCGCCCCGCCCTCGCTGCCATAGCCGCTATCCTTGATGCCCCCGAACGGCGTCTCCGCCGCGGCAATGCCGAAATGATTGATCGACACCATGCCGGCTGCAAGCTCGGACGCGAAGCGGTCAGCCACCGCCAGCGAGCGGCTAAATGCGAAGGCGGCCAAGCCAAAGGGCAAGCGATTGCTGCGCTTGATCGCCTCATCGACAGAGCTGACACGAACCAGTGCAGCCAGCGGCCCAAAGGGTTCCTCGTTCATTATGCGTGCCCCTTCCGGCACATCGGACAACACCGTCGGCTCGAAGAAGAAGCCGGCATTGCCAATGCGTCGGCCACCACATTCCAGCTTCGCGCCGGTTGCCACTGCATCCTCGACGAACATTTCCATCGCATCGAGACGCCGCGGGTTAGCCAGCGGACCCATCTGCGTGTCTTCTGCCAGTCCGTCACCGACCTTGAGCGCCTTGGCTCCGGCGACGAAGCTATCCTTGAAGCTGTCGTAGACGGAATCCTCGATATAAAAGCGGGTTGGCGATGCGCAGACCTGACCGGCGTTACGATACTTCAGCATGACGCCGAGCTTTGCGGCGGCTGCAATATCTGCGTCCGCCGCAACGATGTAGGGGGCATGTCCGCCGAGCTCCATCGTCGAACGTTTCATGTGCGAGGCGGCCGCCGCAGCCAACGCCTTGCCGACCGGAACCGAGCCAGTAAAGGAGATCTTCTGAATGATCGGCGATGCAATAAGATATTCGGAGACGTCGGCTGGGATGCCGAAGACGATGTTTACGACGCCATCTGGCACGCCAGCGTCCTGGAATGCCTTAGCGAGCTCGATGCAGGCGGATGGCGTTTCTTCCGGTGGCTTCGCGATCACGGAGCAGCCGGCCGCCAGTGCGGCGGAAATCTTGCGAACCAGCTGATTGATCGGGAAATTCCAGGGAGAGAAGGCGGCAACGGGGCCGACCGGCTCCTTGACCACGATTTGCCTGGCGCCAGGAATGCGCGAGGGGATCACCCGACCGTAGGAGCGGCGAGCCTCTTCCGCATGCCATTCGATGTGCTCCGGCGCTGCATTGGCCTCGCCCCGTGCTTCCGCCAGCGGTTTGCCTTGTTCACGCACCATGTGCTGAGCGATTGTCTCTGCGCGTTCGCGAACCAAAGAGGCTGCGCGCAGCATGACGCGGCAGCGTTCCAGAGCTGTCGTCTTTCGCCAGATTTCAAAGCCCTTGTCTGCGGCGGCCAGCGCTTCATCGAGATCGGTTCGTTCGCAGACAGGCAGTCGCGCAATGACCTGTCCGGTTGCCGGGTTCTTGACCTCGGTTGTGCGGCTACCAGAAGGCGCGCGCCAGGTTCCGTCAATCAGAAGCGGTTTATCCAACATTGCTTATTTCCTTCGAATTTCCGTCATAGACGGCGTTCGGCAGGCTGCTTACGACCTGCACATATTCCTTCGCGATACGGGTGACGATTTCGGCCGCAGGCAGAACTTCGGAGACGAGCCCCGTGCTCTGGCCGGCCTCCACCTTGCCCCCACTTACGTCCCCGTCGAGGGCCGCGGCTTTTAGAGAACTGGCGACGAAGACCGCCTTGCGCTGATCGTCGGAAAGTCCTTCGGTTTCGGCCCTGGCCATCCCTTCTGCGAACTGATTGCGAATAACGCGAATGACCCCGAAACCGCGTCCGACCACCATCGTGTCGGCAACTCCGGCTTTCACTAGCATATCCTGATAGGCCGGATGCAGACGTGCCTCGCGCGACATCATGAAGCGCGAGCCAAATTGCGCAGCACCCGCCCCGAGCGAGAGAGCGGCAGCGAGCCCGGAGCCATCGGCAAACCCGCCAGAAAGGATCAGGGGCATCTCGGGCACGGCCTTGGCGATCGCCCGACCGAGAACGAGTGTAGAAACCAGTTCCGGAGGCGGATGACCTCCGGCCTCGCCGCCAACCGCAATCAACCCATCGACGCCTGCGTCAGCTGCCTTGCGGGCATGAACCTCACCCGAGACGACATGCAAGCAGATCGTTCCGGCGGCCTTGAACCGATCGATGTACTTCTTCGGCCCGCCCTGGGAAGCAATCAACACCGGGATGCGTTTTGCCAAGAGCATGTCGATGATCGCGTCAGCGCCATGGCGGTAGAGGGGCAGGTTGACGGCGAAAGGACGATCAGTTCCCGCCCTGATCTCGTCGATTGCATCTTCGAGATCATGAGGATACATGGGGCCGGCAGCAAGAACACCAAGGCCCCCGGCATTCGACACCGCGAGTGGCAATGCCGAGTTGGAAGACGCCCAGGACATACCTGCCTGAATGATCGGCAAGTCGATGCCGAGCAATTTGGTGACGTTTGTCTCGATGCGCATGTCAGCCCTCGATGCCCACGAGTTTGCGCGCGTAGGCGACAAGGTGCTTCTTCTGAATTTTGGAGCTGGCGGTCATGCCAATCGACTCGAAATCCTCGACGATCCAGACGTGGCGCGGCACCTTGAAGCCCGCCATTTCCCGCTTCGACCACTCGATGATCTCCGCCGGTGTCGTCGCGCAGCCGTCGTTGAGAATTATGAAGGCGGCGGTAACTTCGACTAGCCGTTCGTCCGGTACGCCGACCACGGCCGCCTGGCGGATCAGCTTGTTCTGATGCAACACGTTTTCGACATCGGCGGGCGATACGTTCTCGCCGCCCACCCGGACGATATCCTTCGCTCTGCCGAGAAACCGTAACCGACCGGAGGGGTCCAGCGCACCGAGGTCGCCGGTCGATAACCAGCCATCGGCGGACAGCGCGGCTGCGGTTTCTTTCAGTTTGTCGAAATAACCCTTCATGACGTTCCAGCCGCGCACCTGGATCTCGCCAGGTTCGTCCGGTCCTGCATCACGCCCCTGTTCAGTGCGGATGCGGACATCGATGCCGGTTTGAACTCGCATGGCGGCGCTGACCCGAACTTCCTCTGGCTCCCACCAACAAGATTGCGCCACATTGGGAGAGGCTTCTGACAACCCGTAGCCAACGACGCATTCGCGTGCGCCGAGCTCGTCGATCACACGGCGAACGATCGTGGGGGAGGCCGCAAGCCAGGCGCCGCGCAGGTTGAGGTGACGCGACGGAAGGTCGGGATGCGTCAGGAGCATCAGCGCCATCGTGTCGTTACCGGAGAAATGCGTGCAGCGTTCCCTTTCCATCAGGCGGAGCGCCTCGCCGGGCTCGAAGCGGTCCATGCTCACCAGCGTAGCCGCGTGCTGCAAACATGACAGGATGGACAGCGTGGTGCCCGCTACATGGAAAAAGGGGCGGGCACTGTGGAAACGGTCTCCAGGCCGCAACCCCATTCGCAGGCCTGAGAAGAAGGCATTCGGCAACATGTTACGATGCCGAAGCAACACGCCCTTGGGGAAGGAGGTTGTGCCGGATGTGTATTGAACGAGGAGGACGTCGTCGGCGTCGTCCTCTGGTTTCGTGCGCACCAGCGTGCTTGCGCACAGCTCCCGCCAGTTTTCCGCGGCAGAAGGAACATCGTCCCCAATCACCAGAACTCGCTGCAGGTCTGGCAAGGCACCGTGGGGGAGCGCACCATCCAGGCCTGGACATACCTCGCGCAGCATTGCGATGAAGTCAATCTTGAGAAAACGATCGCAGGTAACGAGCGTGGTCACGCGCGACTGTTTCAGCGCATACGCCATTTCGGCGGCAACGAAGCGGGTATTGATGGGGACGGTCACGGCCCCCATGGATCCGATCGCCAGGAAGATGACGACCCATTCGGCGGAATTGCCGAGGCACAGCCCGACATGATCTCCCTTGCGCACGCCCGCTGCTGCAAGCGCATCGCGGGCGTCGGCAACCCTCGTTTCCAGATCCTGATATGTCAGTCTTCCATCGCTTGCGACAATCGCTTCGACATCCGGCGCAATTGTCGCCGAACGGAGTAGAGCGGCAGAGATCGTTAAGGGGCAAGTGGCTTGGAGATCGAGGTCGCTCATGTGCCGCTCTCACTGCCAAAGACTTCGGAGAACTTTTCGATACCGGAGCGCCAGTCGCCATCGGCAAGGCAGCGTTCGATTGCTGCCATCTCGATGCGGATACCGTTGCTGAGATTGGTTTCATAGCCGAGATCAACGGCCTGCTTGGACAAAGCCATGGCAAGAGGTGGTGCTGCGGCAATACTCTCGGCGATTTCCTGACCAACCTTCTCGAGTTCGTCAGCCGGCACGACCCGCGAAACGAGCCCGCGTTGATAGGCTTCTTCCACCGGCATGGTTCGGCCGGTGAAGAGGAGTTCCTTGGCGTTCATGCGTCCAATCACCCGCTGGAGCCGCTGGGTGGCGCCGACGGTCCCCCATTGTGGCTCCGGGAAGCGGAAGGTGGTTTTCTGCGATGCGACGACGAAGTCGCAACTCATGACAATCTCGCCGCCAGAACCGACGACCGGCCCTTGCGTCAGCGCGACAATCGGCTTACCGCAGCGACCGATCGCGTCATAAGCGGCGAAGGAGGCCTGCCGGCGAGCGAGCACCCAAGCTTCGTCCTTGTCGGTGCGTTCCTTCAGATCGGCGCCTGCACAAAAGACCGGACCGTTGGCTGAGAGCAGGATAACCCGAACGTCCGGCTTTGAGTCCAGGCGTTGAAATGCCTCGCGAAGCGCGATGCACATTTCAAGATTGACCGCGTTGCGG
This sequence comes from Sinorhizobium sp. 22678, assembly GCF_052044265.1. NCBI lineage: Bacteria > Pseudomonadati > Pseudomonadota > Alphaproteobacteria > Hyphomicrobiales > Rhizobiaceae > Sinorhizobium > Sinorhizobium sp. 22678. The sequence goes on along the minus strand of NZ_JBQEMS010000023.1, from coordinate 51,065 downwards.
GACTGCGGGCGGTTCAGGACAACGCGCGCGACGGCCCCGTCCTGCGTTACCGATACAGCATCGAAGCTCATCCGATCGCTCCTTCCTTCCGAAGCGCCGCGATCTCGGCGTCGGTCAGGTTCATCTCGTCTTTCAAAATGGTGTCGGTATCCGCGCCGAGCAGCGGCGGACAGCCTATCTCGGGGGAGTCGAAGCCTTCGAAAATCACAGGGGTGCGAAGCGCCTTGAACGTGCCCTCTGCCGGGTGGTCGAACGTACCTACCATACCGCGCGCCCGCATATGCGGATCGTCAAGGATTTGCCGCGTCGTGTTGACTTCGCCGGCCGGGATGCCGACGGCGCGCAGCGCTTCTGCCAGCGGCTCGCGCTCACGTGCCGCGATCGCCGTGCGCATCTCGTCCATCACTCGTTTTCGATTGGCCACTCGCCCACCATTCTTGGCGAGGGCGGGATCGGCGCCGAGCTCTGGCAGGCCGAGCACATCACATAGTCGTCCCCAATGCTGATCGCTGCCGCTGATATGCAGCCATCCACCATCGCGGCACTGGAAGGCTGCTGAGGGAACGCGGCCCGGATGCTCTGTGCCCGAGCGGCCGATATCTTCATCCAAGGCGAAAAGGCGCGCGGCGGCCAATGCAAGCAGACTTGCCTGCACATCCATCATGGCAAGGTCGATATGGCACCCCTTACCACTGCGGCCCCTGCCGATGAGGCCGGTCAGAATGGCGATCGCGATCCACAGGCCGGCGGTTAAGTCCGCGATCGGCACTCCAGCCTTGGCCGGCGGCGTATCGGGATGGCCAGTCAGGTGCATGATACCGGACAATGCTTGAAACACCGTGTCGTAGCCGGCACGCTCCCGATAGGGCCCGGTCTGGCCGAAGCCGGTGGTGGAAACGTAGATCAGGCTTGGATTGAGCGCCGAGAGTTTGCCGTAGCCAAGATCGAAGCGATCCATGTCGCCCGGCAGGAAGTTCTCCAGCACCACATCGTGCTGTGCTGCAAGCCGTGCTGCGATCTCCTGCGCTTTCGAGGATTTCAGGTTCAACGTCAAGGAACGCTTGCCGCGATTGAAAGCAAAGAAGTAGGCACTTTCGCCGCCGGGAAGACGCGGCTCGAAGACGCGCGATTCATCGCCGCCACCCGGCCGCTCCACCTTTGTGACAGTTGCGCCCAATTCAGCGAGAATCTGGGTCGCCATCGGGCCTGCCAGGACGCGAGAGAAGTCCAGAATACGGATGCCTTCAAGCGGTTTCATTTGGCCTCCGTGCGGAAGCTGCGCATTTTAGCATTAAGCTCTCGGCCCGCGGCCATGGCTTGAGGGTAGGGGAGGTCTGCCACCTGATAGTAGAGCGCCTTTGCGGCCGACATGGCGAGCGGATTAGCCGCCGCCCAAACTTCCGCGATCTCCACGGCCGTTGCGACGACCTCCTCCGGAGCCACGACGCGATTGCACAGGCCGAGCGAAATAGCTTCGTTAGCACCGATCAGGCGACCGAGGCTGATCATCTCAAAGGCAGCCTTGCGGCCGAGCGACCGCTGTAGGCCGGTCATGACGAGTGCCGGCACGATGGAATGCTTCAGCTCGGGATAGCCGAATTTCAGGTTCGTCGCCGCCACCATCATGTCGCAGCCGATGGCAAGCCCCGCACCGCCGCCGACAGCTGCGCCCTGTACGGCAGAAACGATGGGCTTCGACAGGCTCTGCATCATCGCCTGCGTCCGGCAAGTCAGATCAGCGCGCTTTTCAACCAGATCTTGGTTTTCCGGCGTCAGCGCATCGAACTCGGACAGGTCGGCGCCCGCGCAAAAACCGCGGCCACTACCTGCCAGCACGATCGCGCGGATCGCCGGATCCTCATCCGTGGCCAAAAGCGCGTCGTGGATCGCTCGGGTGAGTTCGGTATTCAAAGCGTTGAGCTTGTCAGGGCGGTTCATCGTAACGATGCGCACGGCGCCGCGAGTCTCGACGAGAAGAACGGAGGAAGATCGATTGCTCATGCCCTAACCCTATGCTGCCAGATGGCCGAAGCCGCTGCGTGCGACCCGGCTCAAGAGTTCACGTTTGAGGACGGCCTCGCAGTGACGGGAGGCTTCTTGCAGTTTCTCCAAGTCGAGACCCGTATCGATACCTTCGGCTTCGAACAGGTTAACGAGGTCTTCTGTGGCGACATTGCCCGTAAAGCCCTCACCGTACTTTATCTGCGCCGGATGTCCCCCGACGCCGCCGATGGCGCTGTCGAACCAGCGGCAGCCTGCCTCATAGGCGGCGTAGCAGTTGGCGAGCCCCGTTCCGCGACTGTCGTGGAAATGAGCGATAGGCGTCATATCCGGCAATTCGCCGGCAATCCGCTTGAAGAGACTTTTTATCGAGGCCGGCGTGCCATGACCTGTCGTGTCGCAGACGGAGACATGATCCACACCAAGGTTCTTAAAGTGGGCAAGATCGGCGAGCACGCTCGACGGATCTACCTTGCCTTCGAAGGGGCAGCCTAGCGCCATGGAAATCACCCCGATTAGGCGGAAGCGGCCGTCCGCCAATTTCACCATTTCCGCAACATTCGCCCACTGCGCTTCGCGGGTGGTTCGAAGGTTGCGCTGGGTGTGGGCTTCGGTGGCAGAAACCAGGAGGCTGATTTCGTCAGCGCCATGTCCGGTATCGAGATCGGTAATCGCGCGCTGAACAGCTTTGATGTTGGGGCAGGTGGCCTTGTATCGAGTACCCTGGCGTCTGGTGATGCCGGCCAGAACCTCCGACGCGTCCGCAAAGACAGGGACGTGCACCGGGCTGCTGTAGCTCGTCGCCTCAATCCGGGGAAAGCCGGCATCCGAGAATGCATTGATCAACGCAATCTTCTCGGCCGCAGACGTCGAAACGGTCTCGTGCTGCAGTCCATCTCGCGCAAAGCATTCGCAGATTTTGATTTCGCTCGCCATGCCTCACCTCCGTTCGGCTTGACGACAGAAATGTATTTATTCGTTCACACTGTCAACTAGTTTCTTGCCCATGCAATGACATGCCTCACTCTTCCTCCAGGCTCTTCAGGTCCGATTGTGAGGCGGTGTTGCGCAATTCGTGGTAATATTTGCTGCTTGTTCGGGTAACGCGGCGCAAGAGCTCTACAAGGATTTGTTGCTCGGCACGGCTCAAGGTAGCGAGCATTGCCTCGTTTCGCTCGAAAGAGTCTTCGAGGATGCTTCGCGAAAGGGCCAAGCCTTCTGGGCTTAGCGTCAGCAGGATGCTGCGCCCGTCCTGCGGGTTGGCGGTCTTCCTAATGTAGCCGCGCTCAATCATTGTCGAAACAGTGCGGCTCATTTGGCTTTTCAGGAGGCCGCTATGTTTCGCCAGTTCCTGTAGCGGCACCTCTCCAAGGTATTTTAGAACTGCAAGAACGCGCCACTCTCGTGGCGTAATGCCATATTTGGGCCGAATGGAAAGGGCTGCAATACGGGTCGAAAGGCCTGCCAAGCGCTGAAGCTGGAAACTGAAGAGGTCGCGGATATCGGGTTCCTTTTCCGACTGCTCGTGGAGTCGGTCGAAGTAGTCCCCTGATTTTTCATTAAGCTGATCGCGGTTCCGCACGGCGTTTCCCCTCCGGGTGTGAATCGGTCTCTTTTCTGATCGATTTCTTTCGGCGACGCCAGCTTCGCCGAGATCTCGCAGAAAATTAGTTGACAGCGTGAACAATGTAGTTAATTTCGTCAACTAGATTGGCATGTGGCCGACGACTTGTCGACCGCGATGATCTCGCCAGAGGAGCGGCGGGGCGGTCCGATCTGTTTTCGTGGAGGAGCAAAAATGATTTCACTGCGGCATAAATCGGCCTGCCTCATTGGTGCGGCCATTATTGCGTCGATGGCGGCGCCTGCCATTGCCGCCGACGCGACACTGACGATCGCTGGCTTTGGCGGCAATCTACAGACGGACCTGCGCAACACGATCTGGCAGCCAGCGGCCGATGCGGCCGGGGTCCAACTTCGCGAGGAAACCCATGACGGCCTGGCGGCGGTACGGGTACAGGTACAATCCGGTTCACCGACATGGGATGTGGTGCATCTCGGCGCCGACGAATGCGCCGTTGGCGGAAAAGAAGGCCTGTTCGAAACGCTCGACTACAAGGTGATCGACACCGCTGGTTTCGATCAGCTCGGCTACGGTGACAACTGGATCGCAACGAACACGTATTCGGTAGTGCTCGCCTGGCGCACAGACGTATACAAGGACAAAAAGCCGCAAGGCTGGAAGGATCTTTGGGACGTGGAGAATTTCCCAGGCCGTCGTGCGCTGAGCAGCTATCCGCAGGAAATGATGGAGATTGCACTCCTGGCTGACGGTGTTGAGAAGGATAAGCTCTATCCGCTCGACACCAAGCGCGCGCTCGCCTCTCTGGACAAGATTAAAGCGAATGTCGCCGTCTGGTGGTCCTCCGGCGCACAGTCTGCGCAGCTGATCAAGGACAAAGAAGTGGACATAATGGCGATTTGGGGTAGCCGTGTTGCCAATGTCATCAAGGATGGTGCCCCCGTCGAGTTCACCTATCAGGACGCCATTCTCGGCTACGGCTGCCTCGCCATTCTAAAGGGATCGCAGAATGTCGAGGCGGCGCAGAAGTTCATCGCTGGCGTTGTGTCTCCTGAAGTCCAGGCGCGGATTCCGGAAATGATGCCATATTACGGTCCAACGAACAGCCGCGCCTTCGAAGTCAAGAAGTTCGCGCCCGAGGTGCTGGCCAAGTCGAACATGTCACCGGAAAATGTCAAGAAGCAAACCTTTTTGAACGCCAACTGGTGGCGCGACAATAATGTCCTCGTCCGCGAGGACTACAGCCTGTTGATGTCGAACTGACGTCGATCGCATACGGAGAACGGCAATGACATCGGGTGCAGTTTCGATCCGCCAGATCTATAAGGCCTATGGGAGCTACAAGGCGTTGGACGGCATATCTCTTGATATTGCCGCCGGGGAATTCCTGACGCTTCTCGGCCCCTCGGGTTCGGGTAAGACCACGCTCCTGAATGTCATTGCCGGCTTCGAGAGACCGGACAGCGGTAGTCTACTGGTCGACAATACCGAGTTCATCGCGCGGCCGCCGCATAAGCGCGATCTCGGCATGGTGTTCCAGAGCTATGCTTTGTTTCCGCACATGGACGTTTTCGCCAATGTCGCCTATCCGCTGAAGCTCAGAAAGGCGGATGCCTCGACGATTCGGTCGAAGGTGACAAAAGCGCTCGAAACCGTGCATATGGCCCATCTCGCCGGCCGACGCATTCACGAACTCTCAGGCGGTCAGCGTCAGCGCGTCGCACTGGCACGCGCCATCGTTTTCGAACCAAAGCTCCTTCTAATGGATGAGCCTTTGTCGGCGCTCGACAAGAATTTGCGCGAACATATGCAGGTCGAACTGAAGCGTCTACATCGCACGCTCGGCATGACGACTATATATGTGACTCATGATCAGCAGGAAGCGCTGACCATGTCGGACCGCATCGCCGTTCTCGATCGCGGCCGCATCATCCAACTGGATACGCCGAGGGCCGTTTATGACTCGCCGAACTGCAAGTTCGTTGCTGGCTTCATGGGCGATACCCGATTCGTCCCGGTAGAAAAGAATGGCTCGGATTTCGCCTTGAGCGGTCGACCACTGAAAGTTCGCGCCGCACCGGCAAAGGCCTCAAGCGACATCTTCCTGATGGTGCGCCCGGAGCGGTTGCGCTGGCACGGCACTCCCGAGCGGGACAATCGGATCGAAGGCAATGTCATCGATGTGATTTACCTTGGCGACAGCCATATGGTGTCCGTCGAACTGCCCCAAAGCACGGAGATTTCTATCCGCCATACCGGCGCGGAAACGACCTCCTTGCCGAAACCGGGCGATCGCCTCGCCCTTTGGATGACGCCAGAGTCCAGCGTCATCATCGACGGGGCCCGCTCATGACTATGGCGGAAACTCATATGCCCTCAATTGAACTCAATACGGACGTCCTGCAGCGGTCCCGCCGCAGAACAGGGCTTACCTTTATTGGGCTGTCTGCTCCCGCGTTCGTATTGGTCGTCTTGGTGCTTATTATCCCGTTCGCCTGGCTCGCGTGGATGTCGCTCTATGACGCATCGGGCGCTTTGTCGGCAGAAAATTATGCGCGTTTACTGCGCCCCGCCTATGTCGACAGCTTTCTGACGACCTTCAAGGTCGCGGCGATCGTCACCGTCGTCTGCGTCGTACTCGGCTACCCGGTGTCGTACCTTCTTTCCCAACTGCCGGAGAGGGTGGCGCAAATTTTGATGATCTTCATCATCCTACCCTTCTGGACGTCGGTTCTGGTGCGCACCTATGCCTGGCTCGTTCTCCTGCAGCGCCAGGGCCTCATCAACAACTGGCTGACGAATCTTGGGTTGATCTCGGAGCCGCTGCCACTCGTCAACAATCTGACGGGTACCATCATCGGCATGGTGCACATCATGCTGCCCTTTTTGATCCTGCCCCTCTATGCCTCAATGAAAACGATCGACCCCATCTTGTTGCGAGCGGCGTCCAATTGCGGAGCTTCGCCGGCCCAGGCGTTTCGGCAGGTGTTTCTGCCCTTGTCCCTACCGGGCGTGGCGACAGGTGTGGCGCTGATCTTCGTGCTGTGCCTCGGCTACTATCTGACGCCGGCTCTGCTTGGCGGAGGGCGAGTGGCGATGTGGTCGACCCAGATCGCCGACATGATCGCCAAATTTGCAAACTGGGGGGCGGCCAGCGCTCTGAGCGTAGTCCTGCTCGTTGTCACCGGCACCATTCTGTGGATTGTAAACGCGCTGTTCAAAGCCGCCAGTGTTAACAGAGGAGGCGTCTGATGCTGAAATTTCCGGCCTCCTCCAGCCAGATCACCCACGGCGAGCGGCTCTGGCTCTATATCTTCGTTGGGATCATCTTGGCCTTCCTGATCATCCCGTGCCTGATCGTCATTCCGATGTCCTTTTCGGATTCCCAATATCTCGAGTTTCCGCCCCGTGCGCTCAGCCTTCGCTGGTACGATACGTTCTTCTCCTCGCCAGAGTGGCGGCAATCGGCAATCGTCTCGTTCAAAGTGGCTGGCGCCACTACTCTCTTGGCGACGATCCTGGGAACGCTAGCAAGTTATGGCCTCTTCAAGTCGACGAACCCGTTCAACTTCGTCATTCGCAGCGTTCTCATCCTGCCAATGATGGTACCGCTGATCTTTGTGGCGATAGGCGTGTTCTTTGTCTTCGCGAAGCTTGGCATGAACAATACGCTGACGGGCCTCATCCTGGCCCATACGACGCTTGCAATCCCCTTTGTCATGATTGCCGTGACCAATGGTCTCCAGGGTTTCGACTTTAACCAGGAGCGGGCCGCCCGCAGCCTTGGTGCATCGCCGGCCTTGGCCTTCTTCACCGTCACCCTGCCGCAGATCAAGATCTCCATCTTCTCCGGGATGCTGTTTGCTTTCATTACTTCATTCGACGAGGTAATCGTGTCGTTGTTTGTCTCCAGCGGCGCCAACTCGACGCTCACCAAGCGCATGTTCGCCAACATCCGCGACCAAGTTGACCCGACCGTGGCTGCTATTTCGTCCATGCTGGTGGTTGCCTCGATCGTGATCCTTATAAGCGCGCAGTTCGTCAAAAGGCCGAAGGCCAGGGCCTCCGAACATTGAGCTTCGCGGTCCATCATTCAACGACTGGCAGCAGTCGCCCTTAGGAGGAAACCATGCTTCAGAATTCGCTTCGCGCGCTCGATATTGCCGTGCAGATCCATCCGCAGACCAATCTCGCTTTGCACGAGAAGCTAGGCCCGACGATCATGTCGCGCGGCGAGGGCGCTTATGTCTACGACGATGACGGTAAGCAGTACATCGAAGGGATGTCGGGCCTTTGGTGCGCCGCTCTCGGCATGAGCGAAAAGCGCTTGGTCGAGGCCGCGACGCGCCAGATGAATACTCTGCCTTATTACCAGAATTTCGCCCATCGAACGACGGAGCCGGCCATTGAGTTGTCCGATCGGCTGCTGCGGTTGGCGCCAGTGCCAATGTCGAAGGTTCTCTTTCAGAGCTCCGGATCGGAAGCCAATGACACCGCAGTCAAGCTCGTTTGGTACTACTTCAACTCGCAGGGGCGCCCGGAAAAAAAGAAGATCATTGCTCGCAAGCGCGCCTATCACGGCACCTCAATCGCATCCGCCAGTATTACCGGCCTGCCGCATCTACACCGCGACTGGAACCTACCGCTCGACGGCTTCCTGCATGTGACCTGCCCACATTTTTATCGTGATGGCTTGCCAGGCGAGACTGAAGAGGAGTTTGCAACGCGTCTGGCCGATGAACTTGACGCGCTGATCGTTGCTGAGGGGCCCGATACCGTCGCGGCCTTCTTCGCTGAACCCGCCATGGGCACCGGAGGTGTGGTGCTCCCCCCGAAGACCTATTTTGAAAAGATCCAGAAGGTCCTGAAGAAGCACGACGTCCTCCTGGTCGCCGACGAAGTCATCACCGGCTTCGGTCGAACTGGCAACTGGTGGGGGGCGCAGACCTATGAGATGCGACCCGATATAATCACCTGCGCGAAGGCATTGACGTCCGCATATATGCCGCTGTCGGCAATCCTCCTCTCGGAGCGCATCTATGAAGGCATGAGGGCACAGAGCGAGAAGATCGGTGTCTTCGGCCACGGATACACCTATGGTGCTCACCCGGTGGCCTGTGCTGTCGGGGTCGAAACTTTGCGCATCTACGAGGAAGACGGCATTATCGACGGCGTTAAAGCGCTTGGGGAGCACATGGGCAAGCTCATGCACCCTCTCATGGATCACCCGCTAGTAGGGGAGGTCCGTGGCGTCGGCCTGATGTGGGGCGTGGAACTGGTGCGTAGCAAAAGGAGCCGTGAGGCATTTTCGCCCGAACTGCAGTTCGGACTTGGCGTCCAGAACCACGCCTTCGAAAACGGCCTCGTTTGCCGCTCGCTTGGTTCGGCCATTGCCTTTGCGCCGCCGCTCATCGCAACCACGCAACAGATCGACCAAATCGCCGATCGTTTCAAGCGCGCGCTCGATACGGCTCTGGATGACTACACCCGTTCGGGCGGGAAGCTCGACTGAGCGAGATGTCTCACTGAGGGAGAACGAATGCTGGCAATATGCGACGATCGGCAGGCGGCTCACCGGCCATTAACCCGGCTGGCTGGCGGAGGGCTCGCCCCAAATCCGGAACAGCCGCAACGTATCGAATTATTGAAGCTGGGCCTGAGAGACTGCGGCATCAGACTAGTTGCCCCGACTGCGCATAGTCGAGACGCGATCGCGGCGGTCCACGATGCCGACTACCTGGATTTCCTTCAGAACGGGTTTTCGGAATGGAAGAAATCTTCGGCCAATGGGCCGGAGATGCGTGCCAGCGTCCACCCGACCGTCCGGATGAACCGCAAGCCGATCGATATTCTTGGCCGTGCTGGATATTTTCAGGCGGATGCCAGTTGTGTCGTTCTTGACGGGACCTGGGAAGCGGTGCGCGCAAGCGCCGATACCGCAGTTGAGGGAATGACGCGGGTCTTGAATGGCGAAGACATGGTATATGCGCTTTGCCGTCCGCCCGGTCACCACGCCTACGCCGATAAAGCTGGTGGTTTCTGCTACCTCAACAATACTGCGATCGCTGCGGAGCTTGCCGCCCAGCGCGGATTGCGGGTTGCGATCGTCGATGTTGACGTTCACCACGGCAATGGGACGCAATCGATCTTCTACCATCGAGCGGACGTACTGACGCTCTCAGTGCACGGCGATCCGGCGTATCTCTATCCATATTATTCAGGTTACGTCGATGAACAGGGGGAGGGGAAGGGGCTTGGATTCAATTACAACTTTCCCGTGCAACTATTGTGCGACAGTGAAGCCTATCTTGCCGCCGTTGATCTTGCCTGCAACAGCGTCCGGAAATTCTCGCCCGACGTACTGATCGTTGCACTGGGGCTGGACGCCTCATCCGCTGACCCTTTCGCCTGCATGAATGTCGATGAGGAGGGTTTTCGACGCATGGGCGAGCGCCTTTGCAAGCTGTGTAATAAAACCTTGGTGGTTCAGGAAGGAGGCTATCCGTCACCCGCGCTGCCGGGTCTGCTGAAGAGCTTCCTGGATGGCTTCACGTCCCGTTGAAGTCAGACCTTGAGGCAGATACGAACATTAGGCTTCCCGCACTCTCGGCGATTCTCTTGTTATTCGCCGTCAAGGCCTGGCGACATTCGTGGGCTTTGACGGACAAGTAAGTTCCCCCCGGCCTTAATCGGCAGAAAGGCCGCAATCTCCGTATGTTCCGGATTTGTGCGCTTAGGATCGCATAATGTATCACCGGGAACACGGCGATGAATGTAGCTTCGGCGTGGAGGGCAAGTGAGGGCAGGGGGTCGCCTTCGAATCTAAAGCGACAATCTCATCGGGTTCCTTCCTATGTTGTGAAACACGGGTTGAACCTGCGTGACAATTTCCGGGCTCGATCCAACGCACGCGCCTACGCGTCGGGCAACGTGAATTTCAGGAGCAGGTAGATGTCCTCAATCGCGTCGTCGGTCGGCGGCGGGATCGTCACAGTCCAAGCCTCGTTGGCATCGCTGTCGAGTTCGACTGAAGTCGCATTTGCCACATTGGCTTCGCTGTCGCGCTTGACGATCAACATCGCACTGCCCGTTTCGGCGCGCTTGGCGATGTCGCGGAACTGGTGCGGCAGCACCTCGCGCTCCACCTGCAAGGTGGTCGGCGCCGTAGCGCCGCGGAAACGGTGCCAATCGTCCTGCCGGTCGTGTCGCAGGCTGATGAGGCGATAGATACCGGTCTTTGCCGCCTCGTGCCTGATTTCGTTGAAAGCCTTGCGTAAGGCGCCGGTCGCCGCGCTGGTAAGCATGGCACCACCATCTCGTGCTGTATAGCGGATATGGATCACGACGTTCGAAATCGTCCGATAATCGAACAGCGGAAAATCTCGCGGCAGTGACAGGGTCCAGTCCGAGATCGCGCCGGTCCCTTCGAACGGCCGGTAGCGATCGTCCGTGAATGAGGTGTCGAACATGCCGGTGTCTTCCCGACCAGTGCTGCAGACCATCATCTGCTCGAACGGCAGGCTGATCGTTTTGAAGCGCTCGTCCCCGTCGCCGGTGCGGGGATAACTTGTGCTCGTCGGCGTCGTCTCGACCTTGATGCGGACCGCGTTCGAGTTCTGCCGCAGTGTAGCGTTGACGGGGGTATAAGGCCCAGTGACGCCGGCAATCGAAATCGCCACCGAGTGGATGCGCCGGAAATAATGTCCGGGATTGTCGAGATCGAACAAGGCCTCGTCAAGCGCGAAGTCGCAGGAGCCGGTTTCGCGCAGCTTGACCAGTGCCCAGGGATTGATGTCCTTGAGCGAGAAATGGCGCGTCAACTCGGGACCACGCCGCGCCTGCTCCAGATAGGAGGCCTCCAACTGACTGAGCGCAAGCCGCATCGGATCGGCAGAATAGAAGCCGCGCAGCGATGCATCCCAGAGATTAGAAGGCAGGTCCGGCGGGTCTGTCTGCCAGTCGTAGCGATAGCAGGCCTGCGCCTGTTCGACGGCATCCAGCACCATCGACCAGGCGCGCTTCTGCAGATCGACGAGGCGAGTTTCAATGCGTGTGTAGAGTTGTTCGGCGGTGAACTTGCTAGCAAGAAAATTTTCCACTGCCTTGATCCGTGTCGTCTGTTCGATGTGGTTGTCGCGGTCCTGCACCATTTGCTGCTTGTGCAGCGTGGCGCCGCGCTTGAGCTGGTCGATATGGAGGATTTCGGCGGCGGCGGTGTTGAGGCGCTCGGCAAAGTCGCGTTCGCGCCAGATGAAGCTCGCCTGCTTGCCCGCGTTGCTGGCTAGAAAACCGAGCATGGTCGCACCGGCGCGCATGGCCCGCGCGCCCGCCGTCAGCACTGCGCCAAGCTGGACGCCGCCGAAATGCACGGCGGCGCCGGCGCCCAGAGGCTTCACCGCGCCTTCGAAATTGGGAAGCACGGAGATCACGCCCGCCAGACCTTCCACCACGCTCTCGGCGGCATTGACGGCCGCAGCCTCAAACGAGCGCACCACCTCATCCTGCTCTTCTGCGAGGATCTTGCCATTCTGCAGCTTGACCGATATCGGTGTGATATTGATCGCGTTCAACGGATCGCCGGGGGCGATGGCGATGTTCAGGTTGGCGCCATCCACGAGCTTGAGCAACCGCTTCGGCGCATAGCGGCCATTGGCTTTGACGGCGCCGGTGTCTGCATCGAGCTCGGGACTGGCGACCTCGTCGAGCGCGCCGAGCTGCTCGCGCATGTTCTCCCAGCGCACGGCGGCGATGGCACGCTGCGCATCGAGCGCGACAATGTTCTGCTCCGCCTCGTTGATCTGCTGCTGTTTGACGACGGCGATGAAGTCCTGCATCTCGCGCTCATGCGTTGCGTGCATCAGTTGCAGATGCTCGGCCTCCTTTTTCTCGAGTGTGGTGAGCAGCGCCGCGATGATATTCGCCAACGCTTCGACGCGCTCGCGGGCGATGCGCAGATGGACGTGGAAGCGATGATGCGGCCTGTCGGTGCCGAGTGCGCCATCCACCGCAGCCTGCAGGTCGGCGCCTGACGCTGCAGCCTTGACGAGAACAGCGGGGTCGATCTTTGGGCCGAACAGCGCTGGCTGCCGACGCACGCCTTCGAGCGTCATGCCATTGCGCAGCTTGTACAAGCGGTCAGCGACGAGATCGAACAGCTCAAGGAATTTTGAGTCCGGCGGCATGCAGAAATAGCCGGTGGCGGCGGTGCGCATCAGCGCGCCGCCCGTGGTCGTGCCGGTGCTCGGGCCTGTCACGGCCGTCAGCGCCGGCAGCTGCTCCTCGATGGTGAGCATCACGTCGCCGAGCTCGTTCAAACGCGGCCGCAGTTCGGCATAGCTTTTCGCTGGCACGACCGTGCGCTGCGACATCAGCTCCGGCTTGCGGCCCATCATCGCGCTCGGCACGAGGTAAAGCTGGAATGCCTTGGCGAGGCTCGTTGGATCGTAGCGGCGGTGGAAATATTCGCCCCACTTGAGCCAGGCCTGCACTGTCTTGATGAACACGAGCTTCTTCATCGCATCTGGGCGCAGGCGAGCGATCCGATACGGCTGATACGGATAGAGGCGCGACTGCTCGATCTGCGCCAGCAACGCCTTGCGATCGGGATCGTCGCTCGTGGCCGCCAGTTTCTGCACGAGCTGATCAAACGGCAGCTGGCCGGGCTCGCGAAACGGCAGAAACTTCCACGCTAGTTGTGGGTCCTCGACCGGCGACAGCGGATCGAGAATGCGACCAAGCGCCTTGATCGCCTCCTCGAAATGGTTGCCCTGAAGCAACAGATCGGCGACGAAGAGATGGAAGTCGCGAAATAGCTCGTTGTTGTAGACGCCGAAAGGCGTGCCGGCGCCGAAGTCGACGCTCTCGACCATGGCGGCATTTGTCACCTGCTGCGGATCGGGGTCGTAGCGCTCCTTGAACGGCTGGCTGCCGGCCATGCTCAGCCGCTGCGTCGACTCTCTAAACAGCGCTTCGCTGCCGAACTTGCGGATCGTCATCGCGAACTGATCGGCGAAGGGATGGAAGAAGGGCGTGAAGGTCGCCTTGATCGAGGGGACCTCGACACTGCGCATGCCGACACCGAAATAATTGTGATCGATGACGTCGTAGAAATCCTTCAGCGGCTGCGCCACCGACGCCGAGAGCGTCGTCTCGGGAACGATCGCAGCTGCCGTGACGAGGTTGACATCCAGCGCCGGCAGCGACTGAAATGTCGGGCCGATGCTGGCCTGGACCTTCTCCCTCTGAAACTTGACCCACGGCGTGTTGCTCGGCGCCTCGGTGGAAATCGCGGTGGCGATCGCTTTCGCTTTCGCGATGATGTCGGTATTGAACGGATCATAGGTGCCGACACCGGTCTGGTCTGGCTTCGACACCGCCTTTTGGACCGTGGCAGTGGCCGGCACGACGTCGACATGGTAACTACGCTGCGAGTCGGTAAGGAAGAAAGGGGCCGCCAGCGGCTTACCATAATATTGGTTGAGTGGTGTCAGCGTGCGTGGCGGCCCCCGCCTTAGCACCGTGAAGCCCTCGGGCTTGTCACTCGTCGTCACCGCGGCGAGTCCGCCTTGTCCGGCCAGTCCCATGAAGCGGCGCGAGGTGCCCACGAAGTCGACATGATCGCCCGATGCGTTGCCACTGGCGTAGCGCACGTTGACGCTGGCGCGTAGGTCGTCGAAGGCGAAGGTGGAGAGCCGCAACGCATCCTTGCCGCTCGCCTGTTCGAACAGGTCGATGGCAAGCTCGTGGGGATTGCTCAGATTGGCCTTGAGAAACAGGTTCTGCGGCGGCGGAAACTCGGCGGTCTCGAAGAAGAGCGGCGCGCCGATCACGCTCCCGAACCCGCCAGTGCCGACCGCGAAGCCGGTCGTCTTGTAGGTCTCGTGGAAATCCGCTGACACCTGCCGCGGCAACCACGCACCATTGTCGTAGCGGCTCCAGTTGAGCTTGATCTCCCAATATTCCGGCGGCGGCGATGAATTCGATTGGCCGGTCTTGACGTCGATCGCCGGACTTTCATTCGGCGTTTCCACCTTGCGCACGAGGCTTGGCCAAAACACGTGCAGCCGCCGCTTCCACACCACCGGAATAAGGTGAACGCCGCCGACCGGCTTGGCCGATTTCCCCGGCGTGCGACCGCCCGGCCGGTCGCGCTCAACCGCCTGGATGTCGAGCTTCATCGGTTCCCACGCCGTCCATTCGGACGACGCCGCGTAGGTGTTGAGGCGCCGATAATAATAGTTGCGCTGCACGCCGCCGCGCGTGCGGCCGATCACGTGCAGTACGTTCTTGTACTTGAAGGCTTCGTCGGGCGTAAAGTCTTCCTGCAGGAAGGTGCCGCAAATTTCGAGATTGGCGACTTCGCCCAGCCGCTCGACATAGGTCGTCAAGGCCTGTGTGATATTGTTGGGCGTCGGTTCGTTCTCGCGCGTGAACGCCATTAGGTCCTTGAAGGCGGGCGTGATGTCGTCGCGCAACGCCGGGTCGAGATACCAATGGGTGAAGGCCAGCACCTCCATATTTGCCTGCCAGAATCGGAAATCGCCGAGCGTGTCCCACTCGGGTCCGACCTGTGCCGGCGAAATCCGCAACCTTGGGTCCGGATTGAGCAGCTCCAAGCCCAGGCGGATGCGCTGCACGAAGATCTGCGACACCGCATGCGCATTGGCGATGCGCGAGGTCACCAGAAACGCGTTGATCTGCGGGTCGATCAGGAACTCGCTGAACAGCGCATCCTTGTTGGCGAGGCCCTTGCTCTCGAGCAGATAGGCGACGAGCGCATCGCGCCGCTTTTCGCGGATCGGATCGTTCAGCTGCTGGCTGACCGTGAGCCACGCGTCCGGATCATGCCGTTCGCGCACGCCGGCCATCAGCGATTCGAGCGCCGCATCGCCGGTGTCGTCCTCCTCGAGATCGTTCGCTAGGGCAGCCAGCTGGTCGGCCGCTGTCGCCGCCGCCTTGGCGATGGCCAACCGGTCGTCGATGGCGATCAACGTTGCGAGCGGATCGGTGTGCAACTGCACGGCCGGCGTAACGTTGATCATCGCCGTGACGATGGTGAGCACGTCCGCTGGCTGCACTTGCGCCAGCGCCGCGACGGCCGCGACCACAGGGTCGGTCCAGGTGGCGCTGTCCGGTGCCGCCACCGCGGTAATGGCCGGATCGAGCAGCGCGCCGCGAAGGGGGAAGCGATCGCGCCATTGCGCATAGTGGGAGGTGCGGTCCCAGATTTTCTGTAACGCTGCTTGATCGGGGGCGGTCAACAGCGCAGTCAGATTCGCCGGCAGGATGCCGAGGCCGCTGCCGAGCCGGGCGAGATCGATTTCTGTCAGCGTGAAGGTCGACAACAGCGTGCCGACGCGGTCGATCTGTTGCAACACCGCGATCGCCGCAGCATTGCTGGCATCGTCTTCGGGCCGCTGGAACGGGCTCAAGGCCGAACCAGCCTGCCGTCCATGGATCAGTGCCGGGGTATCAGTGAGCTTGCTGACAACCGCCGGCGGCAGCTTAAACGCTTGCGCCAACGTTGTCTTCACGATCGTGCGCCGTTGCGCATCGACCATGACCGGATCGCTGCCGGGCGGCGTCGCATAGGCGAGGACCGCGGCGCGGATTGTCTTCAGCATGCCGGCGAAATCCTTGCCAGCAGCGTCGTTGTCGGCTTTGCCCGTGGTGAAATATGCGCGCGCCGCGCGTTTGCCGGCATCGCCCGAGGCGCGGATGGTATCGACGAACGCGGCAAGTGGCGCCAGTGTCGGTGGATCCCCGAACGGCGAGCCGCTCGCGGTCAGCGCCAGATATTCGGCGGGTTGTAGGCCGAGCGCGCGCGCCAGCGCGGCCTCGCGATAGAGGCGGGCCAGCGTTGCGAGCGTGAGCTTGGTAATGCCGAGACGTTGTGCGAGCGAGGCAATGTCAGCGGTTTTCCAACCGAAGGCGGCGGCGACGGTCTTTTCGTGGCCGGCGAGATTGGGCGCAGCGGCCAGCACTGTACCATCGCTGGCGCGCATAAAGATCTTGTCGAGCCGCGCCAAACCGGTGCGGATGAACAGCCGATCGTAGAGCGAGTCCGGTCCCTGCGCATCCATCTCGGCGAACAGTACCGCAGTCCCGGACCAGTCGAGGCCAAGCGTGTCCTTGAGGGCGGCAAGATCCGCGAGCGCGCACAGTTGCGCTTCGGGCGCGCCCGCCGACGCAACGGCGCCGAGCGCGAGATCGAGGTCGTGAAAGGCGATGCCGCTGCGCCGCGACAGCCGCACGAAGCGATGCAGCTTCAGCCAGTCGTCGGCTGAGAGCGGCGAGCCGTCGACATGGCACAGGCGCGCCTTGTCCGTGTCGAGTTCGCCGGGCGGATCGATGAACAGCGCCTGCGCCTGCAATGCAGTCGTAGCGTCGCTCCAAGTCTTCAGGTCCGATAGCGGCAGTTGCACCCAGTCGAGCAGCGCCTGAAGGTCCGCGGCTGCAGAGGCGAAGCCGCCCTCGCGTAGGATCTTGAGTGTCATGACGCCGATGGGCAGGCGGTCGAGCACCGCGCGTGCGCCCGCGCTCCAACGGCCGCTGAGCACCCGCGTCTTCGTCAACACGTTCAACTCGCCCACGGTCAATCCGAGCCGCTTCGTCGCTTCCGCGAGGATTGACACGCGCGACAGCCAGTCGGGCGTGCCGACTGCGAAACCGTAGAGCGTTTCCGACGCGTAGGCCGTGTCGGCGCCGGCGAAATTCTTACCGGTCAGAATCTGCCAATCGATCGGCAGCAGGCCGAGACGTTCGGCGGCAAGCCGCGATGTCGCGCCGGCACCGGTGCCGAACTGCCGGATCAGGTCGGCGCGGCTGACGCCGATCTGCGAGAGATAAGCGCGCGTCGTCGTCGTCACGCGGCTGAACGGCAGGCTGATCGGGTAGGTGGCCTTGGCTAGCGTTTGATAGGCCTTGCTCACCACGTGCTGCGGCTGCGCGGCGAGCTCCTCGCTGGTAATGTCAAGCGGATTTTGGTTTGCCTGCGGCGGCAGCGTCGTCGCATAAGCGATCTGACTTTCGAGAATCTCGTTGATGAGATCGATGGTCGGCAGCGTCGTGTTGGTGTTCTCGCACGACAGCTTGATATGGACGAGGTCGGGGCGCCGACCGACAATGCCCTTGGCCGGATTGCCGATCAGCACGTCTAGCGGCGTGACGCCAGCGGCGTTCGGTGAGCAGCGCTTGTCGAGAAACTCGAAGACATTGACGAGATAGGCGGGCGCGCCCCACAGCGACCGGCATTCCTCACACTCGCACATGTTGCTGTTGCCGAAGAGCTGTGCCCATGTCGGCACCGATGTCGGATCGACGCTGCGTGTGATCAGTGCGGGCAGGGGATCGAAGGCGGCCTGATGCAAACCCATCAGCATCGAGCCGGTCGCTTCCATCATCGCCGTGGCGGAATCGTGCACGGCGCTCAACGCCGTCTGGGTCTCAAGCGGGGCTCCGTTGAAATTGGCCAGGAAAGCCCGCTTTCCGAAACGGGCGACGTCGAATGCGCCGGCGAACGGCTTGCCGGTCGGTGAATTGGCGGTCACAAGCGCGGACAGCACGTCCGGTCCGGCGCTGACGACGTAAAGCCGCTCGACGCGTTTCACTGTCGACACCGCTTCGTCGGGATCGTTGATGCCATCGAGCAGTTCGGCGCCGCGCGTGGTCATTAGCTCGGCAAAGCCGCCACTGCCGAGTTCGTATTCGGTCTTGACGACGATCCGCTCCATTAGTTGCGTCGCGCCTGCGCTGAAGTTGTCTGGTGTCTGGCCGCTCCACGCCCTGGCGAGGCGCGCCACCACGGCAGTCGGGTGCGCTGCTTCGATCACGCCGGCAATGCCGCTTGCGAACCGCTTGCGGGCGTCGTCAGGCGTTTCGCCCTCGCGCGGCGGCGGAACTGGAGCACCATTGTCCCGGATGAGCGTGTCGATCCGATCAATATCGAGATCAATCGCGAGCTCGCGCAGGGACGTTGCCTCGCGGTTCGACGCGCGGATGGCGTCGATCAGTTCGACATTATTATTGGTCAGACTGGCGAGTTGCAGCGAGAGCTGCAGGCGCGGCACGTCGACCTGGGCGTTGTTGGTTTTGAAGGTGGCCCAGAAGCTCGGGATATCGGCGGCACGATCGCCGAATTGCTGCAGCAGGGTGGCGCTCGCGTCGGCGTCCGGCACGAACGCCTTGAACGTGTCGCCAAGTGCGCCGAGATCGCCACTCGCTGCAACCGTCAGCACGGTGTGCGCCGCCGCTTTTCGCAGGTCGACCGTGAGCCTGTTGATGTCGTTAGCGACGTCGTTGATGACGGCCTCGCTCACGGCTTGGCGGTAGGTCGTGATCAGCGTCTCCGCCGGCGTGGCCGCCAGCGTGCGCGCATCGCGGATGCCGAGCAGGCGCGTGAACGCGTACATCACCTGCGGATCGATGTCGTTGAAGTTGGTCTTGCTGAGTGTCCAGGCCACTGCCAACGCCTCGACGCGTGCAAACTCGCGCGACACCTCGCGCGCGGCGAAGGAGATATCGCGGTAGCGCGCCTCGTCGAGATCGGCCGGCGACCGTTCGCGCAGCAACGGCGCCAGCGCCTGAATCAGGTCTTCGTACTCGACCACCGTTTTCGCTAGGACGCCGGTTGCAACCAGCCGCACGGATTCCTTGCGCCGCGCTGGAATGCCGAGGGAAATGTCGCGAACCGGCATCGGCAGCTCGGCGGTGACGGTGAGATCGCCTTCGACCGGCAGGCGCGTGATCGCAATCGGCTCGACCGGCTCGCCATTGATCCGCACCACGAACATCAGGTCGGCAATGGGCGGCGCCGCATCGGCGTCGGAGAACTGCTCAAGCTTATAGGTGATACGAAACGCGCCGTCGCTGTTGGTGATGTAGTGCTCGTCGCCGAGTTGCTGCCAGTTCGCGCCGATATCGCGATCGAACAGCTGGATCTCGGCTTCGGCAATCGGCGCGCCGCCGGCGTCGAGCAACTCGCCGACGACCATGTAGTCGACGAACGTCGTCTCACCCTCGATCGGTCGCGTGCGCGGAATGCGGAGATCGATCTCGGTGTGGCCGTCGCGGTTTGGTGTCGGTTCCGATTGCGCCTGCAACGCGCCGGAGACATCGTAGGCGCGCGCCACCATGACAAGGGCGTCGGTCGGTCGTTCGATCCCGGGCCGCTCGCGCAAATAAAAACGGCGATCGTAATAGGCGCGGTAGCGGCCGCCAGCGTCGACCGGGACGATCGCCGCGGCAATGCTGCCGAGATTGTGCTGATCGTCGACGCGCACCAGGCAATCCTGCGCCGGCGCGCCATCTTCGTAGTACACGCTGCCGGAGACGACGGCGAGCAATTCGCGATCCACCAGCGCGTCGTTCACTTTCCTAGCGGCGGCCTCCGTGATCACGCCACTGGAATTGACGCCAAGGCCGAGTCGGTCGAACAGATGCGCGACGGCGCGTGTCGTTCCAGTGCCGAAGCGCTGTTGCGTGATTTCATCGGACGGCATGTCCGGAAGATCGAGGCGCTGGAGGATCGCGTGCAGATTGGCGACCGCTGCACCCGACGCACCAGGAACCAACGCCGTCAGCGCCACGATCAAGACCGGTTCCATCGCGACCTCCCTTTACGTCCGGTTAGAGCCCGAAGCCATAATTCGCCCAGTTCATATGGATCCAGTTCGGGAACTGACCTTCGAACCAAGCTTGCGCACAACGTTCGCACGCAGCACCCGAACTGGTCGTGAGGCCGCCGCCGGCGCCGGCTTCCTGAAGTGGGAGAATCGCCGACCTTTCAACATGCGCTTGGATGGCAAGACGGCTTCCGGCCATGATCGGTGGTGGACCGAGCTGCGTTCCTGGCGGCAGCTGGATGTGACCGCCAGTGACGAGCTCATGGGCGCCAGGATTCGAGAACGTGATAGCGGTGATGCGCTCACCGTTGACGATTGTGGTCGCGCCGCCCACTTGCGTCGCGCGAGGAATGTAGTTGCCCGCGGGCGTCGGCCATCCCATGTAGGGCTGCACCTGCGCGTAAACCTGATTGACCTGACCCTGTAGTTCGCCGCCCATCGTTTCCAGTTCGCCCATGAACTCGAACGGATTCTGCGGCGGCGGTGGAGGCGCGGGCGGTTCGAGCGGCGGCTCGATCGGTGGTATGGCGCCGCCGCCTGCGCCGGCGAGTTGCTCGAGCGCTGTTTCCGCGACCATAGGTGCCACAACCGACACGCCGACCTCGACCGCGGTCAGCGTCGTCTGCATGCCCTCGAAATTCTCTTTGATCTCGAGCTGCTCGACAGTCGTTGGATGCGCGACGGGAGGCTTTGGGCCGAGCGGGTCAAGCGCCAGGTGCAGACCCTCCTTCAGGAACGGCGTGTGCCCGGCAATGAGGCTGATGCCTTTGTCCATCAGCCATTTCTCGCCGCCTGACTTGGCGGCTTCCCATTTCTCCTCTTTGGTGACGCGATGGATCTCGGCGGCGTCCTTCTTCTCCTGCGCCTTCTTGGCTTGGCCTTGTCGCAGCCGGCGTTGCTGTTGCAGCACGCGATCGGCTGAGGGCTTCTTCGGCTCTTCGAGATGCTTCGGCACGTCTTCGGGGTTCTTGTAGACCTCGCCGATCAGGTCCGCGTCCTTGATGCGATTGGCTTCCTCCCAGGCCTTCTGCGCCTCTTTCGACTTCGTCCCGTTCGGATCGACGAGCTTGATCGGATTGCAGCGCCAGGCGACATATGCGCTCAGTCCATCGACGAGGCCGGCGGGATCGCACGCGGTCCAGCGGCCGTTCCAGGGCATGTAGTAGCGGGCGCGGTGATAGTAGAAGCCGCTCTCGTCATCGCGTTCGCGGCCAGTATAGCGATAGCGCTTCGACGTCTCGGTGGCGGCGCGGATTGCGCCGAGCGATGTCGAGCCGAACGGATGATACTCCTCGTAGGAGACGATGGCCGCATTCTCGTCGAGCTCCAGCACCGCCGAGCCGATGTGATTGTCGAGCTGCCAGCGCCACGCGCGCGCGGGCGCCGGGTCTGAGCCGTCGACATCGATGGTCCGCGTTTCGATGTCGAGCAGCGAACCGCCTCCCCCGTCATCGATGCGCAAGGTTTCGCGTTCGCGGGTGATGGTACCGGTGCTGCTCAGCCGCCGAAACAACTCGAAGCCGCCGAAATAGATGCGCTCCTCGCGAAAGGCGATGCCGCCGCCCGCATTCGGCCGCTCGACGATCTTGCGCGCGCGCAGGCCGCTACCATCATAGACGTAATAGACGTTGCCGCCGCCGCCCAGGCTCGCGGACTGCATACGGTCCTGATCGTCGAAGACGATCGCCGCCAGGCGGGCCGTCTGCGTGATGTGGCCGGATGCGTCGTAGGCGAAGCTTTCCGTTGCCGGCTGGCCATTGGCGCCGACCTCCGTGCGCGTCAGGCGGTTGTTCTTCTTCCCCGGCTCGAACGGGCTCGGCTCGTTGTAGACGTAGCTGCGGGTCCAGCCGCTGCCGCCGGCGGCGTGCTTGATCTCCATGAAGTTGCCGACCAGGTCGTAGCTGTAGGTCTGCGTATAGTTCCGCATCAATTGCGGATCGGTCGGAATCGGCGACACCCAGCGTTCGCTGTCCGTGTCTGAAGGCCAGGATTGATTGGTGTTGCCGCGATGCTCGCGGCCCTTGGCCTGCGTCAGCCGATAAAGCGAGTCATACTGATAATCCATCTCCGGCTTCACGACCGCGCCGGCAAAGATGATGGTCGGCTGCGCCGTATCCTCGATATGCGTGACGTTGCCGACGGGATCGTAGGTGTAGGAAAGCGCCTGCAAGCCGCCGGGCTGATCGCCGGCGAATGCGCTACCGCGCGTCGTCGTCACGCTGTCGAGGCGATGCGTCTCCGCATCGTAGCGATAGGTCGAGGTGACGCCATTGCCGTAACGGATCTGCGTGCGCTGGCCCTTGGCGTCATAAGTGACGGCTTCGACCGCCTTGCGCGTGGCGGTTGCGGGATCGAGCAGACTGGTCGGCACCGTGACGGCGCCAAGCCAGACGCTGATCGCGTTGAGCCGCCCGGCTTCGTTGTAATGCGGCTGCGCGACATTGATCGGCGCGCCGGGACGCGAGGAGCGCGGCGCCACGATCTGGATCTGCCGCCCTACCGCATCGAAGCGCGCCGCACCTTCGAAAGACTCGTCGGCCAGCACCGTATTGGCCCAGTCTGGCTTCTGCGTATGGTCCTTGGCGAATTGCCGGCGCGAGTGCACCAGATTGCCTTTGAAATCATAGGCAAGGTTGGTGAGGACGCCGGCGCCGTCGAACACCTGATATTCACGGCCGCGGAGGTTCTGCGCCGCGCCCTGCGCCTCGCCGTAGATCTTGCGCGAACGCAGATACTCGCCGCCGGCATCGGCGATGAACAGGTCGAGCGGACGCCGCCCTGCATCGTAGGTCAAGCGCTGTACATGACCGCGGCTGTCCCAGGTGCGGATCGGCCCGCCGTCAATCGCGAACAGTGTGCGGATGACGCCGCCATCGAGGCTTTCATCGACCGCCAGGCGGCCGAACAAGTCGTAGTCGCGCCGGCGAACGATCCGGCCGAGCGGATCGCGCGTCTCGCGTTCGAGTCCGGCAATATCGATCGCCGAGACGGTGCGAACCGGCGCGCCGTCGAGATTGGCGATCACCAGCATCACGCGGCCGGAGGCGTCGATGAAACTTTGCCGTGGCGTATCGCGATGCGCTTCGGCCTTTTGCGCGGCCTGCTGCGCAAACGGACCCTTGCCGCCGCCGATCCGTTGCGTATACCACGTGGAGCCGCGATCACTCGGATCGAGACGGGCAACATACGGGCCGATATCGGGATCGGTCTCCGGCGCATCGATGCGTACGCAATCGTTGGCATCGAAGGCATGATACTGCCAGGCATCGAAACGGATTTTCTCCAGCGTTCCGTCCGGCCGCAGCGTGCCGATGCGGCGCAGCAGCGGATCGTAAAACACGATGCTGCTCTTCCCGATGCGGATATCGCCCTCATACGTCGGGGTGTCGCGAAAGAACGGTTCGTATTGACGGACGACGGCGCCCTTGTTGTTGAGGATCGTCCAGCCGCTGACGATCCAGCGCATCGGAACGTCGGGACCGCCGGGCGTGAGAGGCCCAGGCTCGCAGATCGTTCGTCCCTGAATCATCCGGCCGAGACCGTCGGTATACGTCACGGCGATGCGCACGCGGCTCGCTTGTCCGGCGGGCAGATCGGCCGCGTGCATTTCGCGCGTCAGCACGATCGTGCGCACCGGTCCGTGACCATCCTTGAATGCAGCGACATCGTAGAGCGCACGGCTGCTGGCGGGCCCAAGCAACGCCGCTGCCTGCGCCTGCAGCGCGACCGGATCGGTCAGCGCCAGAAAGTTGAGTGCCGGCGCAGCGAGATAGCTGTCGGCATCGGCAAGCGTTTCGCCGAGGCCTTCGCCGTCCTTGCCGGTCATGGCGATGGCACTCGGATGCCCAAAGACATCGAAGGCGACGCGCGCGCGATTGCCGTTGGGGTCGATCGTCTCGCGCGGCGCCAGCACGCGATAATCGTAGGCGGCGCCGACAACATTGCCGACCGGATCGGTGGTCGCCACGGGCACGAGATAGTGCGGGTCATAGTCGACAAAGGCATGCGCGCCGAACTGATCGCGAGTCGCGCGCGGAAGAAAGAAATGCGCGCTCCCTTGCGTGCGCTCGGCGGCGGCGCGCGCGTCGCGTTCGGCCGGATTGGCAGCGTCCTCGGGATGTTCGGCGGTGCGCTCATAATAGACGCGCCCGGACGGCGCCCAGGAATTGCCGTCGCCGTCGAGATCGACATAGCCGCCTTCGCTCAGCATCGCCGCATTGGCGGCGCCGTTGAACAATCGCTGCAGCAGCGGTGCGGTGAAGGCGAGGGCGTAGCTCTCATAGGGCAGGGCGCGCGGCGGCAGCTCGCCCCACGCCGCGGGGCCGGTGAGGTCGTCGCGGCGAAAGCGCGTGCGGCCGCGCTGCAACAGCCGCTTCTGCGGCGCGGCGTTGGGATCGACCGTATCGGTCGGCGTCAGTGCGGTAGCGGCGATGGCAAGCGCCGCGATGGTGTCGAAGGCCAGCGGCCAGTTGGCATCGCTGACGCCGAGGCCGCCGAGTTCATAGCCGCGCGTTTCGGCAATTGCCGGCAGCCGCCAAGCACTGGGCAGATCGACCGCGTTGGTCATGTCGGCCTGTGTCAGCACCGCCTGCGTTGCCACCACCGGGGTATCACCGAGTGGCGGGCGTCCGAATGCAATCGCCACGCGTTCGAGAGCATTGCCCCAGGTGTCCACGCGCGTGGTGAAGTCCTGTGCAATGCGTGGCGCGGCGATGCTGCGCTCGAGCGACAGGTTCAACGTTTCGCGCGGCAGCACCAGACAGATCGCATGCTGGCTCTCGCGCGCCGACTGCCGGACCTGCACGGTCATCGCGTATTGATGAATGGTGTAGGGAATGGCGGCCGCCGCCGTGCCGTCGAGGCCATAAACCTCCTCGCGCAGCAGGCTGCCCTTCAACGCCCGGCAGGCTTCACGCCAGTCCGGTGTCGCCAGTGCCGGCGGCAACACAGCCGATGATAACAGCGTGCGGCGATGCAGATCGCTCCAGGTCGGATCGATGCCCGTTGCCGGCGCGCCAAAGTAATCGCGCGCATAGAGCGCGCCCATGTCGCCATCGGCCGTCGGCAGGCCGATATGATACCAGCGCCGCGTCAGCACCGGCGGAACCGAGGCGGCGGCGACGAAGTTCGCTGCCTCGCTCGCGTCGTAAGTGCCGTCCTCCTCGGTGTCCCATTGCTCGACGTAGCCGAAGCCGCGAAACTCGCGCGCGACGCCGTCGAAATAGCCGTGATGATAGGCATAGCGCGTCGCGAAGCGATGGCCGTTGACGAGGTCCCGCGTCTCGACGCGTTCGACGACGTTGACGGGAAACGGCAGGCGCGTCACCCAGTGGGAGCCCTGCAGACGGTCTTCTAGAAGAAACCGCGTCGAGGTGGCGTAGGTAATCCGCGTCTCCGCGCCGAGATTGTTGCGCGTCGCGGTGAGCAGATACGGCTTGTCGTCGCCCACCAATGCCACGTAGCGCATCGGCTTGTCGCTCGCGCGCGACGACCACACGAGACAGGCGGTGCCGTTGCCGAGGAGGTCGCAGGCCTGCACCTGTGACAGCGCGTCATGATGCGGAACGGCATCGAGGTGCCGGCCTTCGGCAAAGCGCGTGCCGGTGCAATTGCGATAGACCGACCATCTGAACTTATCGAGGTAGACCAGATCGGCGGTGCCGGAGCCGTCGGTATCGATCAGCCGCACGCGTTCGGCATCGAACGGCGCGTCACGATCGAGCGGTGGCGCTGCGTCCATTGCCTGCTTCGCGCCGAAATGGCCGTAGCCGAGATTGGGCCAGTAGCAGACCTCGCGCGCCCGGATCCGCACGAGGTCCGGCAGCCCGTCGCCCGACATGTCGGCCGTGAAGATCATCTCCTCGGCATTGTGAAAGACGAGGACGGGCGCGAGCTCCTCGCTGTCGGCGTGCAGTGCGGCGCAGGCCGCGGCAAATCCCTTGGTGCCGAGGCCTGAATGCCAGGCCACCTGATCCTGTTCGGTGATGACGAGGTCCGGCAGTCCGTCGCCGGTGAGATCGAGCAGGCGCAGGCTGGGGTCGCGCCAGTCGATTCGGGGCGCCGATGGAAACGGCGTCAGCGGCCGCGCATCGGGAGACTCGACGAGGTCGAGATAGCCGGGCGCGACGGAGTCGAGCGACAGCGCCTCGCTGCGCCCGTCACCATCGATGTCGAGGAGTTGCAGTTCCGGCGTAACGCCTTGCGGCAGGCGCGACAATGTCTGTGCCGCGCCGATGCGCACCTGCGCGTCGTTGCCACCGGCCGTCGTCAGCGGCGAAACGTTGGGTTTGAACAGCAGCGCTTCGGGCGTCTTGATCAGCGCGCCTGGCAACGCATCGCCGAACAGATCGACCCATTGCACGCCGGCATCGTCGAGGCCGGCTGGCAGATTCTGCAGGCTCACATCGTCGACTGGTTTGACATCCGCCCATTGCTCGGGCGGCAGGGAATAGGTGAATTGCAGCGGCGGCAGCGCCCGCGCCGCGCGCGCGCCGGTCGACGTCTTGGCGAAGCTCCACGGCGTTATCGATGTGAGCAGTGACGCTGCTGCGTCGAGGCGATAGGCAAACACCTGGCCGTTGACCAGCGTCGCCGGTTCGCCGAGTTCATCGGGGAAGCGATGAAACAGCAGCACGCGCTGGCAAAAGCGTCGAGTGCGGATTTCGAAGCCGGCGCGGTAGGTTGAGAACGGATCCGGTCGCAGCGTCCAGGCGCGGCTTTCGGCTGGTGTGGGATTGTCCTGGTCGTGGTCGCCGTAATCGAACACAAGTTCGAACATAAAATCGTCGCTGCCCGGGGTCGCATTGCCGTAACGCACGCGCTTTGGATAGGCCTGCACCAATGTGTCCGCGGGCCTTCGCTCCGCGGCCATGGATGCGTCGACGCCAGCATCGTCCTCGCGCTTGTAGTCGATGCGCAATCGGTTGCCGCGATCGTCCAACCGCTCGCGCAGCAGCCAGGCGAACGTGGCGCTGGTAGGGTGTTGCCGCGGCCGTCCAGCGATCCGCGAGGCGGCGTCCGGACCGTACACGCTGGTGACATTGCCCGACGACGTGACGAGCCAGTGCTGCTCTCCCGTCGTCTTGTGTGTCCAGCGCTCGATGCGGGAAAATTGTCTCTCGATGCGCGGCGCGTAGCGGCGGATGACGTAGCCGTCGCGTTCGTCGACCACAGGCGCGCCCGAGGCAGCACGCAGCGGCACAAGGTCTTCGCCGGCAAACTGGAAAATGTCGCGCGCGTTGCCGCTGTCGCTGTCCATGTAGTACGGCAGACCGCGATCGGTCTTATAGCGGATTGAGGGTAGATCGAGCGTCCACCCCCAGCCGAAGATATCTGCGCCGAGCCCAGAATCATAAGTGAGACTCAGGCCAGCGTCGAAGCCGCGCGCGCGCGTGGATGGAAGTGGGAATGACAGCGTCGGCGTGCCGTTGATGGCATTAACGCGAAAACTTTCGCCGATGCCTCGAATGGCGCCGCCACCTTTAGGGAGTTCCAGCCGTGGGATCGTGAAAGCCGGCTTCGGTCCGGAGGGTTCAGGCGATAACGGTTCTGTTGTGCCGTCATCGCGTGGCCGCACATTCTGAAACGCAACGCCGGACCTTTCGCCTGGAGCCCAGGACATGCGTCTACCTCCGGTTAGCTTGGTCAATTACGACATTGACAGTGCTGATGGCAGCCGCGTCGAATATTCGCCCCTGTCAATGTCCTTGATCTTCTCCATACGCTCGAATTTTTTAGTCGGGCCAAAAAGCATAAGTCGCTTGGCGGTTAATTAGGGTCTACTTTTTTGTGTGTTTTATTCGCCGTTAGCGACAATGCCGCTACGAGCGGGCATGCGCACCTTCGCCGCGTCCGATCGCACTGCGCTTGGGGCTCATTTCATTATCCCTCCCGAGCCCACAACATCGGAGTCTTGATGCTCGCCTCAGTTGATTCCGCGCGCTCCAAAAGCAAAGTCGTCAGCGCTTGGGATGTTCGACATGATCGGCCGGCGGGCCCAAAATAGACTGGAGGCGGTAACTCCGGGATGCTCACCGCCGGACTGAACGTAGCCTCTCCACAACATCAATTTGTAGCAGTAGCAGAGTTGCAGTATAAGCGAGATTCTCGCGACTGCTAATAACCCGTTTGGGTGAGTGACGGGGGTCCATCTTGAGCCGCCGCTCATACATGACTGAACGGGTTTAGGTGAAGCTATCGGCCGTCGGCCTTTGATAGCGCTTGAAGCGGTAGTTCGTTTGGACGCTTCATGTCGATGTTCTCGCTATGTGCTTCGATGATCGCATAATGTATCGACTGAAACACCGCGCCGCAGTCGGTTAAATTCTTGGAAAATGCCCTAGCGACAGAGCGTGAGTGAGTTCACTGGTTTAGTGGCTTAGCTCCGCCCCCCGGCCTTTTTGACTACTCTTTCGGCAGAGCGTACCGAAGCACATGGAGGTCTTCGTCTTCGACCGAAATCTCCAGCACCTGATTGACGAGATCATCGTCATTGTCGAGTTCGATCAATGCCTGCTCGAACAGCTCGATTTGCATGTCGAGGTCCATACCGGGCGGACCGTTAAGGCAGATCAGCCCGGCATGGATAGCGACGTCGGCGTATTGCCCTTTGGTGCCTGGCTTGTCTTTTGATCCGCGGAAATCGACCGAATTCTTCGTGACAAACGTCCAGTCGCCCTCAAGAATAATTGGCTTAAGCTCCCAATCCTTCAGGCCGCCCAATTTCATCCAGACGACATGGCTTGTTTCGCCGTGGCCTTTTTCGATTGCCATTTTTGCCAGTTCAGGACTGAGACACTCATCGATCAGATACTTCATCCCGTTTTCCTGCGACGGGGGACGCGACGATCTGTGATGATGACCGAGCCTTCGGGAAGGTCGCCGAAGGCGCGGGGCCGGCCGCGCAAGGGGTTCGCTTCGGCATAGATTGAAGCGAGCCTTATCTTCTCCGCGTCCAAGCTCGGCCAAGTTTCCAGAATACGCTCGGTTGAATGACCGGCGGCCTGCGATGCGGCAACATCGTAGACCGGAACGCGGCTGCCGCGCACGACAGGTGTGCCGCCAAGAATGTCGGGAGAGGACGTGACGATCTCTCGCGCCGCGGCAAGGTCGTCCAGCCGTTCGCTCGCACCTCTCATAAAGGGCATAAGATCGATCGTCAGGAACTCGTGGTGCACAGTCCAGTCCTCGCGCAACAAAGCCGGCCAAGGGAGCGTGCGCGCTCTTGCTAGTCGATCCTCTGCCGTCCGGATGGCAAACAGTCGTTCTTCCGAGGTGAGACGGCGGGCGCTTTCGAAATAGAAGGAGATGAGCGAGCAGGCCCCAGCCAGGATATGACGACCGTTGTCGAGCGAAACGAAGGCCTCTGGGAGAATGTGTTCGTCGATGACGCGATTGATGTCGCGTAGGCTCACGCGCGAGACAACGGCAGCCTCACTCGCCTTCAGCATTTCCGCAACTGCGGGCATGTGGGCCTCCATATTAATTCTTCCGATGTGCCGGAATATATAATCAGTAGGCAGAGATTTCAAGGCCTTGACGAGGAACGGCTAGCGCCGCTGATAGAAGTCGCGGTAGGGCATTACGGAAAAGCAGCGCCGGTCGCAAACCACGTTCTGAATTTTCGTTACATCTCAGAGGTTCAGCAACGAAATAGGGGGCCGCAAGTTCGAATCCCTTCAACTGCTCCATAGCGGATACTGTGGTCCGTGGTTCCATCTCTTTAAGACTTGAGCTGTTGCTCACTCCCTTAAGGTGATGGCGCTGTTCCGGCGATTGTAGTGGGACTGCCGGTTGGCCGAGAGGGACGCGGCACCTTTGGTGGCAACTTTGCACCGAGCAGCTGGCGTACTAACCGGGCCATATAACCTCCGCGAATACCGGTCTAAAGTAAGCGACTTTGACAGCTATAGTGAAACGTGGCCGGATCTCATCATAACAAGGAGGTGAACATGAAACTGAAGAATATTAAGATGGATGCGGCTGCAATTGCTTTAACGCTGGGTACATTTGCGGTCGCACCTCAGCTTGCGGTAGCGGAAACGCTCCGGGTCGGGATTAATGCGCCGGATATCTCAACGCTCGATCCGACGCGAGCAACTGCAACCGCGGATGTAACGCTCGTCTCCTGGATGTTTAACGGGCTTGTGCGTTTCCCACCCGGTAGCGCGGACCCTGCCAAGATCGAACCGGATCTGGCAGAGAGCTGGACTTCTTCGCCCGATGGTTTGGTCTGGACCTTCAAGCTTCGCCCGAATGTCAAATTCCATGGCGACTACGGCACGCTGAGCTCGGAAGACGTGGTCTTCTCCTTGATGCGCGCCAAAGATCCGAAAACGTCGTCGTTCTCAAGCGATTTCTCCGGTGTAAAATCGATCGATGCAGTCGATCCGATGACGGTCAGGATTACACTGAGCGAGCCGGTACCGGGTTTTCTCGGTCTCATCGCCAATTATCATGGCGGCAATATCATCAGCAAAAAGGCGTTTGAAAAGCTCGGCGCGGATTTCAAGAGTCGGCCGATCGGGACCGGGCCTTTCATGTTCGAAAGCGCGATCACGCAGCAGGCCGTCAACCTGAAGGCTTTTCCCGGATATTTCAGGGGCGCGCCGAAGCTCGACGGTATCAGGTTCGACCTCATCCCGACCGACTCCAGCCGCGAGCTGGCGTTCCGTTCCGGCGAGCTCGATCTCATTTACGGCAAGCGCGAACAGCGCTGGGTAGACCAGGCAAAGGCGTGGGATGGTGCGGTCGTCGATATTTTCGCACCCGGCGAATATCGCACCGTATTCCTCAACAAGTCTCGTCCGCCTCTGGACAATGTGAAGGTCCGTCAGGCGGTTGCGCAAGCCATCAATGTCGACCAGATCGTGCAGTTCGTCGGCGCCGGCGTTGGCCCGAAAGGGTGTTCGGTCGTTCCCTCCGGCTATCTAGGAGAGGATTGCAGCTGGACCTATAAATACGATCCCGCCGCTTCGAAGAAACTGCTTGCGGAGGCCGGGTTCCCCAAGGGTGTGCAGCTTTCGGCTGTCGTGTCCTCGAATTCGTCACAGCTCCCGATCATGGAAGTCATCCAGGCCCAACTGGCCGAGGCAGGCATCGATCTGCAGATGAAGGTGGTCGATCATCCGACATACCAGGAACAGATCCGCAAGGACCTGGGCGACGTCGTGTTTTACGGCGCTGCGCGATATCCGGTAGCGGATAGTTATCTCACTCAGTTCTACCATTCGGATTCTGCGATCGGAAAACCGACCGCTGTTACGAACTTCGGCCATTGCGATGCGTCCGATGCCGAAATCACCGCGGCGCGGCGGGCAACCTCGAAGGACGAGCGGCTGAAGCAGTGGTCGGCCGCCCAGAAGAAGATCTTCGAGCAGGTGTGCGGGGTCCCGCTTTTCAGCCTGATGCAGGTCTGGGTACACAGCAAGGCGCTCGATTATGGCTATGAATTGAAGGGCTCGCTCAATCTCGCTCCGCCGATCACCGAAAAGACGACGCTGAAACGCTGAACGATCAAACTCCCCTGTCTGGCCTTGGCCTGGGCGTCCGCATCCGTGCGGATGGCACAGTCCGGGGCCGTTTTTGTCATGGAGCGATCGTCGTACTCAGTGCCGCGGAATGTGCGGCGGCTACGAAATCGGCGACGAGGCTGCTGTTGCGGGCGCGAACCGGCCGGACGATCTCGTATTCGAACGCAATTTCAGGAACGAAGCGACGGATGGCCACCCGGTCGGCGACAATTTCCATGGAGAGGGGATCGCCGATTGTCACACCGAGCCCGGCGGCTACAAATTCGGCGACATTCGGTGCTGTCGTCGCTTCAATAACGATCCTGGGCCGTAGGCCATGAGCGTCAAACGCTGCATCCACTTTCCTGCGCATCATGCTTGTTGGGCCGAAGGCGATGAATGGTTCGTCTGCAAAGTCGAGCGGGGTCAATTCCTTTTTCTCGCAAAGGCGGTGTCCTTTCGGGAGTATCGCCACCGCCGGCGGGCTTTTGAGAGCTTCACCCACGACGGAGGGATGTTCCAGCCCGCTGATGACCATCACCACGTCGAGCCGACGGAGGAGGACAGCCTCGGTCAGGAACTGCGAACTCCTTGCTTCGACTGACACGAAGACATCGGGGTGACGGGCTCGAAACAATTTGAGAACCCTGGTTATGAACGGCCCGGATAGCGCCGGCATCGTTCCTATGACCAACTGCCCGTGTTCTTCGCGGCGGATGGCCTCCACTGCGCGCGCAAGCTGATGAACTCCACCGAAGATGCGTTCGACCTCTTCGTAGAGCCGCATTCCGCGGCCTGTCGGCACCAGCCGGCCGCTGTCGCGTTCAAAGAGCTGCAGTCCGGTGTCGGCCTCCAAATCCTGGATGAGCTTGCTCGCGGCCGGTTGCGAGATGCGCAGGATATCTGATGCCCTGCTCACCGTACCGGCCTCGACCACGGCCATCAGCGCCTCCAGTTGCCTCAAGCTGGGATTTCTCACTGGTATAACCCTCACGAATACAATGGCAAAATAAGCGACTTTGACTTTCTACCTCTTGGCGCTGATTGTGACAAGAAAGAAGGGGAGAAACGACTTGGACGCAGACGTCATCATTATCGGCGCGGGCGTGGTCGGCGCGGCACTGGCATATGGAATGGCGCTGAAAGGCAAGCGCGTCGTTGTTCTGGACGGAGCGGATCGCGACCCGCGTGCTGCCCGGGCAAATTTCGGCCTGGTCTGGGTTCAGGGCAAGGGGTCCGACGCGCCCGCCTATAGCGCGTTGACCCGCCAGAGCTCGGATCTCTGGCCCATATTCAGGAATGAACTTTCGACGGTCGCTGCCGATCGCGTGGACTATGAACGGCCCGGAGGGCTGGTCTACTGTCTGAGCGAAACCGAGTATGCGAACCGGGCCGCCATCAACGAACGAACCCATAATCAAGGTGCGCAGGCCGACACGGAAATGATCGAGCGCGGTGCGCTGGAGCGCATGCTGCCTGCGGTGGGCTTGGGTCCCGATGTCGTTGGTGCGAGCTACTGCAAGCTCGATGGCCATGTGAACCCGCTGCAGCTTCTGGCGGCTTTGCACCGCGCGATCTTGCTTCTCGGGGGAAAGATCGAATTTCGCAGTCCGGTTAAAGGGATTGTACCGGTCTCCCACGGGTTCCGCGTGATCGTACCGCATGGTGAGTTGCAGGCGCCGCGCGTCGTTGTTGCGGCGGGGCTTGCAACGCCGGCGCTGACCGAGCCGCTTGGATTGGCCATGCCGATGAAATCGGAGCGGGGGCAGATCCTTGTCACGGAGCGGATTGCACCCATCCTGCCTTTTCCCGGCAGCGGCTTGAGGCAGAGTGCCGACGGCACGGTGATGATCGGCGCGACGAACGAGAAGATTGCCGATACGAGCGTCACGGCGGCGTCGGCAACCAAACTGGCGCAAAGGGCGACGCGGATCATCCCGGCACTCGGGTCGGCCCGGCTTGTCAGGCAGTGGGCGGGTCTGCGTGTCCTTCCACTCGACAAGACACCGATCTATGCGGAATCGGCGGACTATCCGGGTCTCTTCGCGGCAGCCTGTCATTCAGGCGTGACGCTTGCTGCGGTCCATGCCGCTGTCATCGCGCCGGCCATGGCCGGCGGTCATCTGCCCGAGGATCTGGCAGCTTTTTCCAATGGAAGATTCAATGTTCAAAAGTGTGCATGAAAAGCCTGGAAAGGCTTCGGACATGATCGTCCGCGTCAATGGCGTCGAAATCGGCGCCTGGAATGGCGAGACGGTGGCGAGCGTATTGCTGCGTGCTCCTGGAGCCGGACGAGGATCGACAGTCAGCCGAACACCCCGCTTGCCCTATTGTCAGATGGGCGTCTGTTTCGAGTGTCTGGTGACCGTCGATGGCAACGCCTCGATGCAGGGCTGTCTCGTTCCGGTGGCGCCGGGCATGAGAATCGAAAGCCAGCACGGGCCGCGGGAGATCTCGAAATGAAATACGATGTGGTGGTGATTGGCGCTGGGCCCGCCGGCATGTCGGCTGCAATCCGGCTCCGGAAAAACGGTTCGTCCGTTGCGGTGATCGACGAGCAACCCGCACCGGGCGGCCAGATCTGGCGCGGCGTTGAGCGCAATTCCGGGCCGGTAGCCGAGGCTTTGGGTACTGATTATCGCAAGGGAGACGCGCTGGTGCAGGCCTTTCGTGCCTGCGGCGCCGATTATATGCCCGAGACCCAGGTCTGGCAGATCGAAGAAGGATGGAACCTGTTCCTGACGTCAGGAGGAAATGCCCGTCGCATCGGCGCGCGCGTCGTTCTGCTCGCGAATGGCGCCCAGGAAAGGCCGGCCCCTTTCCCGGGCTGGACGCTTCCCGGCGTGATGACGGTCGGGGCGGCGCAAATCCTGCTCAAGTCCGGAGGGATGCTGCCGCAAGGCGACGTATGGATTGCAGGCGCCGGGCCGCTGCCGCTGCTTTATGCGACCCAGCTCCTCGGTCTCAAAGGACGTATCGCAGGTTTCCTCGATACGTCGCGCAAGCCGGGTCTCGCGGCTCTGACCAAGCTTACTGGTGCGTGGCGCGATATTCCCGGCTTGTTGAAGGGAGCACGCTGGTTTCGCGATTTGCGCAGGAGCGGCAAGATGGTGCGCGGTTTCCATGACCTCCGCGCTGGGGGCGATGGGCGGCTGCAATATCTGGAATGGCAGTCGGCGGGCGAGCGACGCAAGGTGAAGGCCGACATTCTCCTCGTACATGAGGGCGTGGTGCCACGCATCCATGAGACCATGGCGCTCGGATGCGCCCATGAATGGAATGAGCTGCAGAACTATTTCACTCCGCAGCTCGACGGATGGGGCGAATCCAGCAAGGCTGGACTGTTCGTTGCAGGCGACGCTGGCGGCATTGGTGGTTGGCTGGCAGCGACGCTGTCCGGCGAAATCGCGGGACTTGGGATCGCCAAGCATCTCGATGCTTCCTTCGATGCGGAAGGTGAACGGCATAAAGCCGGTCTGGACAAGCGCCTTGCGAGCGCGCGTGCGTTGCGCCCGTTTCTCGACGCGCTCTATCCGCCGCCGACGGCCAGCATTGCAGACGAGGTGATTGTCTGTCGCTGCGAAGAGGTGACTGCTGCGCAGATCCGTTCCGTCGCGAAGGTCAGCGCGCCGGATCCCAATGCGGTGAAGGCTGCGACCCGTTGCGGAATGGGACCCTGCCAAGGCCGGCAATGCGGCTATTCGGTTCAGGCGCTGGTCGCGGAAGCGCACGGAATCCCGCCTCGCGACGTCAGCTTCTTCAACATTCGCCCACCGCTCAAGCCTGTGACGCTCGGCGAGATCGCGGCGCTCGGTGATCTGGAAGACGTATCATGAATGCGGATCTTCTGGTCATCGGCGGAGGGCTGCATGGTCTGTCGGCGGCCCTGCAGTCGGCGCGGCGCGGCGTGTCGGTCATTCTTGTGGAGAGGCATTTTCTCGGCCGGCATGCTTCAGGCGCGACTGCCGCAGGGATCCGCACGCTCGGGCGGGATCCGGCTGAACTGCCACTCAGCCTAGAGGCTGCCGGGACCTGGCACGAGATGAACGAGCTTGTGGGCGACGACTGCGGCTTTATCGCCTGCGGGCAGTTGCAGGTCGCGGAGGACGAGGTTGCGCTGGCCAAGATCCAGGCCCGCATTCGTGGTCTGGAAGCCAAGGGCTTTACGCACGAGACGGTCATCGGCGGCGATGAGATGCGGGAACTTGTGCCCGATCTTTCACCTCACTGTCTTGGTGGCGCCTGGGTCGCCGTCGATGGTTCAGCCGACCCGCACCGCACGATCATCGCCTTCCGCGATGCCGCGTTGCGCGCGGGCGTGAAGATCGTCGAACAATGCCTGCTCACCGGCCTGCAACGCCGGGCCGGTCGATGGATCGCGGAGACATCAGTCGGCGTCATCGAGGCGGGAACCGTCGTCAATGCCGGCGGGGCCTGGGCAGACCGGGTCGCAGAGCTGGCCGGAGAGCCTGTCCGCCAATCCATTCGCACCTCGATGATGGTGGTGACGGAGCGCACGCAGGCGCGCGTCAAGCCGGTCGTCAGTTCGCTCGGGAGAAAGCTCTCCTTCAAGCAGACCGCTCAAGGGACGATGGTGATCGGCGGTGGATCGCAGGGCCGGCTTGCCAGTGACCGGCAGTCGGCGGGCGTCGATTTCGTGGCGCTGGCAGCATCGGTCGGCGCCGCTGTGCGTCTGTTTCCTGCGCTGAAGGGCTTGCGTATCGTTCGGACCTGGGCTGGCATGGAGGCCATGACGGAGGACCACCTGCCGGTCATAGGGTTCTCGCGCAAGGCGACCGGCCTCGTTCATGTCTTCGGATTTTCCGGCCATGGTTTCCAGCTTGTACCCTCGGTTGGCAGGGTGGTTGCCGATCTCGTCTGCGAAGGCCAGACCAATCTCGACCTCGGCGCCTTTGACGTCGAACGCCTTGCCAAGGAAAGGGCAGTTGCATGATCGGCTATGTGATACGGAGACTTCTCCTGGCCATTCCAACATTGCTTGCAATGCTGACCATGGTCTTCATCCTGGTCCGGCTCGTTCCGGGCGATGCCGCCGTCGCCATGCTGGGCGATCGGGCAAGCGCACAGACACTGCAGAACCTTCGGGCGCAGCTCGGTCTCGATCAGCCCATTCCGGTTCAGTATGTGCGCTTTGTCACCGACATGCTCAGCGGTGATTTCGGTCGCTCGATGACGAGTGGGCGCACGGTTCTGGAAGAAGTGGCGCTGGTCCTTCCCTATACGCTGGAACTGGCGCTGGCTGCGATGTTGATCGGGACACTCCTCGGCATTCCGCTCGGCGTCGTGGCGGCGGTCAGGCGCAATCGGTGGCCGGACTATGTCAGCCGGATCCTGTCTCTCGTCGGCCTGTCCTTCCCGGGCTTCGTCTCCGGCATATTGATGCTCCTCGCCTTCGCCGTCTGGCTGCAATGGCTTCCGGTCATGAGCAGGGCCTCCACAGATACGCTTAGCCATCTGCGCAGCCTTGCTCTTCCGGCCCTCAATCTCGGGCTGATCATGACGGCCTATATCGCGCGGGTGACCCGTTCATCAATGCTGGATGTGATGGGTGAGGACTACATCCGGACTGCGCGGGCCAAGGGGGTAAAGCCGAGCAAGCTCATCATGCGGCATGCTCTCGGCAATGCCCTGATCCCCATCGTGACGGTGGTCGGACTGTACTTCGGCACGTTGATCGGCAATTCCGTGCTGACCGAGATCGTCTTCACGAGGCCCGGTCTCGGCAAGCTGATCCTCGGCGCCCTCCAGTCGCGCGACTACACCCTTCTTCAGGGTTTGATGGTGGTCTTCGCAACATTCGTGATCCTCGTGAATACCGCAACCGACCTGATCTACGCTCTCGTCGATCCCAGAGTGAGTTATGCGCAATGACCGACTTTGCCATTTCCCAAAGCATGCCGGCCAGGCAATCCAGCCCTGTCTTGAGGGCTCTCCGCCGCAATCGTTTCGCCTGGATCGGTATCGGGTTGCTTGCCTTGATCGTTCTTGTAGCGATCTTTGCCCCGGTCATCGCGCCCTATGACCCGCTCAAGCAAAACATCCTTCATCGCCTGAGCCCGCCGTCATCGGATTTCTGGTTCGGTACCGACAGTTACGGTCGCGACGTTCTCTCGCGTCTGCTCTATGGCGCACGGATCTCGCTTTCCATCGGCTTTCTGTCCGTGCTGATCGCCATGGTTGTCGGATCGGCGCTCGGAATCCTGGCCGGTTATATCGGCGGAGTCTTCGACCAGATCGTCATGGGCATCGTCGACGTGATGCTTTCCTTCCCGACGCTTCTGCTCGGCCTGATGGTCGCCGCCATGCTGGGCGCGAGTTTCGAAAATCTCATCATCGCCATCGCGATTACCGAGACGGCACCGTTCGCACGTGTTGCAAGGGCACCGACGATCGCCATGAAGCGCCGTGACTTTGTCGAGGCCGGCAGGTCACTGGGTTATACGCCCCTGCACATCATGCGGGTGCATATTCTCCCCAACATCCTGTCGGACATCGTTGTCGTGGCGACTCTCTGGATGGCATCGGCGATCCGTACCGAAGCTTCGCTGGCCTTTATCGGTCTCGGCGTCCTTCCACCGACCGCGACTTGGGGCGGGATGATCCGCGAAGGATTCGACAATATCCTGAGCGCATGGTGGCTGGTTGTCTTCCCGTCGCTCGCCATTCTTCTGACGGTGCTTGCACTGAACATTCTTGGTGATGCGCTCCGCGATGCGATCGATCCCAAAACAAGGAGCCAGGGATGAACCTGATCAGCGAAAGCCCGATGCACTATTCTGGCCAGGAAGCAGGGTTCACCGCACCGGCTCGCGAACCGGTCCTGTCGGTTCGCAACCTCAATACTTCCTTCAGGACCGGCGACGGATGGAAGAACGTGGTCCGCAACATCTCGTTCGATATTGCCGCGCGGGAGACGGTTGCGATCGTCGGCGAGTCCGGTTCCGGCAAGAGCGTGACCTCGCTTTCGATCATGCGACTGCTGGCCGTGGAATCGAGCCGGATCGAAGGGCAGGTTATGCTCAATGGCCGCGACCTGCTTTCGCTGCGGGAAGAGGAAATGCGCCGCGTTCGCGGCAATGACATTTCGATGATCTTCCAGGAGCCGATGACCTCGCTCAACCCGATTTTTTCGGTCGGAAAGCAGATTGCCGAGGCGCTCACCGTCCACACGGACATTACCGAGGCCGCGGCAAAAGCGGAGGCTATCCGGCTGCTCGAAAAGGTCCGCATTCCAAATGCTGCAAGCCGTTTCGACGAATATCCACATCAGTTCTCCGGGGGCATGCGCCAGCGCGTCATGATCGCCATGGCTTTGGCTTCCAGGCCCAAGGTGCTGATCGCCGACGAGCCCACCACGGCGCTCGATGTGACGATCCAGGGGCAGATTCTCGATCTGATAAAGACGCTTCAGGACGAAGAGGGCATGGCGGTGCTCTTCATCACGCATGATATGGGCGTGGTGGCCGAGGTTGCCGATCGTACCATCGTTTTGTATCGCGGCGATGCGGTAGAGGCCGGCAAGACCGAGGACATCTTCCATCGTGGTCAACATCCCTATACCCGCGCGCTGCTGTCGGCGGTACCGAAGCTGGGTTCGATGGGTGGACGCGACCTGCCGCTTCGCTTTCCCACCGTTGATATGACGACGGGGCAGCAGGTTCCCTTGGCAAAGGTATCCGACACTGTCGCACGCGCGAAGAGACCGATCCTCGAAGTCAAGGACCTGACGACCCGCTTCCATATCCGGTCCGGCGCGTTCGGCCGAAAGACAGGAGCGGTGCATGCGGTCGAGAATGTTTCGTTCGAACTCTTCGAAGGCGAGACGCTGTCGATCGTGGGGGAATCAGGCTGCGGCAAATCGACGACCGGGCGCTCGATCACGCGGCTCATCACGCCGACCGGTGGCAAGGTCACGGTCGACGGCCAGGACGTCATGAAGCTCAGCCAGTCGGCGCTTCGGGCGATGCGCCGATCCATCCAGATGATCTTCCAAGACCCCTATGCGTCGCTCAACCCACGCATGAGCATCGGCGCCGCAATCATGGAGCCCTTTCTCCAGCACCGTCTCGGAACTAAGAGCGAGGCCCGTGACAAGGCTGCGATGCTTCTGGAAAAAGTGGGCCTGTCAGCCGATATGATGGCACGCTTCCCGCATGAATTTTCAGGTGGCCAGCGCCAGCGTATCGCCATTGCCCGCGCGCTGATGCTTGACCCGAAGGTGATCGTTGCAGACGAGGCGGTGTCGGCACTCGATGTCTCGATCAAGGCGCAGGTCTGCAATCTGCTTCTGGATCTCCAGCAGAGCCTCAATCTCGCATTCCTGTTCATCAGCCATGACATGGCGGTCGTGGAACGGGTCAGCCACCGCGTCGCAGTCATGTATCTCGGCGAGATCGTCGAAATCGGCCCGCGCGCGGCGGTTTTCGACAACCCCCAGCACGACTACACCAGGAAGCTGATGGCAGCCGTGCCGGTGCCAGACCCGGCACGGCGCAGGATCAAACGCAACATGGTCGTCGATGAACTGAAGAGCCCTGTCCGGCCCGTCGGATACCAGCCGGCGGTGCGGCAGTATCGTGAAGCCTCGCCCGGTCATCTCTATCGGGTCGATTGAAGTCTCTGGACACGCGATGGTCCGGTTGATCGGGCCAGAAATTGAAGGCCGCTTCGGCCTCCTTGCCAGGCTGAGTAAAAAGGAAAATCACGATGCGTGTAGGTATTGCCGGAGCCGGCGCTATCGCCATGGGATATGCGGCATTTCTTTCCGGGAATGGGCATGCGGCATGGCTGTGGTCTCCTTCGGGAAATGGTACGAAGGAACTTCGCGAAGGCAAGGCCCTGCAGGTGTCGGGAGCCATTGAAGGAGAGTTCCATCCTCAGGTGGCTGAGGGAGCCGCGGATCTGGTGAAGTGCGATGTCATCGTCCTGGCCTTGCCCGCCTTTGGCTACCGGCGCGTTCTGGACGAACTCGTAGACTATCTGGAAGCCCGCCATACCGTCGTCATCAGCGCGCATCTCTCATTCGCCGCGCTCTATCTTGCGAAGAAGTTGAGCGAGCGTGGGCTTCAGATTCCGATCGCTGTCTGGAACACGACGCTGCTGACGGCCAAGGCGCAATCGAGACTGCATGTCAGGGTCGGCGCAATCCGTTCGAAGGTCGATATGGCGGTCGTGCCTGTTCGGAGCGCGGATAGTGCTTACAAGATATGTGCCGAGGTTTTCGGCGACAGGTTCCTGCTCAAGGACGACCTGCTGACGATCGCACTCAGCAATCTCAATCCGCAAAACCACATGGGTATTGCGCTCTGCAATCTGACGCGGATTGAGCGGGGAGAGACGTGGGGTCAAAACTCCAACATGACACCTGCCGTCGCGAGATTGTTGGAGCGGTTGGACCAGGAACGGATCGCCATCGCCTCGGCATTCGGCAAGACGGTGCGCACCATCCTCGATCATTCGGCCTTGTCGCACGGCGCTTCGGGAGACTCCGTGGCGGAAATCTACGCCAATCTGGCAGCCAGCGGCAAAGATCCGCAAGGCCCCAAGAATATCAACACACGCTATGTCCTCGAAGACGTGCCCTTCGGTCTCATGCCGATGCTGCATCTCGCGCGAATTTCCGGGGCAAGCGCGCGGCTTCATGAGTGCGGGGTTGAGTTGCTTGAGACGTGCTACG
The DNA here is from genome assembly GCF_052044265.1 of Sinorhizobium sp. 22678. NCBI lineage: Bacteria > Pseudomonadati > Pseudomonadota > Alphaproteobacteria > Hyphomicrobiales > Rhizobiaceae > Sinorhizobium > Sinorhizobium sp. 22678. The sequence continues at coordinate 9,653 of NZ_JBQEMS010000023.1, read as the reverse complement.
GGCGCGATTTCGCCGCGGAAAACGATATCCTCGGCGAACTTGGAGCCTTGGACAGCGACCGGCTCCGGCGGCTGGTCGTGGAAGGTTACCCTGCCCGCTCTTCGGCTAATGGGACCGGGAAAGAAGCTGCATCACAATGAGCGGGACATCCGACGAGGTGAATGACGGTTTCCATCAAAACAGCAACCTGGCGCACGTTGTATCTTATATCGATACAGCGCGCCGGCAGCCGGTGGGGGATCTTCCCCGTCGGGCCGCTTTAAGATGCATTCTCGATCTCCTCGGCGCCGCCGCCTCGGGGATCAACCAGCCCGGCGTGCTTGCGGCTCGAAAGACGGCTTTGGCAACAATGGCCGCCGGTGACGTGCCAATCTGGTTTTCCGGTACGACCAGTTCGGTTGTCGGTGCAGCCTGGGCAAACAGTGCCGCGGCGGCAGCGCTGGACCTGGACGACGGGCATCGACTGGCGCGCGGTCATCCGGGCGCGGCGGTCATTCCCACAGCACTTGCCATCGCCAGTGAGACGGACGCCTCGCTGGAAGACACCCTTCGTGCAATCATCATAGGCTACGAGGTCGGCGTCACCATCGGTGCCGCGCGCACCACTTACGGCAATACCGGGACGTGGTCGTCCTACGCTGTGGTCGCCACGGCAGCCGTTCTGCACGGCACCGCGCCCGAGATACTGGCGCATGCCCTGGCGATCGCCGGCGAAAGTTCACCCAACCAGTTGTTTGCCAGCGCCCCGGTGCCTCGAAATCCGGCTCCCGAGGCGAGCGATGTGAAAGAAGGCATACCGTGGTCGGTGGTCACGGGGCTGGTCGCCTTGAGCCTCGCCGAAGCGGGACATACGGGACCGCGCAATATCCTCGACAGCACGCGACATTACCGGTTTTCCGAGGATCTCCGGCTCGGCGTCAATCCGCATATCTGCAATACTTATTTCAAACTCTACGCATGCTGCCGTCACATACACGCGCCGCTTGACGCCTTGCTTCAAGTTGTAGGTCGGTATTCGATCGATCCGCGTGCAATCGACGCCATCGAGGTCGAGAGCACCAGCGGTGCATTGCGCATCTCGAACCGGGATAACCCGACAAATCTTGTCGATGTGCAATACAGCATCCCGTATTGCCTTGCGCTTGTGACCCTTCAGGGGTCTCAAGCACTTCTGCCGCTTACACCAGCAGTCCTGGGGCAAAGCGCAGTCGTCGATGTGGCCCGAAAAGTCACACTGTCAGTGAACGCGGATTTCGATGCGCGGTTTCCTACCGAAACATTGGCTCGGGTCACGGTGACGGTGAGGGGGCGGCATTTTGTTTCGGATGTTACCGCTCCGAAAGGGGAGGCAAGTGATCCCCTGTCGTCGGCAGAACTCGAGGCCAAGTTCCGCGCCGCGACGCGCTTTTCCCTGACCGCGGATCATCAGGACAGAATTCTGGCAGCGATGAACAAAGCCTGTGCGGGCGACATTTCACACTTGATGCCAAGCATCAAGTAGCGCAACTCACCCAAGAGAGCAGTAGTGGTAACTCGCAGTGCCGACCTGACCGACCTCAATTTTACCTTTGAATGTCTGAGGTCCCAGAATCAACGACGTTACGCCTTAGTGACATCTTTCCAAAGGCGTAGCTGCAGAGTGAGAGGGTCAGCGGTTCGTATCGGTTCAAGGCGAGGGATTCGCAGGCTCGCTCAGCGGTTGCACGACGACGGAGAGGGCGACCGCTACATTTCAGGACTTCGCGTAGTCCCGATTTCGCTCTGGTCCAATTCTTCCCTCGTCGGCTTAGCTGGATCCTCCGCTTTCAGACCCTCGGCCTTTTGCGGAGCAGTGGCACCCGGCTCGGCAACGGCATCTGCGGGCGCGGGCAGGGGGCGATTTAGCGCCTCGCTAGCGGCCTTCTTGTCCGGGTCGAACTTTCGGCGCAGTAGTATCGGTCGCTCTACCTGCACTGCCTTACCGAATGCGAGGAATTCGAGGAACCGCAGATTGGGAATCACCTTCACATGGTCGTGACTGAACACGCTTTCGAGGAACGTGAGACTCGTCTGGTCGATGAGCGAATACGCAAAGAACGTATTACATTGGGAAAGAATGGTCTTGCTCACCAGCGCCGTCCGCTGACTCACCACGAGTAAGCCGACGCCATATTTTCGTCCTTGAAGCGCGATTTGTCCGATGCGGTAGACGACATACTGCGTGTTCGCGTCGAATCCGGCTCCGTAGGTTTCCGGGATGATCGTATGCGCCTCTTCAAGCACGAGCAGCACCTGACGCGCGCGGCGGTTCGCACGCGCCCATTCCATAATGGTTGAGAGGAACAGCTCAGTCACGCGGACGCTGGCGCGAGAGCTGGACAGTTCCGAGAGTTCGAGGATCGCGAGCTGCTGTTGGTCGCTTCTAAGGAAGGCGTCCACCTTTGCCTGAACGTCAGCCCGAATCGTCTTCAGAAATTTATCGAGATCCTTTTTCTCGGCGCCTGCGCCGTAGGCGCCTGTGTCCACGGCAAAGAGCTTTGCGTCGAACTCCTCGACGGCCTTTTTGTCCAAGGCAGGGAAAATCGGATTTAGGTCCGCAAGTCGGTGGCGGTACTCCCCCGTGAAATCGACGCAGAATACCTTGGAGCCGCGGGCGACCGCCTCACGAATGACCGTGAGCGCCAGTTCGGTCTTTCCGGTGCCGGTAATGCCTAGGATGGCGGCGTGATAGAGGATCAGATCGTCAATGTTTACCGCCACCCCGATGTCGGTAGAGGGGACGGTGCCCACGATGAACTGTCGGTCCATGAGCTTCGTTGCGGGGAAGTTCATCTCCGGTGCGCGGAATACCGGCATGTTCATGGTCGGGAGCCATGGGAACTTTATGAAGCCTTTCTCCGTCGAATAGCCGCCGAGCTGCACCGCGCGCACGATATGGGTGCCCCGCGGATTCTGGTCGAAAGTTTCCTCAGCGGTCTGCGCCTCCACGATTTGATAGAAGATCGTCTCGCCGCGAAGGCGGGTAAACACAACCTCGCCTTCGGCGAGATCCAGGCTTTCGGACACTTCGAAATAGATACTGCCGATCGTAGAACGCTCCACGGTGAAGCCGGCAACCTCGGAGCCAGGCATTCCGCACATGGTCGCGATGAACTCTTCAGTCTTCTTGCGATCGTGCGATTCGTGAACGCAACCGGCGACGCTCGGAATTGGCTCGGCCACCTGAGCGATACAGATCCCGGTACCGACGACCTCAGTGCCTTGGACTTGGGTGAAGAGTGCCAGGAGGTATTTCTGATCGCCATCGGGCATCGCCGCGATGTGCAGCCGGCCGGGTTTCCAAGAGCCAACGCGATTGAGCTTCACGCGGATGATGTTCGGGTGGTCGATCCGGTCGATGGTCCCAACCTGCGGCGTCCGCGCAGAGGCGGTGCGCTCGACCCGGAATTGGCGCGCAAGGGAGAACGCGAGCTCAACCGGCCGGACCAAGATCATGACGAGCCACAGGATTAAAAGTGCCGCGACAGATCCCGGGGAGGCTGCGAACGCACCCAGAATGCCGATGAGTGCCGGCGGCGTATACACGAGCTCACCACGACCGAGCGTGTCGCACAAACGGCGCAACAGACTTCCCCACGCATCCTGCGGCGCGCTGTCTGTGCGGATCATCGCTTGGAAACTGATGAAGCCGACGAATCCAGCCCAAGCAATGCCAGCGTATCGCAGCGCAGTTAGCGCCGGCGGCATTGGGGTGAGAACGGAAAGGTCAGCCGTGATGAGGAGAACGAGGGCGGTTACGGCGTTCGCGAAGGTGTCGCGAGGCGGACGAAACCATGGCGAAGACAAGAGACTGAAGAGCCAGAGCGTAATGCCGCTGATAAGCCACAGGCTTTCCAGGCCGCTCGTTGGGAGCCAGTAGCCGGTCGCGACATGAAACGCCGTGTAGAAGATGGCGAAATTGAGAGCGACGATCGCCGCTCTTTGCTTAAGACTCGGGTAGTCCTTCATCGCCTTCCCCCCATCGGCCATGTGAAATCATAGCGCGGCTACCGAGGGGCGAAAAGTTTTGTTCCACCTGCGATAGCGGCCGTAGCAGAGATGTGAGGAATGTCCGCTCAAGAGTTTCGCCACAAATCTCCGAATGACGGCAAAGGGGGCGCACCCACCACTCCGCCTTTGGGACTCTGCATTTGGGTCGAGGGCAGTCGTGTCCTCAGGAGCGTGGTGTGCGGCACGCCGCCAGGATGTTCCCGTTCTGTGCTAAAAAGATCGCATATTGTATCCACTGGAAGCCAGAAGCGCCGAAGCGCCAAGCAGACGTTCGGCTGGTGCGGGTAGTCGAATTGACCAGAACTTGTGTTTGCTAAATCGGATTGTCCACTTACGGGCTTACAGGTCCTTGGGCGCCCTCACCACCTTTCGGACCTTCCGCGAAATCTCCTCGAGCGTCGCCATTACGCGGTTCACCTGCGAAAGTGTGGAATTCAACTCAGGAGCATACTTGACGACGAGATACTCTGTGCTTGAGGAGAGGGTTGCCAGGTGCGCCAGGGTACGTTTGCGCAGGACAAGTCCTTCGGCCACTGCTATTCGCGCGCGCTAGCCAGGATCAGTTTGAAATTCACGGATCGTCTGGTGATCGTAACCTTTGGCCTGAAGCAGTGCATCTAGATAGAGCTCGATCGCATGAAGAGCCAGCAGCCGTTGCGGAAGGTGCTTACCCCGGGATGGGGATTCACCAACCTTGGCGGCAGCGGCTCTATATTGCGCTGCCAGGTTCAGAACGTCTCGCACGCTTGCTGTTTTGCCGCGGTCCATTTGAATAGACCTCCCTGTCAGAGTGAAACTTCATGCTTGGTTTCGACCGCGTCGTCAGCCGTTCCGGCAGAGGTTTTTGGGTTTCGCGTCCCGGCGATCCGGATGAGGTCCTTCAACATGGTCCGCAGCTCTGGCCAGGGTGTGTCCTCGAGTTTGAGACCCGGATCGTGCGTAACGATCAGGCAATGGAGCTTTGCGGCGACTTCGATCACCGAGGAGGGCCGTGCGATCAACATCACGCGCCCCAGTATCCCCGCTTGCTCTGCGAGCTCCTGTTCCAGAGCGGCGACTGCACTGTAGCCAAGGCGCTGATCAGCCTCCGTCCACTGTTTCCGACGCTCGCGCAGCTCGGCTTTTGAGGCGACATTCAACTTCGCAATGCTCTTCATGGCGGCAAATGAGCGAACCGCGACGGAGCCGTCGTCTCCAACTATTTCCAGCTCAGAAATCGGCAATCCGCCGGCTGCTTGCAGCATATCCGCAGCAAGCTTTTTTCTGAGACGAGCGGATCGGGCGCAGTGATGATGGTACGCATACCATCGGGGCCACAGTTCTCTGACAGGCGTCGGACCGCTCTCTCTGCTTGCCGGCAGGTTCTGCGATGCGGGCGCTTAGCAAGCGTGCGGTAACGGGGAGAAGATTACGTCGGTCGATCTGGTACGGCAGGTTTTTTATGGCGCCTTCGTCCACGTCTGTTTTTCCAGGCGTAATTGCAGGCAAAGTTCTGCTAATCTCAGAATCAGCCATGATCCAAGCTCCAACAAGCTAGATTGTGGTCAGGCTGGTCTCGCGTGGTACGAACACGTGGGTCCAGCCGATTGCAGCTTAGGAGGGTACCGTTGCCGAGCCAAATGGGCAAGAAAAATCACAACAGTGTGGTGAAATGAATGCTATCCAGTGCAAGCTTGCTCGTGTCGCCTTGGGGTGGGGTGTGCGGGAGCTAGCCACCGCGGCAAACGTTTCGACGCAGACGATAAGCCGCCTGGAAAGAGGTGAACTGCTGAGAGACGCCACGCTGAATGGCATAAAGCACGTGTTTGAAGTCGCTGGCATAGAGTTCATCGAGAATAGCAGCGACGGCTTCGGCATAATGATTAACAAGCCGCATTCGCCATTGGCGGATCGCTAGGTTATTGAGCTGGCGCGAAGCCACGCCGCGACAATACGTCTTGCACTCACCTTAAAGCTTCCTATCTGAGCTTCCATCCTCGACACGGATCATCGAGATGGATCAACCGGGCACACACGCATTTTCCGATCGCGAAATCGTGAAGTCATCCCGCCTCAGCGGGACAACGGATTCGCGCGGAGCACCGTGACTTGCCTCTGTTGTCAAAAGAAGCGTCTTGCCTCGACAATGGACGTTGATGGTTGCGGCATCTGTGAAGAATGCGCCCTGATGCGGCTCAGACGGTCCTGACGTTCTCGGCCCTCGATTTTCCACTCTTGCGATCCTGGCCAATCTCGTAAGTGACCTTTTGGCCGTCGCGAAGGAGGCTTCCCCCGTCGATCGCCGACACGTGGACGAACACATCTGTTCCGCCGTTATCGGGAGAGATGAAGCCGTATCCCTTTTCCTGATTGAAAAACTTCACAGTACCGATTGCCATTCTTCCACGCGGCACAATTCCGGAAGTCGTCGCGACATGCTGCCAGGAACGCTCCTCACCGGTAAGCGATCGGTTCTCTAGGCAATCCACCCGTCAATTCAGGCCGGCACGGGCAAGTCCCTCGACCAGGCGCGCCCGATCCTCGGCCTGGACGAAAGAAGATGTTGCTCCGACCGCGTCCCGTGAGATGTCAGGGACTAGCGACTTGAGCCGTCCGAGCAAGTCCGTGGCAGCCTCCTGGTTGTCCAGAAGTCCGGCGCAGGCCGTGCCGATGACCAGCGGAACCGCGTGGCCAGACCGCAAGCGATGCGCCTCCCGTGCATAACTTAAACCGAGCTCGTAATTCGCGCCCTGGAAGTAAGCCATGGCGTAGTAGAACTGAAAGTCGCCGAGAAAAGCCTCGCGCGGGCTTAGTCTGAGGGCGTAGTCGATGCAAGGAATGGCGTCCGCCGCGCGGCCCCCGTTGGCATGCGCAAGTCCCAACTGGCCGTGTGCAAACGCTGAGTTGGGGTTGATCGCGACAGCCTGGCTGATCGCTGCCATCGCCAGGACATTGTCACGCGTCGCAAAGGCTGTCATCGCCTGCGCAAGGTAAGCCCACGGTTCCTTATCGTCCGCGGCAATGGCTTGATGGACGATATCCCTCGCAAGGGCCAGGGCGTATCCCATGTCCTCCCACCCCTGGAACGCTCGCCACATCGTAATCCAACCTTTCATGGCGAGTGCCTGGGCATAATTGGGAGCCAGTCCGATTGCCCGATCGAGCAGGGGGAGCATCTTCCGGCTGCTCTCCTCAGACAACTGGGAACACAGGAACACCGCCCGCACGACACATTCCCAGGCATCAAGGCCATGATGCGGCTTGGGGCTTTCGCGGGCATGCTCTGCCGCCAGGAGTTCCGGCCCGAGGCGGCCGACGACGCTTGCGGTGATTTCGTCCTGAATGACGAAGATGTCGCCGAGGTCGCCGTCGTACCTCTCGGCCCAAAGATGGGCTTCAGAGGCCGCATCGATGAGCTGCGCGGTCACCCTCACGCGGTTGCCGGACTTGCGGACACTTCCCTCAAGAACATAGCGGATCCCGAGTTCGCGCCCGATGGCGCGCACATCCACGGGCTTCCCCTTGTAGGTGAACATCGTGTTCCGGGCGATCACGAAGAAGCCCTTGAGTTTGGATAGCGCGGAGGTGATGTCCTCGGTGAGCCCATCGCTGAAGAAGTCCTGCTCCGGGTCGGCGCACATGGCGTTGAACGGCAGCACCGCAATGGATGGTCGGTCCGGAAGTGCGGGCCTGGGCGATGCCGTTCGTGCGGTCCCTTCTAGAAGGGGGCGGTACAGTCGCACCGGCCGCTCCATGTTCTTGAGCGGGCGTTCGCCGAGGTACTCGTAGTCGCAGTCAAGCTTGCCCTGGAGGTGATCGTACGCCGTGCCGGAAATGCAAATGCCGCCTGGATCCGCCAAGGTCTGGAGGCGGGCCGCGATGTTGACGCCGTCGCCGTAGAGATCCCCATCAACTTCGTGGATCACATCACCGAGATTGACGCCGATCCGGAAGATAATGCGTCGCTCGGTTGGGATATCGGTCTGGTTCTCGGCAACGCTTTTCTGGATGGCGACCGCGCACGCGACGGCATCGACGACCGAACCGAACTCCACGAGCGCACCGTCGCCCATCAGCTTGACAATACGGCCCTGATGCTCGGCCAGCAGCGGATGGATCACCTCCCGGCGCAGAACCTTCAGGGCCGACAACGTCCCAGCCTCGTCATGTTCGACGAGGCGGGAATAGCCGACGACGTCAGCGGCCAGGATCGCGGCCAGCCGCCGCTCCGCTCTTGCAGTTGCCATGGCTGTCTCTCCCTCAGGAGATCCGCCGGATGAAGCCCAGGCGATTGACGCGTCATGCACCATGCGGCTGCCCGACACCGCACCGTGCTGGTTCATGATACCACTGAGAGGATCATGTGGCCACGCGTCACGAGAGTGCCGCCTTCGACAGGAACAGGATCCGCGAAGCCGTCACTGCAAAGGTCTGTTGCGGTCCAATGGAAGGACGGCGCCATTCGATGGAAGGTTCGTGTTCGGGACTTCGAACCCACTGGCGCGCTGAACTTGCCGAAGCGGTTTCTTCCGTCGTTGGCGGTGGGAACAGTTGCTCCGTCAGCCACGTGTCCCACCTCAGGATGGCCGGGAGTGGGGCAGGACTTCCCCTAGGGCTCTGCAGCGGTAGGGCAGAGCAGGGTCGAATGGAGCCGTTCTTCACGAGCCGTGCGCGGCTTGTTGCCAGGATGTTCACGTTCGGGAGAATCTAATCCAAGTGCAACATTGACGGGTGAAGAGTAGGGCACTACGCGCATTTGCGCAAATGCGCCATGAAGACCTCGGTGGGCGTTCGATAGCCCAAGCACTTGCGCGGGAGCGCATTCATATGTTGGGCGAGGGCGACGAGCTGTTGCTGACTGACAGCGGAGAGATCGGTATGGCCAGGCATGAAGCGGCGGATGCGCTTGTTGGTGTTTTCCACGGCACCTTTCTGCCAAGGCGCACTGGGGTCGCAGAACCAGCTCCGCGCGCCGATGCCCTCTTCCAAAGCCCTGAATCCGGCAAACTCCGTGCCGCGATCAAAGGTGAAGCTCTGCCGGGCAAAGGCTGGCAAGGGAGAGAACGTTTCGATGATCTTGTCCATAATCGGTCGTGAATGCCGGCTGTGGTTCTTGATCATGACGGTGTAGCGGCTCTTGCGTTCAACCAAGGACGTGACGTTGGCGTTGCCCAAGTCACGCTGGAAGATCAACAAGTCGCCTTCCCAGTGACCGAACTGCGAACGATTACCAATGAAATCAGGACGTTGCGATATCCTGCAGGCAGCAGGAAAAGTGCCGTCGCGGGGTTTCCTCGAGCCGCGGGGGCGGCGTTTGCGGCGGCCTTCCGCCAGATGCTGATGGAGTTCCAGCGCCTGATCTTCCTTGCCATAGATGAAGCGATAGATCGTCTCGGTGCAGACCCGCACGGCGCTCACGCCATCGGCGAGCAGACGACCGGCAATCTGTTCCGGTGACCAAAGTGCCTTCAGCTGCTCGATCACCAGTTCGCGCAATTGCGGGTGCCGCACAAGCTTCCTCAAACGCTGCCGCCGCTCTTTGCGGATATCGTCAGCAACGGTCGGGAAGTAACCGCTATAGTCGGGCAGCTCGCGATCGTGGAAGGTGTTGCGCCTGATCTCACGGTAAATCGTCGATCGATGAC
>NZ_JBQEMS010000022.1:0-95352 GCF_052044265.1 Sinorhizobium sp. 22678 | reverse complement strand
TTGTACCTTATCTGAGAATGCAGCCCCTTCGGGCGCAGATCAGCAGCTAGTGCTGGTTACCCATCAGTTTCATCCTCTTTTCGGCCGGCAGCTGCCCTGCGTTGGGAAGCGAGGTAACTTGCAGGGCGACCGTCTGCTTTTGCAGACCGAGGATGGCGCCATATGGCCGCTTCCCCCTCAATGGACTGATCTTGTGAGCATTGATCCAGAAGTTGTCGCGAGCAATGGGCGCGCGCTCTTGCTGGTTTCGAACTTGATGGAACTAGCCAGCATGGTGGAACACCTCTGTGGCAGGTTGGCAGCGGAGTGTAAGGATAATTATGCCGCTAGTGTAAACCAGATTATGCCGCAAGAGGCCCCGCAATGAGCCGTAAATCCTATAATATCTGCCAATTTCTGGTGACACAATGTGGGATCGCTCTTGATTTAAACGAGAATGGCGGTATAAATAGATTTACATTAATACTCGATCTTGCACCCGGAACCTACAATGCCTGCGAAGTACGGCGGCAAGCGATCAAAGATGGATACCCTCCTCGACGAGGGCACCTTCAATCCAAATCCCGAGAAGGTGCGCGACCCGAAGTTCCAGGGAAGCGAGTTCTTCGATCCGCACGACGCCGTCCAGGTCAAATACGAGATGCTGCGGCGCGTCTCCATCGACAATGTCTCGGTAACGGACGCTTCCGACGAGTATGGTGTTTCCAGGCCAACCTACTACCAGGCCAAGGCAAACTTCGACACGAGTGGGATTGCCGGACTGGTACCGGCAAAGCCGGGACCCCGCGGTCCCCACAAGGTCGACGACGAAGTCCTGGCATTTCTCCAGGCGAGGTTGGTCCCGGGCGAGCCCGTTCGTGCGCGCGAACTCGCCAAGCTGGTCCGCAACGAACTCGATGTCGCACTTCATCCCAGGACGATCGAGCGGCTGTTAAAAAAAACGATCCGCTAGACGTTGCCACGGCATCGGCATGTTCATTGCCGGCCACCGCGGACCAGTACGAGGTGCTGCGCAGCGCAGCTCTCGGCGAAGTTCTGCCGCTCAAGGCCCGTAGCGGCCTCATGCTTTTTCTGCGCCGCGGCATGTGGGGATGGGCCCGCGCACTGCCTGCAGCGGCATGCCCTGATCAAGGCCAGTTTTACCTGTCATCGGCCATCCGACCGGCGCACGGCGACCTCAGCGCCGTCGTTCATGTCCTGGCGACCATCGCCATGAGCATCCACCAACGGAGAGCACCATGAATCTACACCTCAAAGTCCAGTCTCATCACCGTGAACGCAGCGCCTACCTCTACATCCGCCAATCTTCGATGCGGCAAGTCATCGACAATACCGAGAGCGCCATGCGCCAATATGCGCTTCGCGGCCGTGCTATCGCCCTTGGTTGGCGCGAGGAGCAGATTATCGTCATCGATAATGATCAAGGCGAATCCGGCGCATCGGCGGTCTGGCGTGAGGGATTTCAGCGGCTGGTCAGCGATGTCGGCATGGGGCATGCCGGGATCGTCATGGGCCTGGAGGTCTCTCGTCTGGCGCGCAACAATGCCGATTGGCAGCGGCTGCTCGAGATCTGTGCTCTCGCCGATACCCTGATCCTCGACGAGGACGGCGTCTATGACCCGGGTAGTTTCAACGACCGGCTCCTGCTCGGCCTCAAGGGAACAATGAGTGAGGCCGAACTGCATGTGATCAAGGCACGGCTGCGCGGCGGCATCCTCAATAAGGCCCGGCGTGGCGAGTTCCGTTGCCCCCTCCCGACCGGGCTGGTCTATGACCATTCCGGCAACGTGACGCTTGATCCGGACATGCAAGTCAGAGAGACAATCGCCCATTTCTTCGAGACATTCTCTCGCGTCGGATCCGCCTCCCAGACCGTCAAGGCCTTTCGTCAAGAGGGCATTCTCTTTCCCTCCCGTCTGCACGGCAGCCAGACGGTTTTCCGGCCACTGACGCCTTCGACGGCGATGCGCGTCCTGCACAATCCACGTTACGCCGGAGCCTATGCCTATGGACGCCGTCGCTATAGACGAACCATTGATGGCAAGAAGCTCGTGCGCAAACAAGGTAGTGACGATTGGACAGCATGTATTCCAGATGCCCATCCCGGCTACATCAGTTGGGAGCAGCATCAGGAGAACCTCAGGATTCTAACGTCGAACATCTGCCATAAATGGAACGCGGGGGTCGCATCACCTCCGCGCGAAGGCCCGGCGCTGCTGCAGGGGCGCGCCGTGTGTGGGCAATGCGGCAGGCATTTTCACATGCGCTATGCTGCCCGGCGCGGCCGGCAGGAAGCCTGGTACGTTTGTGATCGCGCCCGTACCAATCGCGGTGAACCCTTATGCCAGGCGATCGCCGCGCCTCCCATCGACGAAGCCATCGGCATGCTGATCGCAGAGCAGATGACGCCGGCCGCCGTCGAACTGGCGCTCGAAGTCCGCAAAGAGATCGAAGCGCGGCATGAAGAGGCGGACCGGCTGCGCTGTCGCGCAATCGAGCGCGCCCAAACGGAGGCCGATCTCGCCCAGCGCCGTTTCATGCTCGTCGATCCCAACAACCGCCTCGTCGCCGACACGCTCGAAGGCGAATGGAACGAGAAGCTCCGCATCTTAGCCAATGCCCGCGAAGAGCGCGAGCGCGGCCAGGAGCACGATCAATTCATCCTTGATAAGGCCGTCCACGAGCGCTTGGTCGCCATGACGGCGGACTTCAAAAAACTCTGGACCAATCCAGAGACCCCGAACCGCGAACGAAAGCGCTTGCTTGCCCACATCATTGAGGACGTTACCCTCCTCAAACTACCGAAGAGAGGCACGACCAAGGCTCATATTCGCTTCAAGGGCGGTAAAACCCAGACACTCGTCACCATCAGCCCAAAATCGCCCAGCCAGCAGGTCAAGACGAACCCCGACGTCATCCAACTGATCGATAAACTCCTCGACGATCATATTTTTTCCGAGATCGCAGAGATTCTCAACAATCAGGGATACCGTCCGGGCTCGGTGACGCGCCGTGACCAGCGCAACGCCCGCTTCACAACCAAACGCGTCACCTACCTCGTTCGCGAATACAAGCTGAGATCGCGCTATAACCGGCTCCGGGATCGTGGAATGTTGACAAAAAAGGAGGCGGCTGCGCACCTCAATATCCATGAACATACCCTCGCCAGATGGGCTGAACATGGCCTCGTCACCAGCCATGCTTACAACGGACACTACCACCTGTACGAGCTTCCGAAGACAGATTTACCGCAAAAGCAATGCAGTCGATGGAACCAGCTCGTCGATCGCGTCGCCGCCCATAAGGAAAATGCCAGACACGCCAAAACCTTCAACTGAACCCGAAAGAGAGATGCAGTATGAATGCAGATCGTTGGCGTAAAGACAAACACCGGAGCCATCCCACCATACGATCTTGATCCGGTCTGCTCGTTTCGCCCGGAAGACATAGAGAGCTCCGTTGAACGGATCACTGCCAGCATCGCGCACCAACGACAGCAGGCCGTCTGGCCCCTTACGGAAGTCGATCGGATGGCTCGCAAGAAAGACTTTTACGTTCGACGGGATCATGCCGACCGCACCGCTTTGATTACGCGACGGAGGTGTGCTTCATCGGCATCCACGCCCGCCCGGACAACGACGTCGCCGATAATGATCTCGATGGCCGAGTTGGTCGCGATTACAGATCCCATCTGGCTTTCGGCCAACGCCGATGGCTCCGGGGCGCTCTCGGTCACAAGTTCTCGCCGCCACCTATAGAGCTGCGAGGGAGTTATGCCGATCCGTCGTGCGATCGCCGAGATGTTCACTCCAGGTCGGCATGCCTCCTCAACGGCCTCAAGCTTGAACTCGTCGGACCAAAAACGGCGCAACTGCCGGGGAGCCCCCTCAAGTCGATCCGTTACGGCTTCAATCATATGGATCATTCTAGGGCTAGCCGCAGGCGTAGACATAGATCCTCACAATCAGAGAATATCACATGCTTGAAGCCATAGCCTGATGGTCATTATCCCTGCCAGATGGGGTTTGCTTGCCGCTTACGCTCGTGCGACGGCCTTCGCATATCCACCGCCACGGTCTCTTGCGACGATCTCGATCTGGGGCTGCTGGATCAGCCAGGCCTCGGCGGTCGCCTGTTCCCTGTCGGGCAACAATGCGATTGCCCTTCGGCGTTCAAGATCGCAAATGATGGTGCCGTATCGATGATTGCGTCGCCAGGCCCAGTCATCAATGCCGATGACGCTCGGTGGTATCGGCGCAGGACGGTCGTATCGGCGAACGGTTCGCAGCAGCGTGTCATTGCTCACCGGGAATCCGAGACGATCTGCAAATCGGGCCGCCGGGCGACCACCCAATGCGAGAGCAAGATGGCGAACCAGACAGTCCAGGCGTGCTGTACGGCGAGCCATGGGGCGAATTACGTCGTCACCAAAGCGCTCGGCGAAAATCTTTCGGCGGCAATTGCCGGCACTACAGACGAAGCGTCTGACAGTCAGGTGCAGCTCGATCCGCCGACCCGCACACGGCAGGTCGACAAGCCTCCGAGGATAGCGACTATGAATGCGCCGGGAGACGGTTCCACAGTGGGGGCATCTACATTGTTCTGACCGGCCAGATGCTACGACAACAATCGCGCCGGCCGCATCGTGCACTGCTTCAACGTTGAATTCGGCCGGGATCAGATCGGAAAGTCGAAATCGGGTCCGCATGGCGGTGATTCTCCAGAGAAAACCACGCCAATTGAAGCCTAAACATCATCGAGATTGAGTCAGAGCCAAGATTGGACGCCGATAAGGGGTCAACATTCCGCGCCGATTGACAGTGATCACTCCATGCGTCGACAGTCGGTAGACATAAGCTTGTCCTCAAGCCTGTGCTTACTGCTTATGCCGACTGTCCGGTCTAATTGAGGCACTTCAGTTTCAAGGGGCAATTCCAGATGTCAAGCTGGTGACCCTCGCCCCGTGAAAAACTTGCACCGGAGCGCGACCGGACTTGTATCTGAAACCATGCGAACCGGCGAGAACTCAAGCCACACGACGCTGCGGGATTTGTTCTTCCTTGCCGCGATTTTCAGAGAAATTGAATCGATTTACCGCTTCACTCAAGAGGCGCGCTTCATCTCGAAGCGATACACTTGCCGCAGTCGTTTCCTCAACCATGGCTGCATTTTGCTGTGTAACCTGATCCATCTGGTTTATCGAGCTACTGATACTTTTCAGGCCAACGGATTGCTCGTCCGCTACCACAGAGATTTGCCTTACATTCTCATTTATTGCTGTGATCTGCGCTGTGATCCTGCTCAAAGCGCGGCCGGCTTCTCCGACAAGTCCGACCCCCTCTTGTACCTGCATCGCAGACGAATTAATCAGCACTTTGATGTCCTTCGCTGCTGCAGCTGACCGTTGGGCTAGTTCACGTACTTCCTGAGCGACGACGGCAAAGCCTTTCCCAGCCTCACCCGCACGTGCCGCCTCTACGCCAGCATTCAGGGCAAGGAGATTTGTTTGGAATGCGATCTCATCAATGACGCCTGTGATACGGGTAATCTCCAGCGACGATTGGCTAATGCTCTCCATCGACTGGACCGCGCACTCGACAATATCGCCAGTCGTAACTGCATCCTTGGTGGCAGCGCTGACGCTTGACGCAGCAGCGGAAGCTCTCGTCGCGCTTGCTTGGACCTGTTCCGTAAGTTCTGCCATCGCGGCGGCGGATTCTTCTAAGCCTGCCGCTTGCATTTCAGTCCGTCGCGCCAAGTCGGTCGCACTTGAGCTAATCTCCTCTATCCCTGCGTTGATATGACTTACGCCCCTGCCAACCACGCGGATTGTCTCTTCTAAGCTGGACAAAGCCGAGTTGAAGTTGACCCTGAGCTCGGCATATTCACCTCGGAACTCTTCCCGAATTCGGCAGGTAAGGTTACCCTGCGCAAGGTCCTTCAACGCTTCCCCGACCACACGCACTACGAGGCGCTGTTCTTCAAGCGCGTCCGCGCGAGCGGCCTCGGCGGTAGCGCGCTCACGCGCGTTTGCCTCTCTCACATTAGTCGCCTCTGTTTCCGCACGCTCTCCTTGGATGAGGGCATGGCGTAGCTTTTCCAACGCGGTTGCGACCGCTCCCATCTCATCCGATCGACGTGTATCTTTGGTTGATTCACTATAGTTCCCAACGGCCAACGCTTCCACAACTTTGACCAAACGCCCAATTGGACGGGCAAGCATTATTCTTGTCGTAACAAATAAGACGAGCGCTATTATAAATACTACAAAAAAGCCTGCCGAGACCATTAAGGTAATTTGTTCGTTCACCGCAGAGGCAATTACCGAAGTCGGAACGTCGACGCAGACAACCCACCGGACATTCAAATGCGGCACTTCGAAAGGAAGTAGGACGCGGGTGTAATTGACCCCATCGACCTCAACGTCTTCTACAATTCCAGTTTTCTGCTCGGTGATCGCCTCGGACAGTTCCTTTTGGCCTAGTCCATCATAATTCTTTGTTGTTTGGTCCGCACTGGGCGCTACGATCCACCGTTTTGCCTGGGAAATAACATATACTCGCCCTGACCCGAATGGCCTTTGTGCGCCAAGCTTGGCGGATAGCGCCGTTAGGTCTACGTCCATACCAGTCACACCAATAAGGCGATCTGCACTGACGACTGGATACGAGATCGTGGATAAGAGGAAAGATCCTTGCGCGTCGACCCAAACGTAGGGCTCCGTTAGGTGGCCCTGCCGGGACTTGGAAGCTACGTGGTAGTATTCAGCGCTATAATCGAGGGCGACTGGTGCCATCGATAGAGTCCCGCCGGGCTTTGTCCACGTAGGCGAAAACGCGCCATTACTTGCTGATCCAAGCGTCGTGTTTCCCTTGAACTCTGCCGCCTTTCCGTCAAAAGCGTTGGGCTCTTCCATGAACCAGCTGCTGAAAACGATAGTGGCTTGCGCTGTAGCACGTAGCATGTCGATCACCGCAGCACGATCAAGATAGTCTTTTTCTCTGCCTTGGCCGATCAAAGCTGCCATCGTGGATGTCGGAGCCGATAACGCTGTCATTTCCGCTGAAATGTCATTTGCCAATTTTGCAGCTTCGAGTTTAGCCTGCTGGACGGTCAGATGCTCTATCCGGCTCTTCGTAACCAAAACAAGGATAGCATTTGATAATACTAAGACTAGGGCTATCGCGGCAGCAGTAACAGCGATTAGCTTCAAAGCAAGAGACCGTTTCGTGCGCATTTTTGTAACCACCCCAATCTAATGAGCGAGAGTTTCAGTCAAACCAAGTCTAGCATTCTCCGCACACCGGTCGACCAGCACGTCTTGTTTGCCAATCGTGCGGAGGACAGCCGTTGCGTGCACCGAAGGAATAAAATTGCGCATCTACTTGTGACATCGATAGTCACGGATCAATACAAGGCCGTTGCATGGAACAAGGCGCGTCCGTTTCCAGGTGCACGACCTGTCGTATTCGCTTCCGGCGTCCACGCTCTTTTTATAACATGGAATAATTATCGTCGAGTTAAGACGAGACTCATTAGTTCGCTCAATCCTGGCAAAAGCCGCAGCGCCCCGACGTATTTATGAAGGTACCGGGTGAACCTGTTCCGAGATTAACAGACGCAAAACCGGTCCGACGCTGTGGATAGCGACTGATGGCCGTCCGCCGGTCTTCGAAGGACGATTAATGCGCGTGGCGTTATTGCGCACAGGCTTTTGACGACCGCGTTTCAAATCATGCGCAACGAGCGCCTAGCGCCCAGCGGGGCGGTTGCTAATGGCAGGAAACCGCATCGTTGATGACATCCCTACTTCCAGATGATGTATTGGCGAACAACGCAGGACTTGTCCGCTCCGCTTCGGAAGAAATGAAGATTACGAGCCGAAATACGCTCTCTGACAAAGACAAACCCCAGCGAATGACTCCGGGATAAAGTTCAGTTAAGATTCATTGGGCAGTGACGGCCACCCTAAGGTCTAAGAAACCTAATCAATTAGCCAAGCGATACATTGAAATATAGTCGAACCCGCAGGAAGAGAGGAAGAGAGAAACCGGGCGCTGTTGATTGTATGCATTTGGCGAGCAAATTGCACGCCGGGTTGCTGTACCGGCGTGCTGCGAAGACTCGATGTCTACATTCTAACCTCTGACCAAATCGCGCCATACAGCTTTTGGATCGCGGGTGGGCAGGTCGTAGCCCAGTATCCCGCGCCTTTCAAATTGTCCGGAATTAGAAACTCCGGCGCTGAAGCAATTCCGCTCTTCATGAATTGATCCGAGCCGTCAATTCCATTTGCAAAGTTGGTGAAATCCGACTCAAGAGCGATGTTCTGCGGATCCATAATGAAATTGATGAAAAGCTTCGCGTTTTCCAAGTTTGGGGCGCCGGCTACAACGCCAATGTTATCCATCCAATACGGGAAGCCTGTTTGCGGGTAACCAAACGCGATATCTTTGTTCTGCAAGCGCTCCTGTAGAGCAACTCCATTCCAATCAGCCGATGCAGCGTAATCGCCTTTGATCATGGGTTCACGTGTCATATAGTCCATAGAGATCCAATGCTTCTTCGCCTCGAGAAGCTTATCCCTCACCTTCATCAGAAGGACTTTGTCATCGGTGCAAAGCTCTTTCCCGCCCAGATAATGGATCGCGAGCCCCATTATATCCAGCATTTCGGGCTGTACGTTGATTTTCCCCTTAAGTTCGTTTGGCGGATCAAATATAATCGCCGCTGTATTTATATCGCCTTGATATACTGACGTGTTCACACTGACTCCGACGACATTTATGAGCCATGGTGCTGTATATGCCCGACCCGGATCAAAAGGCACATCCACCCATTGCTTATTCACGTTTCGAAAGTTTGCCATTTCATTTGGATTTGACCTAAAAAGTAACCCCTCCCTAATGAAAATCGGGGTGTATGTAGATGCTCCAACAAAAAGATCGAACCCATGTCCACCAGCCTTTAATTTTGCCAAGGCGGTATCGTTTGTATCGTACTCCGAGATTGTAACCTTTACGTTGTATTCACTCTCGAATTTTTTGATCATTTCTGCGCTTGTGTAGCCACCATACGTATAAATGTTGAGTTCTCCATCCGCGTAGGCAACTTCACTTGCGAGGACTGTCGTCAAGGCAGCGATCAAGGCGGTTTTGGTTATCATGATATTTCCTCCCTATTGGCGGATGTCACCTTACACCGATCACAGGGCTAAGAAAAATTAATTAATCCAAATAGGAATTTTTTGGTCGGCCCGGGTCTCGCATTGGACGCGTCTGCCGAAAGTCTGATGCCAGCCGGCGCGGCATCTTAATCTGAAGATCAAGCAGTTTGAACTCGCGTCGGAGGATAACGAGCCTCTTGCGCGGAAGCCGATGCCTGCTACCCGCAGTGGGATGACGCACTTGGTAGACCGAAGCGCAGACCTCTGCCGGATGGCCCGCAACCAGAGCCGTGTTTGCGCCGAACCTCAGTTTAACGATCTACTGCCACGTCATTCCTCAAGGTGGATGATAAGGTGGGTGCTTCGTCTTGCAAAAGAACCTTTCGACTGTGTTGCACTGCCACATCGCGGCTTTAGAGAGGCCGTTGGTGGAAGTGCTTTCCGACCGGATGAAGACGCCGCTATCGGCGAAGTGAAGCGCCCCGGCTTTGCTGGAGACCCCAACTCGTGAGAAGTAGGGTCTATGACAAGCAAGACGACGAACAAATTTTCTCCTGAAGTCCGCGCCCGCGCTGTTCGAATGGTGGTCGAGCATGAAGCGGAGCATCCTTCGCGATGGGCGACTGTGTCTTCCATTGCCGCCAAGATCGGCTGCTCGGCACATACGCTCAATGAATGGGTGAAGAAGGCCGAGGTAGACAGCGGCAAGCGTGCAGGTTTGCCGAGTGACGTTGCCGAGAAGATGAAGGCTCTGGAGCGGGAGAACCGCGAGCTTCGTCAGGCGAATGAGATTTTACGCAAAGCCTCGGCGTATTTTGCCCAGGCGGAGCTCGACCGCCCACTGAAGCGATGATTTCCTTCATCGACGAACACCGTGTCGATACCGGATCAATACTCCCCAGAAGTGCCGTTTGAATCTTCCCCAGTTTAGCGTTGCCGCCGGTCTTCCGGGGCGCCCGGAGCGACATGGCCATGAAGATCGAGATACGCCGGGTGTTCAACGAGGTCTTCCAGGTCTATGGCGTGCGGAAAGTCTGGCGACAGTTGCAGCGAGAAGGCTTCGATGTCGCTCGCTGCACCGTCGCACGGCTCATGAGAATGATGGGACTTCAAGGCATCATTCGCGGCAAGCCAGTCAAAACCACCGTGTCGGACAAGTCCGCTCCATGCCCACTCGACCGGGTGAACCGACAGTTCTTCGCTCCAGCGCCGAACATGCTGTGGTTATCCGATTTCACTTATGTCGCGACCTGGCAGGGCTTCGTTTACGTGGCCTTCGTCATTGATGCCTTCGCCCGCCGCATCGTCGGGTGGCGGGCAAGCCGAACGGTCCATGCGGCCTTTGTCCTCGATGCCCTCGACCAGGCACTTCATGATCGGCGGCCCGTCCATCGCGGCGGACTGGTTCACCATTCCGATCGCGGCTCGCAGTACGTGTCCATTCGCTATTCCGAGCGGTTAGCGGGCATCGAGCCTTCCGTCGGAAGTGTTGGCGACAGTTATGACAACGCTCTCGCCGAAACGATCAACGGCCTTTACAAGGCCGAGGTCATCCATTGACGGGGACCGTGGCGCAACTTCGAAGCCGTGGAGTTCGCCACGCTCGAATGGGTCGATTGATTCAATAACCGCCGCCTTCTCGAGCCAATCGGAAACATTCCGCCGGCCGAGGCGGAAGAACGATACTATGCCATGCTGGACGCACCGGCTATGGCCGCATAACTTAAACCAAACGGTCTCCGGCAAAGCCGGCGCGGTTCAAAGGCCAGAGAGAAGGCATCGTCTACAATCGCACTCTCATCGAACTGCCCGCCCCTAGGTGTCCACCCGCTTTGCGTCTCCCTGTCTCTTAATCCCTCTCAATCGAGTGGTACCACCGCTGGAGTTTTAACGCGGGGTCAGGCTAGGTCATGCAGCGAATTCTGGGTCCGAGCGAAACATCCTAGTGGATTGATCGCGACAAAAGAGTCCGATTTTGGATTCCCATCGGTTGTCGAATGTGCGACGGTCCAGCATGCGCTCCGGTATTGCATTTGACGTCACAGCCGCCGACAGGGCCCGGCTCGAAGCCATCGTTGCCAACCGCGGTTCGCCGCAGAAGCATGCGTGGCGAGCGAAGATCATCCTGATGAGCGACGACGGCTTGGGAACGGTGGCCATTATGGCGGCGACCGGCAAATCGAAGACCTGCGTCTGGCGATGGCAGGAGCGGTTCATGGCCGAAGGTGTGGATGGCCTTTTGCGCGACAAGAGCCGCCCGCCCGGCATCGCTCCACTCGATCCGGCACTGGTCGAGCAGGTGGTCGCGCTGACGTTGGAACCGCCCAGGCAGGAGGCCACGCACTGGAATCGCGCGATGGCAAAGGCCGTTGGGATCGCGGCCTCTTCCGTCGTCAAGATCTGGCACGAGCATGGTCTTGCGCCGCACCGCTGGCGCCGCTTCAAACTGTCAAATGACAAGGCTTTTGCCGAGAAACTGCACGATGTCGTCGGGCTCTACGTCTCGCCGCCGGCCCATGCCATTGTCCTTTCCGTTGATGAAAAAAGTCAGATCCAGGCGCTCGACCGGACGCAGCCGGGCCTTCCATTGAAGAAGGGTCGGGGCGGCACGATGACCCATGATTACAAGCGCCATGGCACCACCACCTTGTTTGCTGCCCTCAATGTTCTCGACGGCTCGGTGATCGGCCGCAACATGCAGCGTCACCGGCATCAGGAGTTCATCCGTTTCCTCAACGCGATTGAGGCGGAACTGCCGAAGGATAAGGCCGTCCACGTCATTCTCGACAACTACGCGACCCACAAACAGCCGAAGGTCCGCGCCTGGCTGGCAAGGCATCCGCGATGGACATTCCACTTCGTTCCAACATCATGTTCATGGCTGAACGCCGTCGAGGGCTTCTTCGCAAAACTGACACGCCGACGGTTGACGCACGGCGTCTTCCACTCCGTCGTCGACCTGCAGGCGGCCATCAACCGGTTCATCAAAGAGCACAACCAAGAACCGCGCCCTTTCGAATGGAAGGCAGATCCCGAGGAAATCATTGCCGCCGTCAAACGGGGGCACCAAGTGTTGGAATCAATCCACTAGCGTCCGGAATAGTCACGGCGACGACCGAAGATGTGATTGGGCCGACACCTGGAACCTAGAACAGCCGACTTGGGACCGGAGCTGAACGACCAACCTTCGCCAGCTTCGTCTAATTTTTATCTATCTGCTTGATCAGGTTACCCATTGACTGATCAAGCTGTTCAAAGCATAGCGAGTATGTTCCGGCACCGATGATCGGCATTAAGCTTTCGAGGTGATCTCGGCCTTGCCCGGAGATAATAAGAATTCTGCAAGATGGTATCCCTCCGGCGTGAACCGCCTTGCGAGGTTCCGCGTCTCCCGTGAGTCTGCGCTCTTAAGAGTGGACTTAGGAGCGCATTGAGAACCCAAAACTGGACAAAGCTTGGGGCCAAGATCACTTCCAACGCCAGTTTAATCCGGCACAGGCGCTCTGAGGCCGGCGGTCAAGAACGCCGTTAGGTGCTTAAGCATCTCGTCTTTGCCGACTACACCTAGTTGACCGTCAGTTAGATCGTTCAACCGACCAAGATCATTCAACATGAACAGATAAGTGCCAACCAAGAACGCCATGCGTAGGCTGATAATGTCCTTCGGTACATCAGGGGTGAGGAGAGCTATCTCGTTGACAAATCGCTTAACGGATGAGTCGTAGACTTCGCGGCGGAGGCGAAAGGAATGCTCAGCCGGTTCAGCGTGAAGACGCGCCTGCAATCTGACGAACGCGGCACCCGCAGGGCCGCTGTGTTTCATCTCCCATTGAGGAGCGAGATAAGCGAGCACGATGTCCTCGACGCGCAAGCTCGTCGGACGGGCGAGCACCTCGTCAAGCAGTACATGGCGCCTCCCCGATAGCAATGCCCCGCGCCGACGATAAACCTCGTCGAACAGGTCCTCTTTGCTGCCAAAGTAGTACCGGATAAGAGCTTGGTTGACACCAGCTCTGTTGGCAATATCGCGCATTTTCGAGCCAGCGAACCCTTCGTCTGCGAAGATCAGTTCGGCAGCATCTAAAATTAGATCTCTATAATCAATCCCAGGCTTCGGCCGCCCAGGTTTGCGCCTTCCCTTGGAGGCTTTCGCTTGTTGTAGCATCACTTCTCCGCCCATTCGATGCACCAAAGTATTAGTGAATTAAGGATGCGGATAATTAATTAACGGGGGAACGCGCCTAAGACAATGGGTAGTTGGCAGATCAGCTGTTACCCAACGAGCAACTGATTTATCGGCAGACCGCACGAAGCGGCCTGCCGACTCAAGTTTCCGCGGGCTACATTTTCAACTCTGTCCAAATCCTGCCATAGATTTGTTGAATTTCGGGAGAACAGGTCTCATTCCAGTATGAAGGACCAGCCAAATTCTCCGGCACCACGAATTCAGGTGACGTGGTCATTTCCTTATCCATGTACTGCTCTGAGCCGTCGATGCCATTGGGGTACTTGATATAGTTTGACAACATCGCCGCGTTTTGGGGATCCATCATGAAATTCATAAATAGCTTGGCGTTGTCGATATTTTTCGCATCAGCGAGAATAGCAAGGTTATCCATGGCCAATCCATAGCCGGTTTGGGGATAGCCATATGCAATGTCGGGATTGCGCTGCCTTTTGATAAAGGCCGGCCCACCCCAGTCACTCGTCACCGCAAAGTCACCCTTTACCATCGGATCGATAGTATTGTAATCCATGGAAATCCAATGCTTTTTTGCTTCCAGCAGTTTATCACGGACCTTTTGCAGAAGGGCTTTGTCGTCGGTGCAAATCTTGTCGCCTCCAAGGTAGTGGATCGCCAGGCCCATAACGTCCATCATCTCGGGAATAATGTTGATCTTGCCCTGTAGTTCGGCGGGAGGATCAAATAGCAGCGCCGCCGTGTTGATGTCGCCCTTATAAATTGAGGTATTTACGCTAACGCCGACCGTTGCCCACTCCCAAGGGATACTATACTCGCGGCCGCGATCGAAACTGACATCAATCCAGCGCTTATTAACGTTCTTGAAATTCTCGAGCTTGTTAGGTTCGGACTTCAACAACAAGCCCTCTTGGATGAAAATTGGGATATATGTGGATGCTGCGACGATCATGTCGAAGTCGTTTCCACCGGCCTTCAGCTTTGCCAGCGCCGTATCGCTACTATCGTACTCCGAAAATGTCACCTTGACGTCGTATTGTTCCTCGAATTTCTTGATCATCTCAGGGCTCCAAAGATCTCCCCAGCTGTAGATGTTCAAGATACCTTCTGCGGAAGCCGGAATTGATGTGAGTAGCACCACACCTGCGGCGATTGAGACTGCCATTCTATTCATGTCTGTTCCCTTTCTGTTTATGTTCATTTTATTACTTGCGCTGTCGCCCAAGTAAATAAGTCGCCACGACGAATAATATAGATACAAGTATTAGCGCCGTGGAGATTGCGTTGATTTCAGGTGTTACTCTTCGCCGGAGCTGGCCGAGCATATATGTGGGTAGAGTTTCTTGCCCGGCGGATTTCACGAACTCTGTAATGACTACGTTGTCGAGCGAAATGACGAAGGCGAGCATCCAGCCAGAAAGGAGGCCCGGCCAAAGCTGTGGCAGTGTGATGTGTCGAAAGACTTCCACTGGCCGGGCGTAGAGATCTGCACCGGCCTGCTCCAAACTCAAGTCCATCCCCTTAAGCCGCGCTCTAACCGGCATGTAGGCGAACGGAATGCAGAATGCTGAATGTGCGACGACAAGATAGAGCATGCCCGTGTAACCAGTGGTCACTTTTAGCACCGAAAAGAAGCTCAGCAGCCCGACCGCGGTCACTATTTCCGGGACCATTAGCGGCTGATTGACCACAGCAAGTGCCAATCCTTGTCCTTTCCACGGACGCGTTCGGGTAGTCGCTAGGGCGAAAAGAACCCCACTTGCCGTAGCGACGGTTGCGGCGACAACTGCGAGTGTCAGAGAACGAGCAGCCGCCTCCTTTACTGCCGCGTTCTGCCATGCCGATGCGTACCAGCGGAACGAGAATCCCTCCCAGATGGAAAGAGCCTCGCCCGCATTAAAAGAGTACATGATCAATAGCACGATGGGCATATATAGTATCAGGAAGCATAGCATCGCTACTAGGTTAATGCCCGGCATATGACGAACGTTGAACGTTTTAGCCATTGACGCCCTCCTCCTTTTCCGTGGCACGCACGAAGACGATCATCGCAATTCCGACGATTATTAAGAGGGTCAGCGAAAGTGCCGAGCCGAGCGGCCAGTTGCGGAGTGCACTGAACTGCATCCCAATGAGGTTGCCCAACAACAGTTGTTTTCCTCCGCCAAGAACTGTCGTTATGACATAGTCGCCGAGACAAGGGATGAGAACCAGAACCACGCCGGCGACGACACCAGGCTTAACAACAGGCAAGATTATTTCGCGCATAATCTGAAATGGCCGGGCATACAAATCGTATCCTGCCTCCACTAAACGAAAGTCGAATCGCTCCATTGATGAGTAGATAGGAAGCACCATAAGCGGCAGGTAAACATATGTCATACCGAGCATGATCGCGGTCTCGGTATAGAGTATTTGGACTGGCGAACTGATTATTCCCAAGCCGACGAGCACGTTATTGAATACGCCCTCGTTCCGGATCAGTTGCATCATTGCGAAGGTCCGAATGAGCATGTTTGTCCAGAACGGCAACATTATCAACGTCAACCAGAAATCGCGGCGATGCGGTGGGCGAGTCGCGATGAAGTAGGCGGCAGGAAAACCAAACAGAAAAGTTAGGAGCGCAGTCATAATCGAAAGTTTTATTGACCGCCAAAATACCACCAGGTGTTCCGTCGCCCAATTGACTTCGTTAGTGAAGAAATCTCGCTTTAGGACGACATTCACCCAGCTCTCGGTTGAGAACGTCCAGTCGATCCCTCCGTATTCCCCGGGAGTGAGGAAGGAATAGATAGTTATCAATACGACGGGGATGATTGCGGCTAGGAGAAGAATCAACAATGCAGGTGTAATCAGAAGCGCTTGCGGCTTTGATATGGTCGGTCGTTTCACGGAGGGATGCATGGTTAGTCTCCCAGAATCTGGGCCGCGCCGTCACGCAAGCGGATGCCGACGCGATCGCCAACAGAAATAGCTTCGGTCGACGAGTCTGCATTTTGCGTTCGCGTGACAAAAACTCCGCCTTCGCGCACGCGGACGTGATATGCGGTACCAGTGCCAAAATAGACAATGTTCATCAACTCGCCGTCGAGATGACCAGCCCCAGCCGGGACGATCTCAGCATGTTCTGGCCGCACCGCCAGCGTTACCGGGCCAGCGCGCGACCCATCCTTCGGTGCTCGCGCTCGCAATCGTATACCTGGTTCGAATTCGATACAGGCGTCCCTACCGTCAACAGAAGATAAATTGACTGGAAGGAAGTTGGTTTCGCCTATGAAATCGGCAACGAAGCGATCTGCCGGTTGATCATATATTTCTCGTGGCAGGCCGATCTGCCGGACCTTACCGGCACTCATAACCGCAATACGGTCCGACATCGTCAGCGCCTCTTCCTGGTCATGGGTGACGAAAACGAACGTAATGCCGGTTTGCGTTTGCAGGCGCTTGAGTTCGATCTGCATTTCCTTGCGTAGCTTGAAGTCCAGCGCGGATAAGGGCTCGTCCAAAAGCAGAACCTTCGGGTGGGGAGCCAGGGCACGGGCCAGAGCGATGCGCTGCTGCTGCCCGCCAGATAACTGGTTAGTCAACCTGTCGGCCATGCGGGTCATCTGCACAAGTTCCAACATTTCCGCGACAGTTCTAGCAATCTCATCCTTTGGCTTACGCAGCATTCGCAGTCCGAAAGCAATGTTCTGCGCGCAGGTCATGTGCGGGAAGAGGGCATAGGATTGGAATACAGTGTTTACAGGTCGTAGATACGGGGGTTTGTTGATCAGATTCTCCCCGTCGAGCGTCAATGTACCGCTCGTAGCGAAGTCAAAGCCGGCGATCATACGAAGTAGCGTCGTTTTCCCACAGCCAGACGGTCCAAGAAGTGTGAAAAATTCGTTTTTTCGGATCGTCAGGGATACACTATCCAACGCTGTGTAGGCGCCTGCCCCCACCCCGTAGACCTTGCTCACATCTTTGATTTCGATCATATTCCACCCAATTTGCTGCGTTCCCGGAACGTTTTTTGTCATCAAGGCGTCCACAGTGCGTGTAACACCTCTCATTTTAGCGTTTAAGCATACACCCTATCGCGCCATTTCAGATCATTTCAGCCCTAATAGGTGTTTGTACGGCGCACATTCATTGCATAGCGGGTGCGGCGATCTAGCGATGCGTTCGTAGAGAGCCCAGCCAATTCATGACGTCGACAGCATCGGTCACATCGGCGTATTTTTGCTGAATATCGTACAGACTTGCATCATGCGGTGACTGCGCCCGATCGGCGCAACAGTCGCGCGGCACCAGAACGTTGAAGCCGGATTGAACAGCGTCAACGACCGTTGCCCGCACGCATCCTGACGTCGTTGCCCCCGTTACTACGACGGTATCGACACATGCAGCCGTCAGTAGCGAGGCAAGTGAAGTGCCGTGAAATGCCGAGGCACCTTTCTTAGTTAAGATCAGATCTTCCGGTCGAACCCCGGTAGTTTCATCGATCTCGACCAGACGGCTGCCCTCAAGCAACGCCGACATACCCGACGCCTTCCTGAGCCAGGCAACGTTACCCACCTCACTTGGATGATATGAGATTGTAGTAAAAATCACGAGATATCCAGCGTCGCGCGCAACATCCGCTATACGGCGCGTCATCGCGATCTCGGTGCTCATATCAGCCGCAGTTGGGTACTGTTTATCGGTGAACCCGTACGTGAAATCGACAATCACAATCGCGGGACGCGAACCCCGCTCCACTGGTCGGCCGAAACCAGCCGCTTCGTATACTTCTTCCTGCGACATCGCGCGTCTCCTACTGTGTCCGAGATGCACCGCATTTTGAGGTGCATCTCGGACTTGATCTTTATCGTTCCATTTTCATGTCCGGCACGACGATATCCCCATCGATGACGATCGGTGCGTCATCAAGGAAGAGCGAGCAGTTGCGCATCGGGATGTCGAGGTGGCAGTGTGTGTCGTTTGGACCGCCAAGCTCGTTATTAGGGCCGGTCGAGAACATAACGTTTCCGTAGAACGAACGCGGCTCCATGCCCATGCCGCCTGGAAAGGCGCCCGGCACGAAGTTATGCCATTTTGCCTGGGGGTTCATGCCCCAGCCGACATGGCTCATGCCGTAACCTTTCGGATCCGCGAAAGACTGCATGTAAGACTTGACGATTTCGGCATCGAGGCCGCCACGGATGTCGGTGATCCAGCCCTTCTCGATTGTGTAAATGATGGGCTCACGCACATAGGTGTTTTGCGGCAATAAGATATCGCCCGGCGCGACTACGATCTGGCCGTCGACGCCATCGTCGTCGCCGCCGGTGAAGACAAAGCCAGACGGCCAGTGGTCCCACCGGCCTGGTTGGTCCGTGCACGCGTACTCCGTGATCGTGGGATAGGTGTTCAGCTTGTATGTAACGTCGGTCCCGTGCTGCGACGTGATCCGCATAACCTTGGCTCTCGAGAGGATCTCGCCACCAATTTCCACCTTCTCCCGCAGTTCCTTGTAAGGAAGCATGCGAGCCAGAAGTTCAGGCGGCTCAACCGCTGTCAACACGCGCGTACCGGCGGCCTGGATCGCCATCTGCTCCGGTGAGAACAGCAGGAAGATGCAGTCGATCAACATGTCGCAGTTCTTGAGGGCCTCAACGGCATCTGGCATCGCGGCAAGGCCGGTGACGCCAACATTCCAGCCACCCGTCGGCAAGGGCGCCGGCAGGCGCATGTGGTACATGTTCGCGCCAAGACGTTGGCCAGCGGCAAGAAACGCATTTGCATAGTCCAGTCGTTCATTGCCCTGCGTGAGCACGACAAGGCGCTCGCCGTCGCGCACGCCGGACATCTTCAACTGGTGGAGGCAGATTTCGGTGAAACTCGTGTGGTCCATTGCTCAGAATCCCTTTTTTTTGAAAACTATGCTGCAAAGTCCATGACTGCGGCGAGAAAGCCCTCCAGGTCGTCCCACGGGATCATGTGCCCCGCGCGCTCGACCGTTCGCACCTCGACTGCCGGTACGAGGCGCTTGATCTCCTCGACATCGGCCGGCTCTATAACCGCTGCACCGCCTGCTACCACCAGGCGCATCGGTAGGCGGAGCGCAGGCAGATCGGCGTGGATGTCATCGGAGTGAAATCCGTCGAAGGCGGTGCGGATCGCGTCCAGTTGGCAGGTGTGCAGCCACTCGGCACGAAGGGCGAGCTGTTCTTCGCTCCAGCTCGGACAGAAATGTTTCATCTCCTCCGGCGAGCAGCCGCGCTGGGCGAGCAGGATCGAGTCCTCGTACCAGCTCCATGATGCCGGATAACCCCGTCGGCCTGGCCCACTGACGGGTGGATCGACCAGAACCAGCCCCGAGAAGCCCGACGGACACATGCGAGCGGCACGTATCCCGGTTCGCGCGCCCATCGAATGCCCGAGCAGGATCGGTCGGTCGAGGCTCGCCGCTTCAGCGACCCGAACGGCGTCCTCTGCCATGGCATCGAGCGAGAAGTCGAGCGCACCGCCTTGTGACAAGCCACGCCCACGCACGTCAAGCACATGCACGTCGAACCTTGCGGCCAGCCGTTCGGCCACAAAGCCCCAAGTGATGGCCGGCGACGTGATGCCAGGAATGAGCAGCACCTGCGGTCCCCGCCCCTCATAGTGGAGCAAGTGCTGGCGAATGCCGTTTGCGTTAACGTTGTATCCCCGAGCCAATGCGCCCTCCCCTTAATAGGCACCGGAAAGCAGCGTGCCGCCACCCGGAATGCGCGTCTCGAGGTCGAGCGCCTTCAACAGCGACCACGTGGTGGCGATCGCCGCCGTCAAGACCGGTTTACGAGTCACCGCTTCCGCTTCGGAAACAGCCGCAAGCGAGGGCATCTGAACGCAGGCGGACAGCACGATGGCATCGACATCGCTCGTGTCCATCGAACGGACAATGCCGGGCAGCTTCATCGGATCGTGTGCGGCCACCGCGAGGTTGTCGGAAATTTCGAGCGCGCGCCATACGCTGACCTCGATGCCTTCGTTGCGGATGTAGTCCACGACGAGCTCAGTGAGCGGCTTCATGTAAGGCGCGACGAGCGCGATCTTCTTCGCGCCAATCGCCTTGATGCCCTCGACCAGCGCTCCGGCCGACGTCACCACCGGCGCCGGATTGCCGTTGTCGACCGTTGCCTTGTGCAGGCGCTCCTGCGACTGGCGATGATAGCCATGCCCCATTGCCATGATTGCTACCAGACAGGCATAACCCATCACGTCGACGCGCGCATCCGACAGTTCGAGCGCACACCGGTCGCTGTCCCTGTCCATGGCCTTCAATTCCTCGGCGGTTACATGCTTCATCCGCATGCGAGACGAGTGGAACGTGAAACGCTCTGGCGATACGAGCTCTCTGGCTCGCAACAACGCGGGTATCTCGGTTTCCATCGTAATGTTGGAGCTTGGAACGATCTGACCAATACGAAAGCGCTTCATTTGCAGGCCCCTTGTTTCGAGTAGGTTTCACCACATTAATTATTCAAAGAAAGAATTACAAGTCAAAAGTGGTTTGGGCCCATGAGGGACTCGACGCTTACCAAACCCACTGCCTGCGCCTTAAGCTCTAGTTTACCGCTCTTCTCACGTAACGTATTGTTTTCACCTATTTTTTGTCTGGATATGTGATTTCGCCGCGGGTGATAGAGCCGCGGCATGGAGTCGCCACTCGGGCCACAGAAAGCCGCGGTGCCTTGATGACACTTGCCACGCATTTCAACTTAATATACCCTTGAATAATTACGTTCGAACCCACCTTGTTGGGGAGTGGCGGCGCGAGAGTGGCTGCTTAAGCGGCATCCGCGAGGCTATTCTCCAATCCGAACGCCCATTTGCATGGACGGTGATCCTTTTTGCACTGGAGGAAGTGTTAGGCGCACAGTTCGGAGCCGAGATTTGGAGGGGGCGCTGTCTTTCATGTCGGCGAAGAGCGTGAAATACGCGCGTTGTGCGTGAGAGCCAAGAGGAGGTCAGAAATATGAAGCCGCAATTTTTCCACAGAATACCCGAGATGGAGAACGGTTATAGCATGTCCCTTGCCGTAAGGGCGGGCGACTATGTATTCATCGGCGGTTTGACAGCCACCGATAACGCAGGGAATGAACTATTTGCCGAGGACGCCGGTTCTCAGATGAAACGTATATATGAGATACTCGGAGAAGTGCTGCGAGAATTTGGTGGGACGCCTCAGGATATCGTAAGTGAAGTAATATTTTACAATGTTGGCGCGAAAGAATATACTGAACAGCTCTTTCCCCATCGGCAAGCATTCTATGGGCAACAAGGCCCCTCGGTTGTTGGCATGCAGGTGGTCGGTTTTATAAGCCCAGCAATTCGTGTGGAGACCACAGCCGTCGCATACCTGCCACGGTCGCGCGAGCCATGAACTAGCAGCGCGTTAGCCCCGAGGAGCGCCCGGCCCATCGGACGCCAGCGATCAGTTTTGTCAATGCTCTGGCCGCAGTCCGCTAGAAACAAGATCACGAGCCGCCTGTGTCGTCCAAGTTAGCGGCGACTAATTCAGCTCCATTTTGGTGCGTACCTGCAAAGGGCTGCCAATAGATCAAAGTCTTTCGAGATGCAGTCTCGTCAAAACGGGCTTGCTCCAGCTGATCGGTACGCCTGCCCATCTATAAGCCCGCCAAAAAGTCCAATAGGAGGAAAGAAAGGTGACAAACTTCAACATGCTAATAAACGGCCGTCTAGTGCCGGGTACCGGAGAAATGCCGGTCATCGACCCGTCCACTGCCGAAATGTTTGCGACAGCACCCTACGCCAGCACCACACAACTCGAAGAGGCTGTGAGATCAGCAAAGAACGCCTTTCCTGATTGGGCCGCAACATCGTTAGAGACCCGCCGCGCCTGCTTACTTCTACTGGCGGACAGGCTAGAGCAGGAGGTCGACTACTTTGCGCGGCTTCTTACGCGTGAGCAAGGTAAACCTCTGGCGGAGGCGACGTATGAGGTCGGCGCGACGATCCGCGGCATCCGCTATTTCGCAACGTACGAGACCTCACCGGAAATACGCAGCCATACGCGGGGCAAATATGAACTGCACCGCGTTCCGTTGGGTGTGATCGCTTGCGTTACGCCGTGGAATTTTCCGATGCTTCTCGCCAGCAATAAGTTCGGTGCCGCCCTGATCACCGGAAACACCGTGATTTTGAAACCTGCGCCGACGACGCCGCTAACCTCGCTAGAGCTGGGGCGACTTGCCGAAGGTATTTTTCCGCCCGGCGTCTTCAACGTAATCTCCGATCGAAACGATCTCGGCGCAAGACTCACCGACCACCCGGATGTTGCAAAGATCTCGTTCACAGGCTCTACAGCAACGGGCAAAAAGGTGATGGCTAGCGCTGCCGGCACGCTAAAACGGGTAACACTCGAACTCGGTGGGAACGATGCAGCAATTGTCCTGGACGATGTAGACATTGATCAAGTCATCCCCGGGTTGGTCTCCGCGGCATTTCTTAATGCCGGCCAAGTCTGCGTCGCGGCCAAGCGCATATATGTTGCAGGCTCGATTTATGATGAATTTGCCGCGAAGTACGCAATCGCTGTGCAAAAGCTGAAACTTGGCTGCGGCCTGGACGAGGACGTCAACCTTGGCCCTCTCCAGAACCTCGAGCAGTTCGAGAAAGTCAAAGAGTATCTCACCATTGCGGAAAAAGATGGCATCATCATCGCTGGCGGACGGGTAGCCAACAGACCAGGATACTTCATTGAGCCGACGGTCGTTCGCGACATTACGGACGGCTCGCGGCTGGTGGACGAGGAGCAATTCGGACCAGTGGCGCCGCTGATTTCCTTCACCGATGATGACGACGCCATCAGCCGCGCCAACGCGAGTCCATTTGGTCTCGGTGCGTCGATTTGGACCAGCAATCTTACGCGCGCGCGCGCACTCGCCATGAGATTAGAATCGGGAAATGTTTGGATCAACCAACACCAGGCACTCGCTCCGGATATTCCCTTTCCCGGAGCTAAGGAGTCCGGAATTGGACTGGAAGCCGGGCCGGAGGGTTTTCACGAATTCACACGCGTACAAATCCTCAACGCAGCTTAACTCATAAAAGTCGACGCAGGAGAAAGCACATGACAGAAAAGATATATGATGCAATCGTCGTAGGTGCCGGGTTTTCCGGTCTAGTTGCGGCACGGGAACTGTCGGCACAGGGCAGGTCGGTGCTGATTATCGAAGCCCGTCACAGACTTGGCGGCAGAACGCACGTCGTAAATTTCCTGGGTCGTCCCGTCGAGATAGGCGGTGCCGGCGTGCATTGGTGCCAACCGCACGTTTTCGCTGAGATGCAGCGCTACGGCTTCGGATTTAAAGAAGCTCCCTTAGCGGACCTGGATAAGGCTTACATGGTATTCGCGGACGGCCAAAAAATCGATGTGCCGCCTGCAACTTTTGACGAGGAGTATACCACCGCGTTCGAGAAGTTCTGCAGCCGCTCACGAGAGTTGTTCCCGCGGCCGTATTCGCCTTTGGACAATCACGAGGTCTCCAATCTTGACGGCGTGTCTGCCCGTGATCATCTCGAATCCCTTGGGTTGAACGAGTTGCAGCTAGCCTCCATGAATGCGGAGTTAACGCTTTATGGCGGCGCCCCAACCACTGAACTTAGTTACCCGAGTTTTGTTAAGTTCCACGCGCTTGCCTCTTGGGACACGATAACCTTCACTGACTCAGAAAAGCGATACCACGTGCAAGGCGGCACAAATGCACTTTGCCAAGCGATTTTCGATGACTGCCGCGCAGACTCTGAGTTTGGTGTGCCTGTGGAAGCTGTCGCGCAGACGGACAACGGTGTCACGGTGACTCTTGCGGATAAGAGGGTGTTTCGCGCGCTCACATGCGTGCTTACCTTACCGACCAAAGTTTACGCAGATGTTCGTTTCGAACCACCACTACCACCCGAAAAGCGCGCATTTATCGAACACGCCGAGATGGCTGACGGTGCGGAGCTTTACGTCCATGTACGCCAGAACCTTGGTAACACATTCACTTTCTGTGATGACCCTAACCCATTCAACGCTGTGCAAACTTACGCATATGATGATGAACTTGGGACGATCCTCAAGATCACGATTGGCCGGCAATCGTTGATTAACCTCGAGAATTTTGACGCGATTGCTGCCGAAATACGCAAAATCCACGGCGACGTCGAGGTACTTGAAGCGCTACCATATAATTGGGCAATGGATGAGTACGCCCGCACGAGCTACCCCGCCATGAGGAAAGGTTGGTTCTCTAGATACAAGGACATGGCAAAACCGGAGAACCGTCTATTCTTTGCTGGCTCTGCCACTGCGGACGGATGGCATGAGTATATTGACGGTGCGATAGAGAGCGGAATCCGAGTCGGCCGGGAAATTCGGCACTTTATGAAGGCGACCGCTTAATATTTATGCCTGGGCTCCGTGCTTGACGGAGCCCAGGCATAAGGGCCCCACTCTAGAAGGTCCCTATTTCATCTTGCGTTAACGTGTCACATTCTGCAAATCAACTTTATTTCTCTGCCTCGATCGAGGCAATAATTTGCTCCACGATTTTCTTTGCCTTACCATTGAACTTTAGCGACTTAACTTCTTCCAAATTTGCTGGCTCTCCGGCAACGATCGCGCCGATCATGCCCATCGCAAAGTGCGGGGTGCACTGGTAGACGTACACGCCAGGGACATCAATCTTAACTGAAATCTGATTGTTGATCTTGCCATTCCATGGCATTGCCCCATCAGGAATGGCATTCTTGATAGAGGCGCTGTTGTGCCCCTTATCTTTCAGGATAAATGTGACTGTGTCGCCGGGCTGGACGTGTAGAACCCTTGGTTCAAACGCCATGACTGTTCCGTCGGCCGCTTTGTTTGTCATTTCCACTTGGTGATCTGCAGCCCACAATACAGTAGGAAGCAGGAGTGCAGACGCTGCAGAAAATACTATGGTGTGAAAATTCAAGAGTTCTTCCTTATGATTGTAAGAGCCGCTGGGCAACGGCTCTTAACTGTCGGCGCGCCGAGTTTCTATACTAACGACAGTTCCTTGATCGGTAGGGACCTAATCCTCGGTCCGCCAGCGTCAGCGATGGCGTTAACCAAGGCGGCAATCGTGATTGGAACGGCATCCTCCCCAACGCTCTGCGGCGAGCCCTCGCTTGGCAGCAGATTTATTTCGATCTCCGGCACCTGAGCGATGCGAAGGATCGGGTAATCATAAAAATTGTTCTGCTGCACCTGGCCGTTCTCCAAGGTGATCTCGCTATAGAAGGCGTTCGTCAAGGCGTACGAGATGCATCCTTCAAGCTGCTGCCTTACAATATCCGGATTGATGATAGTGCCAGCGTCGATGGTAATCGCGACCTTATCTACACGGACGGAGGCGTCCTTGATCGTTACGTCCACCACCGCCGCCTTCGACGACGACTCGTAGCCAAGGTAATAAGCGGTGTCGCTCACCGCTATGCCTCGGCCCGAGCCATTCTTTGCGCGCCCACCCCAGCCAGCTTTCTCGGCAGCCGCATCGAGGACCCGACGCAGAGTCTTTGAGCGTGCGACTGCGATGTCGTACTGCTCAAGGTCCTTCGGGATGAGGGATGGGTCGAGCAACGCCCTATACAAATCAACGGAGTCCTTATGTGCCAATACCGCCAGTTCGTTGAGAAAGCCGAAGTTCATCCACAAGTGCTGCGTCAACCCCACCCCCCTCATCCATCCGAACGGAATGGGTGTAGTCTTGTCGCGTTGGTAGGCAATATGCATGTTAGGGAAGAAGAACGGAAAATGCGTTCCACCATAGGACTGTAACGCCGCCTGTGCGCTAGCGATCCGGCACGACCAGGTGTCGATGTTTCCATCTTCGTCGAGCGCACCTGCGAATTTCACGACTGTAAGCGGTGTATAAGTGCTGTGCTTGATGCATTCCTCTCGACTCCAAAGCACTTTCACCGGCGTTCCTGACATTGCTTTGCCGATCTGAACTGCCTGATAAACGAAGTCGTTCTGGACACGTCGGCCAAAACCGCCGCCGCACTGCATCAGGTTGAACTTTACGTTCTCCGGCGCCAAGCCCGTCAGTTCAGTCGCAATTCGATGCGCATCGTCGGCATATTGGCTCCCGGCCCACACGGTCGCTTTGGATTTCTCAATTAGTACTGTGCAGTTAAGCGGCTCTAAGGGCGCGGGATCCATGAAAGGAAAAACATATTCAGCTTTCAGTGATAGCTTAGCTTCTTTGATCCTTTTGCCGACGTCACCCGTCTCAACCAAGACAGGCAACTCACCACTTGCCTGCGTGGAAAGCGCTGTCTTCAACTTATCTGACGTCAAACCAGCATGGGATCCGCCATCCCACTCAATCTCCAATGACTCCAGCGCGGATTTGGCTTCCCACCAGCTATCAGCGACAACGGCGACCGTATCATCAATATTTACCGCCGCCGCCCAGAGATCGGGGTCCTCTCCATCCGGTACAGGCGAATTGTAGCCGACAAATCCGCCTTTAATTTGGACGATCTGAGGATTACCAGGCAAGTCCTTCAGTGCCTCGTCGTCGACCCGCACCAACTTACCGCCAAAGACAGGGGATTGCTGCACGGCGGCGTAGCGCATACCTGGCAAATCAATATCAATGCCGTAAACAATCTCTCCGCGTGTTGCAGGCACAGTACTTAAGGGGGATATCGGCTTGCCAATGAAGCGTCGATCGGCAACCGATTTGTATACGACCTTCTCAGCTAACGGAGGGGTCAGCTTAACCGCTGCTGCGGCAACGTCGGCATAATTTACGCTGCGGCCGCTCTTGCCATGGTGCACTTGATTCCCACCAGTCGTCAGCTCTTCCGTCGGGACCGAAAGGCGTTCTGCGGCCGCTTCAAGGAGCATGGCCCGCACTTGCGCTGCCGCGAGCCGCGAGGGTGCAAAGAGATAATGTGCGGACAAACTTCCAAGTGTCGTGGTCCAGACGTAGGGCGTGCCGCGAGCCTTGCTAATGGCGGGATCGTAAAATGCCACAGACATCTTTTCCCAGTCTGCATCCAACTCTTCGGCAAGCATCTGCGGAATTGTCGTCGTTACGCCTTGCCCTACTTCGGTTTGCGGAACCGTGTAGGTCACTGTGTTGTCCGGGTTGATGACGATCCAGGATAGTATTTCCACCCCTTCGGTTGCTGGCGCGGTACTTGACTGCGCGCCTGAGCGGGTAATCGGGAAGAGCACCGCCCCTGCAAGTGCTCCCGTGCCAAGTAGAAATGCGCGACGATTGACAGAGACGCTCATTGAGCTGCTCCTTTCAGCATAGCTGCAGCGGCATGAATGGCCGCGCGGATGCGAGGATAAGTGCCACACCGACAGATATTGGTGAGCTCCCTATCGATGTCCTCGTCTGTCGGCGAGGGGTTCTTGGCCAAAATATCGGATACGGCCATGATCATGCCGGACTGGCAATAGCCGCATTGCGGCACGGCATGCTTGATCCATGCCTGTTGAACCGGATGGGAATGATCAGCGCTCAATCCTTCGATCGAAGTCACCGATCCCCCCGCAACACTTTCGACGGTAGTTATGCAGCTTCTTACGGCCTCGCCGTTGAGATGAACGGTGCATGCACCGCACTCGCCGACGCCGCAGCCGAACTTCGTGCCCTTAAGCTTGAGGTAGTCGCGAACGACCCAAAGCAGTGGCGTAGCCGGATCGACATCGACCGAACGCGCGCTGCCATTAACAGTAAAATCGACTTTCATTTTTTCACCTCCGGAGTGTGGTCCCGTTTGTCGCAGATCGTCTTTTGTGGCAGTTTGCCAAAATTATTCACAATAGTAAATACATTTGGTTCCTCTCTAAACGCGCGACGGATACGAATAGAATGGTGAAGAAGATAGGCATCGAAAATTCGACATTTGGCCCTACATTGACGGGATTAACGATTCCGGATAATTCCACACTCGCCTAAATTAAGTGCGTAAGCCTGTGGTCATGTGTGTTTCCATGAAACGGAATCAGGCTTTTAAAAACACGGAATGTGCATGCGCAAACAACCCCACCAGCGCCGCCGGCCTGGCCGCCCCTCGCATGATGGTGACCTTAAAGAGACTATCCTGGACCACGCCGAGATTGTTTTTGCGGAGCGGGGATACTCTGGGGCGAAGACGCGCGAAATAGCGGCGAATGCTGGGGTAAATCAAGCGCTTATCCGCTATTATTTTGGAGACAAGGAATCGCTTTTCGATGAAGTTTTCCGGCGGCGCGGGGGTATATTGTCGGGTACCCGACATGTTCTGCTCGACAAATTGCTGGAAGAGGCTGAGCGCCCAGCTGTCGAGGCAATCGTAAAGGCCTATCTGCAGCCCCAGTGGGACATGAAGTACAGCAACGAGAACGGCGCTTCTTTTGTACGCCTGCAAGCCCGTCTGCATGCCGAGCAAGAGGAGCACGCTCTCCGCCTACGCCGTGAGGTTTATGACGCCTCTGTTCGACGATACATTGACGCTCTCCAAACCGCGATGCCTGGCATACCGCGTGATCTTTTGAGCGTACGCATGGCGTTCCTAGTAGGCACCTACATGTTCATGCTGAACGACCTAGGCCGTATCGGCGACCTGACAGAAGGAAAGGTCTCATCGCTCAGTAAGGAGGCTATGCTCGAGAACCTCGTCGCCTTCCTCTCTGCGGGGTTACGGGCGCCGGCCAGCTAAGTTGATTGGCGTAGGCTACAATCGAGGACTGACGCGGGTGCGTAGCCACTCCGCATAGGCTGGCTGGCCCATTTCGAGAGGTTGATCTGGCACCCCCGCCAACGACCCGCCCAGAATTGGCGGATCGAGGGAGCATTCAAGGCGGAGCCGCGTCGGTCTTTCTCAGTGTCTGAGAACGACTTTTCCGCGAGCCCCTGCCGCCACCGCGTTATGGGCCGCACCGATCTGATCCAAGGTCAGGGTCTTGGAAATCGGGATCACCAGCGATCCGCTGACGGCGGCGACCAGCACTGTGTCGAGCATGGCCGCGTCGGTGCGGTGGTAAATTTCAAAGATCGTAACCCGGTTGCCGGCATTGGCGCCTTCGGGTACTGGAACGATGCTCGCAACCTTGCCGCCGTCGCGAACATTGCCGATGAGGTGGTCGGCCACCGGGCCAGCGGTGCTGATCGCATAGTCGAAGCTCGGGCGTGCGGTGGGAACCGTGATATCGAGCACCTCGCCAGCCAGTTCCTGACCTTCGTGCAGCCGTTCTGGCCTGACGCCGGCAACCGGCATTGCGCCGATCTCCTGGAGATATTGGATGGCGGAACGTCCGACCGTGCCAAGGCCGCCTGAAACGAGGACCCGGTCTCCAGCCTTAACGTCGATCGCCTCGACGGATTGCCGGCCGGTAAGGCCTGCCTTCACCAACGAGGCACCCTGCTCGAAACTCAGGCCTGCCGGCAGTTTCGCCATGGATGTGGCCGGAACCACTCCGAATTCTGCATGCGCCCCTTTGCCGTTTGCCGCGAAGTCGGCGACAACCCGCTCTCCGACCACGAAGCCGGTCACGCCTTCGCCAAGTTCGGCGATGGTGCCGGCGGCGTCGCCGCCGAGCACTGCCGGCAGTTGAAGCGGAATGAATTGGGCCATGTAGCCCTGGCGGAGAATAAGGTCGAACGGATTGACGGCGGATGCCTCGATCTTGATCAGGACTTCGCCGGGTCCGGGGGCCGGTGTCGGAATATCCCCGATTTCGAACTGATCGACATCACCGTAGGATTTGAGAAGTGCGGCTTTCATTTGTGGCTCCATCTATCGTTTCGTGTGCGCGAGGGGCCCGCCGCCCGACGGCAGCCAAGCCCCTGCGTTTCCGGATGGCGGCCGTCTCAGGCCATGGCGGAACGACGAGCGCTGTCGAGCGTCCACGCGCCACCGCCATTCGCGGCGATGAAGAGGAAGATAAAACAGTACAGGATCGCCGGCTCGCCCATATTCAGGGACGGCCAGAAGCCATAGGGCGTGTGGACCATGAAGTAGGCGATGGCCATTGTGCCCGAAGCAATGAATGCCGCGATGCGGGTCTGATAGCCGACGATCATCAGGATCGAGGTGATCACCTCGATGACACCGGCGATGATCATGATGGTCGGAAGCGGATAGGATACGCCCTGTACAGGACCCGGAAACTGAAGCAACTTCATCGTTGCGTGCTCGAGGAACAGAAGGGCCGCCATGATGCGCAGGGCCGTGAGGGCGTAAGGCGCCCATTTGCTGATATTGGTCATTGAGGTTCTCCAAAGAAGTTTTCGTCAGCGATTAGGCGGCGGAAGCCGCCTTCTTGAGCTCCATGTTTTCCTTCCAGAGCCTCATCGAAATTGCGAACACGCCATCGACGTAGTTCCGGTAGACCGTCATGCCGGCCGGATCGCGGCCCGTCTTGGCGGCAAAAAATTCAATGATGTCGTCGGATTCTGCGATGTAGCGGCCGGGCTCAAGCTGGGCGGCGGGAAAGCTCACCTTGTCGAGATGCGATTGAAGCTCCGCCCGGATCGTTTCCTCCTGCTCCGTGCCGGGCACGAAATTGCGGCTTTCGACTTCCGAGGCCAGTCCCGTTTCCAGAAGGAACAGGCGGACCTTGAGGCAGAAGGGGCAGTTTTCCTTGAGGTAGATGACCGGTTTGAAGGTTTCGCTGGTCATTGCGCGTCTCCATTTGATTGCGGGGCTGAGGGGGCGTGTCCGAAGCGGAAGCTCGATGCGGTGAGCCCGCCTCCGAAGTCTTTCTGGTGATAGGTGGTGGCGCCCGGTTCGTCCTCGGCGGCGCCGACCACCACCATCAGCGGGATGAGGTGGTCCTCGCGCGGATGAGCCGCGCGGGCAGCGGGCGCCAACTCCCATTCGATCAGCCGCTCGGTGCGCTTGTCGGATGGCGAATTGACCAGCGTCTCCTGGAGCCAGGCGTCGAAACGGCGGGACGGTTCGTATCCCCAGGTGCCGCGCATGGCCGACAGGTTGTGATAGCTGAGACCGCTACCGATAATCAGGACGCCTTCATCACGAAGGGGAGCGAGCGCCCGGCCGACATTGATGTGCAGTGCCGGATCGTAGCCCGCATCCAGCGAAAGCTGGACCACCGGAACATCCTCGTCCGGATAGAGTGGCTTCATGATGCTGAAGGTGCCGTGATCGTAGCCGCGCGTCGGATCAAGCGCCGCTTCGATAGCCCTTGCGCGCAGCAACCGCTGTACGCGATTGGCGAGGTCCGGCGAGCCCGGGGCTTTGTAGGTGATGTGATAGAGGAGCTCCGGAAAGCCGTGGTAGTCGTAGACCATGCCGGGCTCCACGCCCGAGGAATGGCAAAGCCCTTTTCCTCCCAGTGGCCCGAAACTACCAGGATCGCCTTCGGCTTGTCGCCGAGTTCGGCGCGCATGTCGATTAGCGACTTCTCCAGCACGTCGAACATACGGCGGAGCTCGCCTGTCATGTATGGCCAGGGACCGCCGCCATGGCTGATGAAATAAGTCGGGAGTCGAGAATCGGTCACCGGATTATCCTTCACAACATACCGTGAATGCCGCGGCTCGTGGCGCCGTTGGAAAAGCGAGCCTCCGACGACGCCTGTTGAGGAAGAGTTTGATTTTTTCTCAGTCGTTGATCAATGTGACATTTATTGAAGAACTATTTCCTGGATGTTGATGATCGATGGATACGTTGACGAGCCTGCGGGTGTTCTGCACCGTTGCGGAACTGAAAAGCTTTACTTCTTCCGCCACTCGCCTCGGCATCTCGCCGGCTATGGCGAGCAAACATGTGATACAGCTCGAAAGCCGGCTGGGGACGCGCCTGCTCAACCGAACTAGCCGCCGTGTCAGCCTGACGGAAACTGGACGGCTCTACTTCAATCAGACCAGGCAGATGCTCGAAGGGTTGGACGAGGTGGAGGCGGCCATCGGCAATGTCATGGTGGCGCCCCGGGGCACACTCAAGCTGAGCGCGCCGGTATGGACGGCAAGCGCCTACTTTGCCGATATGCTGGCAGAATATAAACGGCGTTATCCCGACGTCTGCCTGGACGTGGATCTAAGCGGCCGGATCGTCAATCTGGTGGACGAAGGCTTCGACCTAGCCTTGCGGGCAACCACGCGCGATCGGCTGGATCCCGGCCTCGTCGCCCGCCCGCTGGCCGATGTCGAGTTCATCCTGCTGGCCTCGCCTGATTACCTGAAGCGAACGGGACGGCCGCGAAGTATCGCCGAACTCAATGGCCACGCGATGCTTCGCTACAGCGGCGTCAACCTGGGCGAGAGCATGTCGCTGGAAGGGCCCGAAGGCCGGCAGAACGTCACGTTCCGCAATGTGATGCTGAGCGACAATGAGACCGTCCTGTACCTCGCGGCCCTTCGGGGAATGGGTCTGGTGTTCCTGCCGAAATGGATGGTGGACGAGGATATTGTCGCCGGCCGGCTGGAGACGGTGCTTCCATTTGCGCTTGGCTTCAGCAGCACGCTTCACGCCGTCTACCCAAGCCGAAAATACCTTTCAGCAAAGGTCCGCACCTTCATCGACTTTATGACGGCGAACTTGCAGGGACTAGAAAAAACACCCTTACGCAGTTAGCCTATCCGAATTCACAGAAATACAGAAATCGCCGAATTTTGCCCCCCATAATCGCTTAACGCAGTTTCCGACGATCCTTAATCGCCACTTAGATTCTCCCTCGGTTGCTACCGACGCCACAAGCGCGAGTGCGCACCTACACCTACGACTGGCATCGAATATCGATGCGTCAAGATCGATTTGTGTGGCTCGTTATCACCGTTTTGGTAGATCACCCACCTTTCTGCTTGAAAATTCCACATCACGAAGCTGCGGCGCGTCCTATCGAATTAACAATTCCTATTGTGATTAATTTTGTTTCAACAGGACGCTGGGACGTGTATTGTCCCCTCATTGAGCGTGCGAGACATCAAGCGAACGAGAATATAGGCGTGTGGTAGACTGCATGTCCGACTGCGCAATCGATTGCCAGGCCTGACGCGGATGCAACTACCGAAACTAACAGTCATAAATGCAGAAGAGCGCCCGTCATTCATCAGGCTTCTCGGTTCCCGCCGGTAGATTGCCACGATAAGCACTTGCGGCGCTAACAGAAGTACGCCGTCCGCTCGCTCGCAAGACGGTAGCGATAAGGGGAGCGGCTGCCACTTCCTCGACGCTGCGCCAGGTCGCACACACTCGATTCGCGAACCTAAATTGTTTGGTTTTGTAGGGGACCGTTATGCTCACGACTTCGAATGAATTGCCCTTAACGTCACCGACTAGAGCAGTCATGACCGACGATCCAGCCGAAATCCTCTCATTGGCGGCTTCTTGGCTGCGAGAAGGAGACGTTGCTCTAGCAACGCTTATCGAAATCCGCGGTGGTTCCGCCCGGTCGCTAGGGTCCCAGATCGCCGTTGCCTCAGACGGCCGCTTTTGCGGCTACATATCGGGCGGTTGTGTGGAAGCAGCGGTCGCTTTTGAAGCAATGCTGGCTATATCACAAGGTCGGGACCGTATGATAACGCTTGGCGAAGGTTCGCCCTACTTTGACATCGTACTACCGTGCGGTGGCGGCATCAAAGTTGCGATTCACCTCCTGCGAGGAATGGGCGAGATACAATGCACTCTGGAGCGCCTCACAAAAAGGGTTCCGACAGCACTCAGTTACTCTCCGGGCTCCCAGACCCTCACGGTTGCCGATCCGCCGGCCATATCTGGGTGGGACGGAGAAAGTTTTCTAGTTAAGTACGTCCCGTCGCGCCGGATCGCCCTGTCTGGAAACGGGATCGAAGCTGAAACACTTTCTCGGATTGCAGCAGCATGCTCTTATGATGTCGTTTCCATTGTTGATGCCGGCCGCGACTTAGAAGGCTTGCTTGACAACTTCACCGCCGTTGTCTTGCTTCACCATGATCTCGAGCGTGAACGTCCAATCCTCCGCGTTGCTTTAAGATCTAGCGCATTTTATATCGGTGCTCTAGGGAGTGCCCGTACACACCAGAAACGTCTGGAACGACTGCGAGATGACGGGGTGGAAGACTCCGAGCTCGAGCGCATCAGGGCACCGATTGGAATGTTTGGGCCAGCAAGAGAGGC
Organism: Sinorhizobium sp. 22678; assembly: GCF_052044265.1. NCBI lineage: Bacteria > Pseudomonadati > Pseudomonadota > Alphaproteobacteria > Hyphomicrobiales > Rhizobiaceae > Sinorhizobium > Sinorhizobium sp. 22678. Next base: position 60,883 of record NZ_JBQEMS010000022.1, on the reverse strand, counting down.
AAACTCACTGGCTCTTTCCATACTTGCAGACATAGCGGCTAGACAAATAATTGCGGATAAATAGCTACCTTTCGCTGTTTCGACGTCGAGATATCCCGTTGTTCTGAGGTGGCCCGATTATGTCAGTGCATCGGACCGCCTGCCTTAATGTGCTCCGGCGTGCAAATTTGGTTCTGACTCGAATTGGTTGATTTTGAAGATTCAGGTGGCTCTGATTTTCAAAGGGGGATCAGTGCCATACGCGCTCGGTTTCGCCTTTCCATTCTCACCCCGCCCGGTTTGGCGGCAGAACAGGTTTGTAGACGTCTCTCCCAGACCCTGACCTGTATTGCTCAAGTCTGGCCAGCATCCGAAAACGAAGCCCTCATGCCCTGGAACTTCGTATGCACCGCCTACATTATCGGCGGCGGTTGCAGTAAAGGACCTGCAATCAGGAAGTAATACGCCGCCTCGCTGACCTCGACTCTTTGGCCTTCCCAAAGCGCGGTGAATCTGAATCTCTGGTGCAAACCGGAGGTCTGCGATGCGATCAGGGATTTCGTTACGGGCGGATTTTGCTGGGGCCGACCTGCAGCGACTGGCGCGGCAGACGAAGGACGCAGTTCAGGCACGACGTTTGTTGGCACTGGCCTTGATCTACGATGGAGGCTCGCGTTCCGATGCCGCCCGCCTCGGCAATGTGACGCTCCAGATTGTCCGGGACTGGGTCATGCGCTTCAACGAGCGCGGCCCCCAAGGCCTGATCAATGGCAAAGCTCCTGGTCAGCAGTCGCGGTTGAACGATCAGCAGCGTGCGGCCTTGGCGCAGGCCATCGAGCGTGGGCCAACACCCTATCTCGACGGCGTTGTTCGCTGGCGTCTGTGCGATCTGGCGCAATGGCTTTGGGAAGAGTTTCGTGTTTCGGTGAGCGAGCAAACGCTGAGCCGTGAAGTCCTGACCATGGGCTATCGCAAGCTGGCTGTCCGGCCCAAGCATCACGCTCAAAACCCTCAAGCCATTGAGGATTTTAAAAAAGTTCCCTGCCGCAGTGGCAGAGATTGCCGCTGGAGCGGCCCGAGGAAAACGCATAGAGATTTGGTTCGAGGATGAGGCCCGTATCGGGCAGAAGAACAAGATCACGCGCCGTTGGGCCAAGCGTGGAACACGGCCTTCAGCACCGCACGATCAGCGCACAAGGTCGGCCTACATCTTCGGCGCAATCTGCCCGAAGCTCGGCAAGGCGGCGGCGCTGGTCATGCCATGGTGCGACACCTACGCAATGACCCAGCATCTGGCCGAAATCGCCCGTCACGTCGATGACGACGCGCACGCGATCCTCATCATGGATCAGGCAGGCTGGCACATGTCCAACAATCTCGTCGTGCCCGAAAACATCACCATTCTGCCTTTGCCGCCGAAATCGCCGGAGCTGAACCCGGTCGAAAACCTCTGGCATTTCATGCGCGACAACTGGCTATCAAACCGCGTGTTCAAATCATACGACGACATCGTCGATCATTGCTGCGATGCCTGGCGAAAGCTCGAAAGCCAGCCCTGGCGCATCATGTCTATCGGGCGCAGAGAATGGGCCAATGAGTTTTGATCAGTGAGGGGCCGTATAAGCCCACGGTGAAGGCTTCACCGGAGGCTTACATCAGGAACGTCGCAAGCGGCTGATCGCTTACGCTCAAACGCCTTCGCGACCACGAAAGACACCGGGGCAGTGGCAAAACGCGTCGTGTGAGGCCGACCCGGTCAGAAGCGGCCCCTCGCTGGTCTTTGTGAGCTGTCTCAGGAATTTGCAGCCAGTCTGATATGCGGTCTCGCATTGTCCAACGTGAAATGGGCTGCGATCGAATTGAGGATATCGGCCTGCGCGGCAAGGTCGTGAGCCACAGCCGCAGTTTCCTCTACCTTTGCTACATTCTCCTGCGTCGTCCTGTCGATATTGCTGACCGCATCCTTGATGCTGGTGACAGCAATCGATTGCTCTTGTGTCGATGTGACGATGGCGTCGACATGCGAGTTGATTTCCTGAAAGCTCGCAACGATCTTCTCCAAGGTTCCCTTCGTTTCCTGGACCAAGTCGACGCCTTTTTGCACATGGCCACTCGAACGCAGCACCAAGCCCTTAACCTCCTTGGCCGCGCTCGCAGATTTTTGTGCCAGTTCCCTCACCTCCTGAGCGACCACAGCAAAACCCTTGCCCGCGTCGCCGGCCCTGGCTGCCTCCACGCCGGCGTTCAGCGCAAGCAGATTGGTCTGAAAAGCGATGGAATCAATGACTCCGAGAATATTGTTGATCCCCGCGGAGGAGTTCTCTATATCGCGCATCGCAGCGATCGCACTCTCCACTATGTGGCTTGATTGGCTGGCATTCGCTGACAGATCACGAACGAGCTCTCCCGCTTGAGCTGCACGGCGTTCCGCCATCGCGGCGGTGGTCGCAACCTCCTCAAGTGCTGCGGCGGTTTCCTCTACATGCGCGGCATGCTTTTGGATCGATAACGACATTTGATCGGAGCCATTTCGGATCTCTTCGGACGCTGCCCAAACAGTTTGTGAATTGGTGCTCAGCCGCTCGACTATTGATGCAAGTTCTTTGACGGTTGTATTGAAGTCCTTCCGGAGACCGTCGAATTCCGGCGACATCCGATCGCTGATCGCGCATGAAAGGTCGCCAATTGCCAAACGGTGCAAGGCTTTCGCGATGCGGGCAAATGCCGCATGGCGATCCGCAATCTGCCGCTGTTCTGTTTCACGCGCCACCTTTTCAGCCTGGCGTAGTTCCGCAACTTCACGCATATCTTGCCAAAAGGAGATTACGCAATCGCGATCTTCAATGGTTGCGAAAAAAAGCGTGATGACAACGGGCAAGGGAGTACCGTCGGCTCGTTGGTGGAGCCATTCGAAACGGGTCCATCCGTTCTTAAGGGCCAATGCAGTGTTTTCCGCGACGGCTGCGATCGGATCCCTACCGTCTGGTTGTTCTTTTGGTGAAAAGTCCGCAGGTCCCAGGCCAATTATCTGCTCTCTTGGCATGGCCAAGATTGTTTCCGCAGCTTTGTTGCAGTGCACAAATTTATGGTTCTCTACGACGAAGTAGGCATCCGGGGATTTTTCAAAGATGATGTCTGAAACCTGTTGTTCAAACGAGAGCTTTCTTTTGAAGATATGCATGTTTCACAATTCCTTTCGACTGGCATCAGCATCGAAAGCCTGAAAAATAGATTCCGGATTCAACGCGTTGTTTTCACTGCCCAACGCAACCAAGAACTCATCAAGTCATCTCGAGTATCAGTTGTGTCCTGTTAGAAATCTTTCTCAATAACCGCGGCAAGTCATTTGGGCGAGCTTGTGACGTCTTTTGTCTTGGTTCGATCACATGGACGACATTTGCTGAAGACGGTTAATGAGGCGTTTCACAACAAGACGGACCTATACTTTGTTTCGCAAAGCGGATTTCAGCTTCGCAATGGTCGCGAAGCGGTCGATTTAGGTCCTTTCTGGTGGAAGGGGCTGCGCGATCGTCGCAGCCTATTGCAGTTGAAATTGACCATGCGAAGCTTGTATCGCTAATCCCAACGCAGGCATATCGATGCCTGCGGCTTGAGGGCTATTCCTCCTGATCAGCATGAAGGCACGAAGATGATCCGAACATACCCAACCGATTGCATCGTTGCTGAAGGACGCGATCCGGAAAAGCTGTCGGCTGCTCTTTCGACCAATGATGTCAGGATAACGGCACAAGTTAACGACAGCGACTCTTTTTCGTTTCGGCTTGAGTATGTTAAGGCCGATGGAATCGTGATCGGCTGCTGCCGCTACGATGGTACATGCCAGATCAAGCGCGAAGGCTTGAGCAACCGGTATCAGATTTTTCTGCCAACTTACGGCCACACCCGCTTCATTGCCAGTGGCCGCGAAATCCTGACATCGTCAACCCAAGGTGCGATCCTCGACGGTACGGTCAATCAGGGCGCTGACTTTGCCGGCCCGCGCGGACATATCTTTTTGACCATTGAAGAGGCCTTTTTGAGAAGCCGGTTAAGCAGCTTGCTGTCTATCCCAGTTTCCGGAAATCTCGACTTTCGCCAGCAGATTGATCTTGTGGATGGACCCGGCCGAGACGTGGGGCTCATCGCCATCGCATTGCGGGATGGCCTTTGCGATAGCGGTACCCTTAAGAGTGCGCCAGTGGCTAGAAAAAACCTCACTGAGGCGCTTGTCAGTCTAATGCTTGAAGCGCTGCCGCATCGCTTTTCACCGTGGCTTGGACGTATCACACCGGCCATGCCACGGCACGTGAAGAGAGCGATCGAGTTCATGATCGCCAACATTGCGGAGCCTTTGACGCTTGATAAAATTGCCGCCGTAAGCGGAGTGAGTGAGAGGGCCCTTCAGATGGGCTTTCGGCAATTTAAAATGACGACGCCGATGGCCTATCTGCGATATCTGAGGCTTGAGGCCATGCATCAGGATCTCAAAGGTGGTCAACCCGGCATGGAACTGAAGGAGGTTGGCTTAAGGTGGGGGTTCCTCCACATGGGACGCATGGCAGCCGAATATCGCAGCCGATATGGCGAACTACCCTCAGAAACCTATAAACGAGCTCACGGAATGAATCACTGAACCGCTTCATCTTAGCGAGAAGTGTGCAAACGCGGCAACGCGCAGGGCCGCAACAGTGGTTTGCTGCACTATTGGGCGGAGAACTGCTCAATGAGCCACCGACCCGCCGGTCCGAGTGCACGGCCATTCTGATGTGCAATGACGAGGGGAAAGCCAGGCATTCTGGCGGATCCCTCCCAACGGTCAAGTTCCAATTCCACTAGTCGACCTGCGGCAATATCGTCTACGACAACAGACTTCGGCATAGATCCCCATCCGACCCCTTCCAAGATCAGTCTGTGCTTCGTTTGAATATCGCTAACGCGCCAGTGATTGACCGCGTGAACCCCGTAGTCGCGCCCCTTATCCGTTCCAAGCGCGGTGCCCAATACCAGTTGTGTGCAGTCAAGCAACATCGCCGCATTCAACTTTCCTCTGATCTTGCCTAGTGGATGGCCGGGTGCTGCAACCGCAATAAGGTCGACCCATCCGCATTGATGCCGCTGCAACTCCTTCGATAGTGGTTCATGCTCAGTCAGTAGTCCGATATCGGCGCTACCTTGGCATAGAGCTTCGATGGCAACGGAAAAGGAGACCGTCGATAGATGGACGCAAACGCGCGGGAAGCGCGTGTTGAACGCACCAAGGATCCGGCCGACAGGAACCTCCGTCGCGTAAGGTAACATGACGAGCGAGATTTCTGCCTCCAACCCCTGAGCGATACCGTGGGCATGCTGGCGCCAGTCCGCAATGTCGTGCAGGATGCGCCTAGCTCTGGGGAGCAAAGCAATTCCGGCCTCAGTCAACGTTGGGCGGTATGTTGACCGGTCAAAGAGTGCAAGCCCGCTTTGCTCCTCAAGCTTCTGTATAGCGTAGGTGATCGCCGATTGCGCCCGGGACAACTGTCGTGCGGCGGCGGCGAAACTGCCTTTCTCGACAACTGTCACGAAGACCGTGAATTGATCGATCGTCAGGGCGTCCATGGTGACTATCCCTCTCGCCGAGTGGTGAAGCTATTTTTGTGCATGTCATTCCAATTTTTTGAACTAGATGCTCGAAATTTAACTCATTTTTTTGAAGGGTATTCACAGTTATATGTCGTTTCCCAAAGCTGCACGCGCCGCGCCAGAAGTCTCGCCAATACGATCGTAAGCGCGGGGCCATGCAGGCGGCCCCGGGAAAAAGGAGACAGTAGCAACTATGGCCAGCACCGACTACTTCGATCACAACACTGCTCCCATTCAAATAGGTCTGGTTACACTTAAAGTGCGAAATCTACCACTCGTCTCAACCTTCTATCAGGAGGCACTCGGGCTTGAAGTGTTGTCGACCGGACCGGGCCAAGCCCTCCTAGGCGTGGACGGCTTCGCACTCCTCAGGCTTTCCGGTGACCCTAGCCTTGCTCCCCATGATCAACGAAACGCCCGTCTTTACCATGTCGCTTTCGCTCTGCCGAGCAGCAGGGATCTTGCACGATGGCTTCTTCATGCGATTGAAAAGCGGGTGCCGCTGCAGGGCACCTCGGACCACCACACGCACGAGGCGATCTATCTTGCCGACCCGGAGGGCAATGGCATTGAAATTTATGCTGACCGCCCGATGGCGCATTGGCAGGCGCAGGATGGCACGATCCTGACGACCAGTACTCCTCTCGACATCAATGATCTATTGGCTGCAGCCAATCTGACTTCCTGGCAGGGGCTGCCTTCGGGCAGCGTTATCGGCCATGTCCATCTTCGGGTGGATCAAACAGGCAAAGCCGAGCATTTTTTCGGCAAGGTTCTTGGCTTTGAAGTGTCATTGCAACTCCAGGGAGCATCCTTCTTCGCGCGGGGTGGCTACCACCATCAAGTTGCCTGCAACAACTGGGGCGGGCAATCCTTTGCAGGGCATCGTCAGAAAATGACAGGTCTGGAAACCTTCGAGATCATTGTGCGGCACAAACAAGAACTCCCACGGATCGCCGAGCGGGCAGAAGCCTCAGGAATCTACGTCGAATGGAACGAGAGCACTCTTTCGCTGCGCGATCCCTGGGACACTACGATCGTTCTGAAGAGTAAGGAAGGAGCAGATGCGCCTCAATGCCAAGTGGTCGAAGGCTGAAAACGCGAAGGTGCCGACGGATAGAGGGGATTGGCCGCCGAGCCGAACCGCTACAACTTCTAAAATAGTTGCGTTTAGTCTTGTCCATGGGCGGCTCCCTTCGTTTGAGATCTTAACAACCTCACTCTGGCACATTTCGATGCCGTTCGGGGCCGTCCACCCCAACACATGAAGGATGTGCTGGTGGCCTCCCTGTCCTTTTCCTTCAGCACCTGGACCGTCGTCTCGTCACCATGGATCAGCGGTTGCGATCTGAGCCGCCGTTTCAGCGCGTCATAGATGCGAGAGAGATGCCTCTCGCTCGAGCCGATCACCCAGTGACCCAGAGCACCACGGCTGACAGGAACGCCGGCGCGCTCGAAGGCCTGCGCCAGACGGTAGGGCGGTGTGCCATCGACATATTTGTGGACCAGTGCAAATGCCAGCGTCGAGGCCGTGGCGATGCTGCCCGGCAAGGGCTGCGCGGGCATTGGCGCGAGAACGACAGGCGTGTTGATGCCGGTCCGGTCGCAATGGCGGCAGGCGTACTTGAACCGCACATTTTGCAGGACCTTGGCCTTCACCTCGATATGGAGCTGCTCGGTGACGGCCTCACCCATGCGATGCATCTGATGACGGCAGCAAGGGCAGGCCTTCTGGTCGTCGGCAAGGTCATACTCGACACGCTCGCGCGGCAGGTGTTCCGGCAGGGGCTTGCGGCCACGCTTCTTGCCCTCCGGTTTCTCGATCGTCGCAAAACCGGTTTCCGGCAGGTCGAGACCTCGCCATCTTCTCCGCTGGCGTCGTCTTCATCGGCAACCTGCTCGGCTTCATCGAAGAACATGCTTTTCGCTCTTCGGCGCAAAACGATGCAGCCGCGCCAGCTCCAACTCTTCCTCGAGCTTGACCACGCGGGCGCTGAGCGCTTCTTCCTCAGCTTTCAGCGCGGCGATTTCGGCAGCATTTGCCGCCAACTGCGCCATCAGTTCTGCAACGCTTGGTTCGCCGGTTCGATTCATCGGATTCTTGAATCTGAACCGCACCACCGCGTCAACCGCAGAAGTTCAGAGTCGTCAGCCGGCGATCTGATATTGCCGCACAGGGTTGCGCACCATGGCGTCGATATCGATGCCGTCGAGAATTCAGTGAAGCTGCTCAGTCGAAAGCGTCACCACCGCCGTCTCCCGGCATGGCCATCTGAACCGATCTTCGGTCAATCGCTTCAGGACCATCACAAGCCCGGACCGATCGAAGAACAGGAGCTTCAGCCGGTCACGGCGGCGATTGCAAAAGGCAAAGACCGCAGGCGCAAACGGGTCGAGCTCCATCGTCTCCTGCACTAGGACCGCAAGGCTGTTGATGCCGGCGCGGAAGTCGATCGGTTCGCGGTGCAGGTAGACCTTGAGATCAGCGCCCAGTCTGAACATGGCCCAATGCTCCAATGACAGCCGTCAACCCATCCACATCTCTGCATTCCAGCGAAAGCTTCACGCCGTTTGGCAGCAATGCGCTGATTTCGGATAAACCTGACGGATGGCCCGTCTTCTCCAGTGATGCTCGTTGTTCTTCATCACACGTGACCGACATATCCAGCGAGCAGGTCCCGACAGGCAGGCTGCCGTCTACTGCCACGACCGGGATAAACGCCGAGCGTGGAGATACCGCCAGGGAGCCAGACTCCCTGGCCTCCTTGACACACTTGCGCAGTAGGTTGGCATTGATCCCATGCGTAAGCGCAAGGCCGGATATCGACACACCAGGTTCAAGGCAGGCCGCAACAAGCCGCGCCTTTGATCCTGGATCGTAGCGGCGTCGACCATCGCGCCCCACATGCCGCACACGCAGTTTCTGCTCTTCGTCACTCATATTTGGTGTCCACCTATTTTTAATGGACACTTCATGCGGCAGAGGCATCAACGAGAAAAGGCGCATGGAAATGAGCGCTTAGTGCGGCTGCAAAGCCGATGAAAGATAGTTGATGAAGGTTCAATACGGAGAAGAAGTGGCGAATCACTCTGACCCCGAGTCATGCGGGGCACATCGCGAGGTGTGCGTCGAAGCGTTGACAGTGGAAACCGGCAGGCCGGCCATTGAGCCGCGAAATGATCAATTCGGGATGCCGACGCTGTTAAGCGAAGGAAACGCGGATCGAGCTCACGCCTTCCAAGCTCGATCAGAACCTCGGGGCCTCCGCATCGTCGAGCTGCAAGCTAAACAGGAGACGATCGACATTCGTTCAGGAGAAGCTTCGCGCAAAGTTTGACGGATGCCGGAGGGTATTGATCGCAAACCCGGAGCCGTCAGAGAAAAGTCCACGCAACGCCGCAATCACAAGTCGATTCGGCTGCGAGCACTCGTTCCATGATTTTTCTGTGGCCTCCTTGACTAATCCGGGAAAACGCTGCCGCTGCCGACAGTTCCCGTACCCGAACCGAGGACAATCGTCGCTGCGCGACGAGACATGTCCACTGTGAGACGCAATCAGAACTTCGGCGGCGTCTGGCCGGCTTTGCGACAGGCCGCGATGACCGTATTGGCCATCAGCATGGCAATGGTCATCGGTCCGACGCCGCCCGGAACCGGCGTGATGACGCCGGCAACTTTGGCAACCTCGTCATAGGCGACGTCGCCGACGAGGCGCGACTTCCCCTCGCCCTTTTCCGAAGCCGGGATGCGGTTGATGCCGACATCGATGACGGTGGCTGCTGGCTTTACCCAATCCGCCTTGACCATTTCCGGGCGACCGACGGCGGCAACCAGGATATCGGCATTGCGGCAGACGCCGGCGAGGTCCTTGGTGCGCGAATGAGCGGTCGTGACAGTCGCATTGGCGGCAAGCAGCAGAGCCGACATCGGCTTGCCGAACAGGTTGGAGCGGCCGATCACCACCGCATTGAGACCGGACAGGTCCTCGCCATGGGTGCGGCGCACGAGGATCATCGCGCCGGCCGGCGTGCAGGAGACGAGACCGCCATCGAGATCGCCGGTCGCGACCTTGCCGGCATTGACGACATGCAGGCCGTCGACATCCTTTTCCGGCTTGATCGACTGAATGATCGGATCCGAATTCAAATGCCTGGGCAGCGGCAGTTGGACGAGGATGCCGTGGATGGTCTCGTCGGTGTTCAGCGTCTCCACGAGCGCGGCCAACTCTTCCTGCGTCGTATGTTCCGGCAGCGTATGCTGGATGGAGTTGAAACCGCATTCCTTCGACATGCGGCTCTTGGCGCCGACATAGGCGTGGCTTGCCGGATCATCGCCGACGATGACGACGGCGAGACCGGGCTTGACGCCGGCCTCGTTCTCCAGGGTCACCGTCGCGGCCTTCACAGCGTCAATCACGGAAGCGGCAACCTGCTTCCCATCGATAACTGGCATCCGATGTATATCCTTCGCTGACATCTCGCTTAGCTGAATTCGAGGCTCATGCGCACGAGATCGTCCCATAGACTTTCTGCAAAACCACGCAGAACGAGAAGCTCGAAACCATCATCCTCCATTCGCGTGACATGGGCAGCGATATGGCCAATGAGCGCCGTGGCCGACTGCCCGACGGGGAACGCGGCGTTCGACAGATCGATGGCCGTACCCTTGGCGAGGACATGGGCGGCCTGGGGCCCGCGCACGAGGATGCGCACGCGCCCATGGCTCTGGTCGATGACATCCGCCACCGGCCTCAGCTTTTCCGCGATTGCATCGAGATCCGCATAAGGCAGAGCCGTCGCACCCACGGCGAACCATTGGCCGACCGAGACGGAGCGAAGCGACAGGCCGGAGAGTGAAGCATCGCCGATAATCTCCGGCGAGCCGGTATCGGGACGCGCGAGGAGATGCAGGACCGTGCCCTCGGGAAGGGCTTCCAGACTGACACCGGTGCGCAGAACGGGCTTGCAATCGGCCAGGGCGGCGCGCTGCGTGACACGATAGGCTGACATCCAAATCCTCCCTCAATCAGGCGTGAAGCTTTTCATTGGCGGCATCGAAGGACACCGGATCGCAGATCCGGCCGGGCGTGAACTCGCCGCGCAGGCCGTTCCAGATCATAATTTCCTCGCCATGCCGTTCCGGCCCGCGGCGCACCAGCGCAAGGCCGATGGTAGAACCGACATGCGGTGAATAGCAGGTCGAGGTGACATAGCCTTGGTCGTTTTCCAGCGTGGGCGCGGCATTCTTGGCAAGGATGTGGGAACCAGTGCGGAAGCCCGCCGCGGGATCGAGCGGCACGATACCGACGAGCTGCGGCCGGTCCGGCGCATGCAGGCCCTCCCGCTCCAGCATCCGCTTGCCGATGAAGTCGGCCTTGGCGGCCGAGACCATGCGCGCGAAGCCGAGGTCCTTCGGCACCACCGTGCCGTTGATCTCGTTGTGGGTGACATGACCCTTCTCGATGCGCAGCACCGAGAGCGACTCGACGCCGTAAGGCTGGATGCCGTGTGCGGCGCCTGCCTGCATAATGGCGTCGGCAACGCTGTCGCCGTAGCCCGCCGGCACCGCCAGCTCATAGGCGAGCTCGCCGGAAAAGGAGATGCGGAACAGCCGTCCGCGTAGCTGCCCGCCGAAAAGCGAAACCTCGGCCGCGCCCAAGAACGGGAAGGCCTCGTTGGAAATATCCGTATCGACGATCGCCTGCAGGATCTGCCGCGACTTCGGGCCGGCAACGGCCATCTGCGCCCACTGGTCGGTGACGGAGGCGAGGCGCACGTCGAGATCGGGCCAGAGAGCCTGCGCACAGAACTCCAGATGGTTCATCACGCCGGCGGCATAGGCCGTCGTCGTCGTCATGAAGTATCGGTTTTCCTCCAGGCGGCTGGTCGTGCCGTCGTCATAGATCATGCCATCTTCGCGCAGCATGAGGCCATAACGCGCCTTGCCGACGGGCAGCTTGAGGAAGGCATTGCAATAGACGCGGTTGAGGAATTCAGCGGCATCCTTGCCGGTGATCTCGATCTTGCCGAGCATCGAGACGTCGCAGATGCCGGCATTCTTGCGGACGTTCAGGACTTCCCGGTCGACGCTTTCGCGCCAGGTCGTCTCGCCATCGCGCGGGAACCACGACGAGCGATACCACAGGCCGGTCTCGACGAATGTCGCGCCGTTCCGGCTTGCCCAGCCATGCAGCGGCGACTTGCGCACCGGCTGGAAATGCTTGCCGTGCGAAGGCCCGGTCAGCGCGCCGAACGAGACAGGCGTGTAGAAGGGGCGGAAGGTCGTCGTCCCTACTTCTGCGGGTGATACGCCGCGCGCTTGGGCCAGAAGCGCGATCGCATTGACATTCGACAGCTTGCCCTGGTCCGTCGCCATGCCGTTCGTCGTGTAGCGCTTGGCAAGTTCCACGTGACCGTAACCTTCGCGAACGGCAAGCCCGAGATCCTTGCGATGCACGTCGTTCTGATAATCGACGAAGGCCTTGCCGCGCACGCCGGGAATTGACCAGAGCGGCTTGGCGACTGCGCTCGGATCGTCGGCCACGGCCGGAACGGTCGCGCGCTTCGCGCTGTAGCCAAGAGCCTCGGCGCGCTCGGCGCCCTTGGCGAAACCATGCTGCAGGCAGGCGCCGAGCCCGTCGATATTGGCGGCAGCGCCGGCAAGTGTCAGGCCCTTGAGGTTGGACGGAGCCAGAAAAACGCTCGATGAGGCGTTCCATTCCGGCCTGCCGCCGCGATGGCAGGCAAGGCTGATGACAGGGTTGAAGCCGCCCGACATCGCCAGGGCATCGACGGCAAGCTTTTGCGTGCGTCCGGCGATCGTGACCGAAATCGACGACAGGCTCTTGCCGCCATGCGCATCCGACACCACGGCGCCCTTGATGATCTTCGCCGTGCCGGCATATCGGAAGCCAGCGCCTTCGGCCCTGCTGTCGATGATGACGACATCGCTCGCGCCGACGGCTTCGAGATCACGCGCCAGCGCATAGCCGCTGTCATTGGTCGTGAAGATCGCCACCTTCCTTCCGGGCGCGACAGCATAGCGGTTGAGATAGCTGCGCATGGCGCCCGCCATCATCACGCCGGGAATATCATTGCCGCCGAAGACGAGAGGCCGTTCCTCCGCACCGGTCGCCAGCAGCGCCTCCCTGGCGACGATGCGCCAGAGCCGCTCGACGGGAAGCCGCTCCAGCGGCGCCTGCACATGCTTCTGCACACGCTCGACGGCACCGAAGACATTTCCGTCATACCAGCCGAAGACCGTGGTGCGCGGCATCACGGTGACGTTCGAAAGGGATGCGAGTTCGGCAAGCGCGGCTGCAACGAAGTCCGTCGCACGCTCGTCGCCGATACGGGCCGTCTCCGAAAGCAGGCCGCCGCCGCAGCGCGAATGCTCATCGACCAGAATGACCCTGGCGCCGGCACGACCGGCGGCAAGGGCGGCTGCAAGGCCGGTTGCACCGGCACCCACCACGAGCAGGTCACAGTGGATCCAGGCCTTCTCATAGCCGTCCGGATCCGCCTCGTAGCTTGCCCGGCCGAGACCGGCGGCGCGGCGGATGAAGGGCTCGTAGAGCTTTTCCCAAAGGGCGGCCGGCCACATGAAGGTCTTGTAGTAGAAGCCGGCGCTGAGAAAGGGCGACAGCAGGCTGTTGAGGGCGCCGATGTCGAGATCGAGCGACGGCCAGCGGTTCTGGCTCACCGCTTCGAGCCCATCGTAGAGTTCCTGCATGGTGGCGCGGGTGTTCGGCTCCGTGCGGCCACCCCGGCCGATCGTCATCAGCGCATTCGGCTCCGCGCTGCCCGCCGTCAGGACACCGCGCGGGCGGTGATACTTGAAACTGCGGCCGACCAGCAGGCGGCCGTTTGCCAGCAGCGCCGAGGCAAGGCTGTCACCGGCAAAGCCGCCGAGCGTCTTGCCGTCGAAGGAGAAGGAAAGCGGCCGCGACCGGTCGATCAGGCCGCCGGAGGAGAGGCGAAAGGGCGTCATGGGGTCACCTCGCCGCGACGATCGGCGGCATCACGGGTCGCGTGGATGTCATGGGTTGCGGTGTCGCGCTCGACCACCAGCCACCGGCGGCAGCCGGATGTGTGATGCCAGTATTCGCGGTAGGCGCCGCGCGGGTTGTCACGCAGATAGACGAAATCGAACCAGACCTCCTGGGACGCATCCGCGGCGGGGCGCGGCAACGCGGCGCCCTTGACGGTGAACTCTTCCTTCGGGCGTGGTCCGCAATGCGGGCAGGTGACGAGGCTGGCCATTTCGGTGTCCTTGGTCGGGCAAACTAGTGAAGGTTCGGCTGGGCGCCCTGGCCCTTCTCATCGATGAGATAGCCGCGCTCGAACCGGTCGAGACGCATCTGCCGGGTCGTGGCGTGCGAAACGTCTTTCGCGATGAGATGGGCAAAGCAGAAGCCGGAGGCAGGCGTCGCCTTGAAGCCGCCGTAGCACCAGCCGGCATTCAGATAGAGATTGTCGGTCGGCGTCTTGTCGATGATCGGCGTGCCGTCCATCGACATGTCCATGATGCCGCCCCAGGAGCGCAGCACGCGAATGCGCGACAGCGCGGGGATCATCGCCTTTCCGGCTTCCGCGACATGCTCGACGGTCGCGAGATTGCCGCGCTGGGCATAGGAATTGTAGCCGTCGATGTCGCCGCCGAAGACCAGCCCGCCCTTGTCTGACTGGGAAACGTAGAAATGGCCGGCACCGAAGGTCACGACGCAATCGATGAACGGCTTCAGCCCCTCAGAAACGAATGCTTGCAGGACATGGCTTTCGATCGGCAGCTTCATGTCCGCCATCTGGGCGACGCGCGAGGAATTGCCGGCCGCCGCAAGGCCGAGCTTGCCGCAACCGATGAAGCCGCGCGTCGTCTCGACGCCGGTGACGCGGCCGTTCTCACGGCGAATGCCCGTCACCTCGCAGTTCTGGATGATATCGACGCCGCGGCTATCGGCTCCGCGCGCATAGCCCCAGGCAACGCCGTCGTGGCGCACCGTGCCGCCGCGGCGCTGGATCAGGCCGCCCTGGATCGGGAAGCGGGCATTGTCGAAATCGAGGAAGGGCAGCATCGCCTTGATCGCCGCACGGTCGAGCAGTTCGGCATCCACCCCGTGCAGGCGCATCGCGTTGCCGCGCCGTGTATAGGCGTCGCGCTGGGCGTCGGAATGGTAGAGATTGACGACACCGCGCTGGGACACCATGGCGTTGAAATTGAAATCCTGCTCCAGCCCCTCCCAGAGCTTCATCGAAAATTCATAGAAGGGATTGTTGCCTTCGAGCAGGTAGTTCGAACGGATGATCGTCGTGTTGCGGCCGACATTGCCGGACCCGATATAGCCCTTTTCAAGCACGGCGACATTGGTGATGCCGAACTCCTTGGCAAGATAATAGGCCGTTGCCAGACCGTGACCACCACCGCCCACGATGATGACGTCATAGCGGGCTTTGGGTTGCGGGTCGCGCCAGGCGGGGCGCCAGGAACGATTGCCCGTCAGTCCGTTCAGGAGAATGGATAAAGCAGAATAGCGCATGGTCAGGCCTCGACGATCACAGGCCCGAGCCTAGTCGCCGTTTAGACGGCAGACTTTCAAAAATAGGACGCCATGATATAGATTTGGGCCATGACTGCGTTTGACACGAGAAAAACCCAGAGGATCGGATTTCTGCTCGTGCAGAATTTCGCCCTGATGTCCTATGCCTCCGCCGTGGAGCCCCTGCGGGCGGCAAATCTCATTGCCGGCCTCGATCTCTACAGCGCGCTACCCCTGTCTCTTCATGGCAGACCGGTTGCGAGTTCTTCAGGCCTGACCGTCGAATGCACGGAACTGACCGCGCTCGGCGAAACCTGCCACACGGTCTTCGTCTGCGCAGGCGGTAATCCCAAGGACTGGAGCACCGTCGAGGATGCCCATCCGGTCCTGCGGCGCCTTGCGCGAAAAGGCGTTCGCATCGGCGGCATATCGAGCGGCGCCTATGTTCTTGCGGCTGCGGGCCTGCTCGACAACCGCGACTTCACCATCCACTGGGAACATGCCGGCCTGTTGAAGGAGGCCTTTCCCGCCCTCGCACCACGCCAGGCCCGATACGTGATCGACGGCGACCGTGTCACCTGCGCCGGCGGCGTCGCGCCGCTCGATCTCATGCACGCCATGATCAGCGAACGTATGGGCGCGCATTTTTCCCGGCGCGTCAGCGACTGGTATCTGCATACGGCGGTGGCCGAACCCGGCGCTCCGCAGCGCGGGTCCCTGCCCGAACGGTTCGGCACGCACCATCCTGCGCTTCTGGCCGTCCTGGAGAAAATGGAAGCGACGATCGAAATGCCGCTCGATCGTGCAGCCATGGCAAAGCTTGCCGGCGTCAGTGTCCGTCATCTCGACCGCCTGTTTGCCGAGCATATGGCGGGCGGCTTCCTGGAAACCTACCGCAACATCCGTCTCGACCATGCCCGGCGCCTGCTGGAGCAAAGCCCGCTTTCCGTGGCGGAAATCGCCTTCGCCACGGGTTTTTCGGGGGCCGCGCATCTGTCGACCGCCTTTAAGGCGCGATTTGGCCAGACACCGACGGCGCTGCGCACGAGATTTTCCTACGAGTGAGCGATATTTTCCTGTAGGGAATTTTTTTACCATGAAGAGCGGGTGGGCCATGGCCAGCGGCAAGCAGATCTCCAAGAAGGCGCAGAACGCCCTGTCCCAGAACCCGCACGCGGTGCGCGAGCCGCGCGAGAAGAACCTTGAAATGGCGATCGGGCACGAGGTCCGGGCCTATCGCAAGAAGCTCGGCATTACCGGCGCCGATCTCGCCGCCGCGACCGGCATGTCGGTCGGCGCGCTCTCGAAGATAGAGAACGGCAACGTCTCGCCATCGCTGACAACCCTGCAGTCCCTCTCCAAGGCCCTTGGCGTCCCGCTCACGGCGTTCTTCCGGCGCTTCGAGGAACCGCGCAACGCGACCTTCGTCAAGGCGGGTGAGGGCGTGAAGATCGAGCGCCGCGGCACGCGCGCCGGCCACCAGTACAGCCTGCTCGGTCATATCGACAACAATTCGAGCGGCGTGACGGTGGAACCTTATCTCATCACGCTCACGACCGAGTCGGACATCTTTCCGACCTTCCAGCACGAGGGCATGGAATTCCTCTACATGCTCGACGGCGTCGTGGTTTACCGCCATGGCGACCAACTGTTCAAGATGGAGGCGGGCGACAGCCTGTTCTTCGACGCGGATGCACCGCACGGCCCCCAGGAACTGGTGAAGCTTCCGGCGCGCTATCTCTCCATCATCAGCTATCCGAAACAGGGCAGCAGTCCCGGCTAAAGTTGCCTCACACGAAATTTTTATTCCTATCAGTTGATTGATCGAAAGCCCCATGGTAGCCATTTGTCACAGCGACAAATGGAGGCACCTATGTGTGGCATTGTTGGATTGTTCCTCAAAGACAAGAGCCTCGAACCGCAGCTCGGAACGCTGCTGTCCGACATGTTGATCACGATGACCGATCGCGGCCCGGATTCGGCCGGCATTGCGATTTACGGATCACCGGCTGACGGAAAAGCGAAGGTCACCCTGCAGTCGGCAAAGCCCGAGGTCGATTTCCGCGGGCTCGACAAGGATCTCGCCGCCGCCGGCATCGACGCCAGCGTGACCGTCAAGAGTACCCACGCCGTCGTCGAGATCGCCGCCGGCGCCATCGCGGCAACCCGCGCGGCCATCGCCTCGATCCGGCCGGATATCCGGGTCATGGGCTCGGGCGACAGCGTCGAGATCTACAAGGAAACCGGCCTTCCCAAGGATGTCGTGGCGCGCTTTGACGTGCGCTCGATGGGCGGCACGCACGGCATCGGCCATACCCGCATGGCCACAGAAAGCGCCGTGACGACGCTGGGCGCGCATCCGTTCTCGACGGGCGCCGACCAGTGCCTCGTCCACAACGGATCCCTGTCCAACCACAACAACCTGCGTCGCGAGCTCATCCGCGAAGGCATGACCTTCGAGACGCAGAACGACACCGAAGTGGCGGCCGCCTATCTCACGGCGGAGATGGCCAAGGGCAAGGATCTCGGTCAGGCGCTGGAAGGCGCGCTTGATGATCTCGACGGCTTCTTCACCTTCGTCGTCGGCACGAAATCCGGCTTCGGCGTCGTGCGCGACCCGATCGCCTGCAAGCCCGCCGTGATGGCCGAGACGGACCAGTATGTCGCCTTCGGCTCGGAGTATCGCGCGCTCGTCAACCTGCCGGGCATCGAGGATGCACGCGTCTGGGAGCCCGAGCCGTCGACCGTCTACTTCTGGGACCACGAAAAAGCTGCGTGACCGGCCAAACGAGAAAGCCCTGCAATGCCTGTATTTGACCTTTCCAAAACGCCCTTGCGCGAACTCAACAGCGCCCTCCATGCCCTTTCCAAGGGCGCCAACGACACCGCGTTCGAGGTCGTCAATCCGCGCGGCAGCCATGCGGTTGCGGTCGGCATCGACAGTCCCGTCAGCGTCGAGGTCCGCGGTTCGGTCGGCTATTACTGCGCCGGCATGAACGACGGCGGCACCGTAACCGTCAAGGGTTCCGCCGGTCCCGGCGTCGCCGAGAACATGATGTCGGGCACCGTCGTCATCGAAGGCGACGCCAGCCAGTATGCCGGCGCCACCGGCCGCGGCGGCCTGCTCGTCATCAAGGGCAATGCCGCCTCGCGTTGCGGCATCTCGATGAAGGGCATCGATATCGTCGTGCATGGCAATATCGGCCACATGTCCGCCTTCATGGGGCAGTCCGGCCATCTCATTGTGCTCGGCGATGCCGGTGATGCGCTCGGGGACTCTCTCTACGAGGCGAAACTTTTCGTGCGCGGCACGGTCAAGAGCCTTGGCGCGGACTGCATCGAGAAGGAACTGCGGCCGGAACATCTGGAGAAGCTCGCCGAGCTTCTCGAAAAGGCCGGCGTCACCGGCGTCAAGCCGGAGGAGTTCAAGCGCTACGGCTCGGCCCGCACGCTCTACAATTTCAACATCGACAACGCTGACGCGTACTAAGGCAGGGACAGACCGATGAGCTATCACAACCCCTATACCCCGCCGCGCAAGTCAGCGACCTTTGACGACTATACGCTCGCTGAAATCCGCCGTGCGGCGGCGACCGGCATCTACGATATTCGCGGCGCCGGCACCAAGCGCAAGGTGCCGCATTTCGACGACCTGCTGTTTCTCGGCGCGTCCATCTCGCGCTATCCGCTGGAAGGCTATCGCGAGAAGTGCGACACGTCGGTGGTGCTCGGCTCGCGCTTCGCCAAGAAGCCGATCACGCTGAAGACACCCATCACCATTGCCGGCATGTCCTTCGGCGCGCTGTCGGGCAATGCCAAGGAGGCGCTTGGCCGCGGCGCGACCATTGCCGGCACATCCACGACGACGGGCGATGGCGGCATGACGGACGAGGAGCGCGGCCATTCGCAGACGCTCGTCTACCAGTACCTGCCATCGCGCTACGGCATGAACCCCAAGGACCTGCGCCGCGCAGATGCCATCGAGGTGGTTGTCGGCCAGGGTGCCAAGCCCGGCGGCGGCGGCATGCTGCTCGGCCAGAAGATTTCCGATCGTGTCGCCAACATGCGCAACCTGCCCAAGGGCATCGACCAGCGCTCGGCCTGCCGCCATCCCGACTGGACCGGCCCGGACGACCTGGAAATCAAGATCCTCGAACTGCGCGAAATCACCGACTGGGAAAAGCCGATCTACGTCAAGGTCGGCGGCGCGCGCCCCTACTACGATACCGCGCTCGCCGTCAAGGCCGGGGCTGACGTCGTCGTGCTCGACGGCATGCAGGGTGGCACCGCGGCGACCCAGGACGTCTTCATCGAGAATGTCGGCATGCCGACGCTCGCCTGCATCCGCCCGGCCGTCCAGGCACTGCAGGATCTCGGCATGCACCGCAAGGTGCAGCTGATCATCTCGGGCGGCGTTCGCTCGGGTGCCGACGTCGCCAAGGCGCTGGCGCTCGGCGCCGATGCCGTCGCCATCGGCACGGCCGCACTCGTCGCCATCGGTGACAACGACCCGCACTGGGAAGAGGAATACCAGAAGCTGGGCACCACCGCCGGCGCTTACGACGACTGGCATGAGGGCAAGGATCCGGCCGGCATCACCACACAGGATCCCGAGCTGATGAAGCGGCTCGATCCGATCATCGCCGGCCGCCGCCTGGCCAACTACCTGAAGGTCATGACGCTGGAAGCGCAGACGATCGCGCGCGCCTGCGGCAAGAACCACCTGCACAATCTCGAACCGGAAGACCTCGTCGCGCTCACAATCGAGGCCTCCGCCATGGCACAGGTGCCGCTTGCCGGCACCAGCTGGATCCCCGGCAAGGGAGGGTTCTGACCATCGCTCGATACCCGTCGTCGCCTGATCCTCCCAAGGCAGGCGGCGGCATCTCATGAAAGTGTCTGGATAATCCAAAAGGGGAACACGGTGACACTCGATCTTGCAAGCTACGCCAGGGAGAACGGCGTCAAATTTTTTATGATTAGTTATACTGACCTCTTCGGCAGCCAGCGGGCCAAGCTCGTTCCGGCCGAAGCCATTGCCGACATGCAGCAGGATGGTGCCGGCTTTGCCGGTTTTGCGACCTGGCTCGACCTGACGCCCGCCCATCCCGACCTTTTCGCCGTGCCGGATGCCTCCTCTGTCATCCAGCTGCCCTGGAAGAAGGATGTCGCCTGGGTCGCCGCGGATTGCGCGATGGAAGGACAGCCCGTCGACCAGGCGCCACGCGTCGTGCTCAAGAAGCTTGTCGCGGAAGCCGCCAAGGAGGGCCTGCGGGTCAAGACCGGCGTCGAACCGGAATTCTTCCTCATCTCTCCCGACGGCTCGAAGATTTCCGACGACTTCGATACCGCCGAAAAGCCCTGCTACGACCAGCAGGCGGTGATGCGCCGCTACGACGTCATCGCCGAGATCTGCGGCTATATGCTGGAACTCGGCTGGAAGCCCTATCAGAACGACCACGAGGACGCGAACGGCCAGTTCGAGATGAACTGGGAATATGACGACGTCCTCCAGACCGCCGACAAACATTCCTTCTTCAAGTTCATGGTGAAGTCCGTCGCCGAAAAGCACGGCCTTCGCGCGACCTTCATGCCCAAGCCCTTCAAAGGCCTGACGGGCAATGGTTGCCATGCGCATATTTCCGTCTGGGACCTCGACGGCAAGGTCAACGCCTTTGCCGACAAGGCCATGCCGTTCGGCCTGTCCGCAAAGGGCAAGACCTTCCTCGGCGGCATCATGAAACATGCCTCCGCCCTTGCGGCGATCACCAACCCGACCGTCAACTCCTACAAGCGCATCAACGCACCGCGCACGATTTCCGGTGCGACCTGGGCGCCGAACACCGTCACCTGGACCGGCAACAACCGCACGCACATGGTGCGCGTGCCCGGTCCCGGCCGCTTTGAACTGCGGCTGCCCGACGGCGCGGTGAACCCCTATCTCCTGCAGGCGATCATCATCGCGGCCGGCCTTTCCGGCCTGTGCTCCAACGCCGATCCGGGGCCGCACCATGATATCGACATGTATCGGGAAGGCCACACGGTCACGAATGCGCCGAAACTGCCGCTCAACCTGCTCGATGCGCTGCGCGAATACGAGAAGGACGAAGCACTGCAGGCGGCGCTGGGCACGGAGTTTTCCGCCGCCTACATCAAGCTGAAGAAGAGCGAATGGAACACCTACTGCGCCCAGTTCACGGCCTGGGAACACGCCACCACGCTTGACATCTAGTCCCCGAGCCACCCCTGTGGCCGTTTTCCCCGCGTCGACAGGCGCGGGGATTTTTCACTTATCGCGAGGAGATCCGATTTGACGACCTTCGTCCTGACCGTCACCTGCCCGTCCACCCGCGGCATCGTCGCCGCGATTTCCGGTTTTCTCGCGGATATGGCGTGCAATATCGTCGACAGTTCGCAGTTCGACGATCTCGGTTCGGGCCGCTTCTTCATGCGCATCTCCTTCATTTCGGAGGAGGGAAAAACGGAAAAGGACCTGCGCGGAGGACTGAAGCCGATTGCCGAGCGGTTTTCGATGGAGACGGAGCTTTACGATCAGGAAAGGCGCATGAAAGTGCTCCTGATGGTTTCCCGTTTCGGCCATTGCCTGAACGACCTGCTCTACCGCTGGAAGATCGGCGCCCTGCCGATCGAGATCGTCGGCGTCGTCTCCAACCACTTCGACTACCAGAAGGTCATCGTCAACCACGACATCCCCTTCCACCACATCCCTGTGACGAAGGAAAACAAGCCGCAGGCGGAAGCCAAGATCATGGAGATCGTCGAGACGACCGGCACCGAGCTCGTCGTGCTGGCGCGCTACATGCAGGTGCTCTCCGATACGATGTGCCAGCGCATGTCGGGCCGGATCATCAACATCCACCACTCGTTCCTGCCGAGCTTCAAGGGCGCCAATCCCTACAAGCAGGCCTATCAGCGCGGCGTGAAGCTGATCGGTGCAACCGCGCATTATGTGACGGCGGATCTCGACGAAGGTCCGATCATCGAACAGGACACCGTGCGCGTCACCCACGCCCAGTCCGCGGAGGACTATGTATCGCTCGGACGCGACGTGGAGGCACAGGTCCTTGCCCGCGCCGTCCATGCCCACATCCATCACCGCGTGCTCTTGAACGGCAGCCGCACCGTCGTCTTCCCGCCGAGTCCAGGAAGTTTCGCGTCCGAGCGCATGGGCTGACTGTCAGGCCATGCGCAAGCGCGCGCGCCTGTAGGCCTCCGGTATGGACAAGGCCCACACGAACAGGCCGCCGGCATGGCGGCCTATGAAGGAATGTTCCGGCGTCGTCGTGAGATAGGACAGGATCGCGAACATCAGCACGAAAAGCGCAAAACAGAGGCCGCGGCGGGTTTCGCCCAGGAGCACGTGACCGCCGCCGGGCAAGAGCACGGCGGCCGCGAGTACGGAATACGGGTTGATGGCCTTGCGCATGTTCATTCCTTCAGCCTGCCTGGCGAATTGTGCTGCCTGAGGCAAGCTCACGCAGATCGACGGCGACGCCAAGCGCCTTTTGCAGGCCGGACACCGCAATCGCCTGGATCGAGAACCGCGCCTGCCGCAACAGGAGATGCGATGCCGGCTCGCCCTGCGCGGCCTGAACAACGATCCTGACAAAATCGGCGCCGACGACCAGTTCCTTGACCGTCTTGTCGGCGGTGAAGCCGACGATACCGCGGCGCAATCCCTCCCAGCAGGCATCCTCCGACCCGGCATTGCCGCGCATGAGGGCTGGCACGTCCGATGGCGGCGGGGCGATCCAGTCCGTGAAATCATGCACGACGGAGTAGAACTCGGCGCCCGTCGGCCGTGCAAGAAGGCCAAGCGACGGCAGCGCGGGCAGATCCTGGAAGAGCGTCACGCGCAGCCACAATTGAGGAAGCCGGCGCGTGATCAGCGTGTCCGTGATCACCTCCAGCTTGACCGGCGTGCCGTCTGCCATGCGGCCGAGCACGATCGGGTGCCCGTCGGCCGCATGGGTGAAGCGCGCGTCGTCCAGAAGATCGCCCACCTGGTCGAGCAGGCCCCGTCTTTGCGTCATGCTCTTGCGTTGCTCCCGGCTTGCCACCCAGAGCACGCAAAAGCATCCGATGCACAGGATCACGATTGTCTGCCAGACCATGGAAGCCGCCTCCTGCTCAGCCTCAGTAGCCGTTCGGGCGCGGCCACGGCATGGTGAACTGATCCCCTCTGCGCACGAAGCGGTATCGGCGGAAATGGAACCAGAGGGAGGCGACGATGTAGAAGCCGATCATCGCGATAAGCTGCGTACCGTAGCCGAGGAACACCGCGAAATAGGCCGTCGAGCAGAGCAGGAACAGCACGATCGTCGGCAGCGGATGCAGCGGATGGACATAACCACGCTTGATGCTGCCCAGCGGCCATTTCTTGCGGAACATGACCATGTTGAACGTCATGAACGTGTATCCCAGCAGACCGGACAGGATCGAGAACGTCACGACCTGGTCGAGCGGCGCGCCAAGCGCGAAGATCAGCGCGATCGGGACGAGGAAGACGATCGAGCGGTAGGGCGTGCGATAGCGCGGATGGACGGCGCCGAACCAGATCGGCAGGTAGCGGTCGCGTCCCATCGAGAACCAGGCGCGGGACGCATCATTGATGCAGCCGTTCGCCGACGCAAGCGTCGAGAACATCGTGCCGATGAAGAGCAGCACCATGAGGCCGCTATTGCCCGTGACGCGTGCCGCGTCGAACAGCGGCGTACCGGCCTGGCCGAGATATTCCCAGGGAATGAGGCCGGAGCAGACATACCAGGTCATGGTCGCGGCGATCAGCAGCGTCATGATCCCGGCCATGGTGCCATAGGGCAGCGAACGCGCCGGCGAGCGCACTTCCTCGGCCGCCTGGCAGGTGCCTTCGATACCGAGATAGAACCAGAGGCCGAAATGCAGGGCGGCAACGATGCCCACCCAGCCGTAAGGCAGGGGATCCGTCGTCACGGCCGAGAAATCGAGCGGCACCTGCGAGCCGCCGAACTGGACGACCAGGAACAGAGCGACGATCGCAAGGAAGGCGATGGCGGTGATAACGAGATTGAACGTCAAGGTCGCCAGAACGCCCCGGTAGTTCAACCAGGCAAGGAACATGATGGACAGCACGATGAAGGGCTGCTGGCTGAGCCCGCTATGCCCCTGCAGGCCGGCAACCGTATCGAGAAGGAAGCCGATCGTAATGGCATTGCCGGCCTCGAGCATCGTATAGGCCATGACGAGAAAGAGGCCGACATTGAAGGCCATGAGCGGCCCGACGATATGCTTGGCCTGCGCATACTGGCCGCCTGCCGCGGCAACCGTCGACGTCACCTCCGAATCGATCATGGCGACGCAGGTATAGAGAAGGCCGGCGACCCAGCAGGCGACCAGGCCGGCAATCATGCCGCCTTTGCCCACCGAAAAGTTCCAGCCCATATATTCACCAACGAGAACGATGCCCACGCCGAGCGCCCAGATATGGGCAGGGCCGAGAACGCGGAGCAGCTGCAGTCTTTCCGGTTGCCCGGCCGTCGCTGGAGATTTCGACATGCGCTTGTCCCTTTTAGATGACGTGCCGCTCTGCGGTGGCCTCGATTTCACCCTCGCGGGAGGATGTCAGCAGGTCGTTGTCGTAGGTAGTGTCGACGCGCGCCATATCGTAGAGCATGGCGATCGCGAACACGGCCGAGAGCGCCCAGGCGGCATATTCCAGGATGTTCCAGAGATCCATGTGCTCACCTTTTTCCGTTCGGGCCGAAGCGCTCGTCGATCACCTCGCGATACTCCTTGTCGGAAAGCCTCACGACGAGGAGGAAGTAGCCGATGACGAGCACCGCCATCACGATGAGCGCCGACCAGCTGAACGAATAGTCGAAGCGGGCCGTGATCATCTCGTTCACGCTGGCCGGATCGGTGTAGCCGAGGGCCGCCCATTGGGCCTGCTCGCCGGCATTCTGGCCGAGCGCTTCCCATGTCGGGTTCTCGATGGGCGCCGGCGTCTTCGCCGCACCCGCGAGGCCGAGATAGAGGGGAACGTAAAGGGCACCGATGGTCAGGACGAGAAGCGTCAGAACGTCGAAGATCTGCCCGGCGAGACCCTGTTGCGGCGGTTTATAGGCCATGATTAGCTCCTTCCCGGCGGCGGGCGCGCATTTCATCGAGGTGCTTTAGGTCCAGCCCGTAGATGAATTCCCTATCTTCGACATAGTGGCGAAGCATGGCGATAATGGCCGCGGAATTGAAAAGCAGAACCAGCGCGCAGAAGATCGAAAGGATGATGCGGATGGCCGGGATCGAAATGAAGGGCCATACCGTGAAAAGGGCAAACAACATCGTACACCAGAGCACGACGATAAAAGAAATAAGGCCGGCACGATCCCGCGCGTGCATTTTGTCGATGCGGCGGGAAAGGTGTATATCCATACCTTCGCTATGCGACACCATGCGCTCTCCTCCCCAGAAGAAATTGCCCCCCAGGCAACTTAGTTTCGCAGTGGGAATATGAACGGTTGCCGCGAGATGTCAAGCAAACCCGCGCTATTTTGCCGCACCAATCGTCAAAGCGTCATCCACGAGGCAATCACCAAAGCCATGGTGCCGGAACCTGGGGATCAGGCGCAGGGACCACCGGATGCGACGGCGCCAACAATGGCTGGCCCGGCGCGGGAGAGCGCAGGTCACGGCGGCTTGGCGGTCGGGTCAGAAATGGCACAGTCGCTCGAAAGCCATTTCTGGATATGAACCATGACAGAACCAGCGTTGTCGCGCTGCCACGGAGTTGACGCAAGACCTGGAACACGTGGAGCAGGCTGCCCGACCTCGATCGGCAGATCCCGGGCACCTTCGAACGTGTGGAGGTCAGGTGTGAAAGCCGGGACGGCACCTGCGGTCCCCCTCCGATTCCCAAGATGGCGCAGAGCCTGCAAAGCTCTATGTCGGTCTTCTGAGTTATCTCAAGTTCATCTGCCAGCTGATTGATAATTTTCGTGAACTCGCGATCTGGTCCAAATAGATCGCGACCATCTCTCGCACAACGGCGGGTAGGACCCTGGCCTCGTCGGCTAAGGCTTCCTCCAGCACTCTCACGCTTGCCGGCTTCAGATCGGAACGGTGGCCAGAATGAAATCGCGATAGGCCGGCTCGTTTGGAACCAATGGCCGACTTCATCTGAATGCGCACTCTGCCGGACCAGACATTGGTGGGCGCGGAAAGCGACGGCACAACCCTTCGTGGCGGCGCTTTTCCTGAAGAACCGCATGGATGGCCGTGGCGCCGCCTTCACGATCGCTTCGGCGTCTTAGCGGTCGTTCTCTGACGCTTGACCAAGGGTTTCACCTAGACGGCCGGAACCAACCGGACTCGTGCCCGTGTGCTGCGTCACTCGACCCCAATGATGCGACGTCGTGCACGCGTCCATAGCAACCACGCAAGCCTGCTAATCAGTCAGCAATACGATCAACGGCGACTTTGACAAGGCGCAATTGAAACCCGGCCGTGCAAACTTGGAAGTTACCCTTCACCGGGTCGATTGTCGGCATGCACATCTCAGTCATGAATGTACCCTCCGATTGGTTCTGAACCGTCATGACCGCTGGGTGGGGCATCCACCGCCTCCGTTCAAATTGTGCGACAAGTAGCCATGGATGAAACGACCCAAGGCCTTGCTTATGCGCATCAAAACTCCTCCCAATCAGACGAAAGAGCAGCGTTGCCTTGGAACGAGGCATACAGTTTGGCTGAGAGCTGACGCGCCGGCGATGGAGCAGGACGTGATGTGGCCGCGACTCTGAGGCCTGTCCGGAAGCGCAAGCTGATCGACGGGATGCTGTTGGACTGGGGCATATCGATCCGACGGGCCTGCAAGGTCCTGAGGTTCGACACGTCGACCTACCACTACAAGTCCCGCCGCTCCGGACAGGCCCACTCGAAAGACGCATCAAGGAGATTTGCGAGACACGCGTGCGGTATGGCTACCGGCGGGTCCATGTTCACTTGCGCCGCGATGGTGGGAAGATCAACATGAAGAACACACGCAGGATTACAGTGAGTTAGGCCTTCAGCTGCGTAACAAGCACCCCAAGCGCCAGGAAGGCAAAGCTCCGGGAAAATCGTCAGGAAGCCGCCGGCCCGAACGACGTCTGGGCGATGGACTTCGTCCACGACCCGCTCGCGACCGGCAAGAAGCTACGCATCCTCGCCGTGGTCGACACGCACTCGCGCTATTGCCCCGCAGCCGACGTCCGCTTCACCTACAGAGGCGAGCATGTGGTCCAGACCCTGGAGGGCATCTGCCGGAAGACCGGCTATCCGAAGACGATCAGGGTGGACAACGGCAGTGGGGGCTCAGGTCAAGGGTCAGCGCGTACCACCGAATTGGTCCCAGTTATTCGCTTCTCGTACCAAAGGTCGCTCGATCAAATAATTAATGTCGCCGATTGGCCTTTGGTCAATTTCTCGACCGAACCGATGTCCTGAATGAACCGCATCTGCGATTGTGCCTGGCGCATAGCAGTCGCCGACCGCATGGACGGTGAAGTTCAGCCGGTTGTCTGCAACTGTCTTTCGCAAATCACGAAGTAGACCGTCGTTCGGTGAGCGTAGACAGATCATTACCACCGTCGTGGCAGGCAACCGGATTTCTTTCCCGGTGTAGATGCAATGGGCTTCTACCTCGTCGGTGCCGACCTCGACTAGACGTCTAGCCGTGACGAGCTTCACACCCAAGCTGAGCAAAGCTTGGTGGACGACCTCGCGCTCGGACGTATATTTAAGTAACGGAGAGGGTTCTGGATCGGGGGTAAGGATCGTAACCTCCAGACCTTGCTTGGAGAGCTTTTCAGCGATAACTCCTCCTAGATAGTAGCCTTCATCATCATAGATAACAACCGGCCCTGTAATCGTCTGGCCCGCAAGGACGTCATCGGGAGTGATGACGTGTCCCTGGTCCCAACCCTTGACCGGAAAACGGTTTGCCTTGCCGATTCCGTCCCGGTCCCACCTTGCTCCAGTTGCGATGAGTATTGTTGAAAAGTCAAAATCGCCTACATCGGAACATTGTATTTCACTTCCGAGGTAGACATCGATATTTGGAAACTTGTTGATCTGACCGATTCGATAATCTGCTACGCGCCGATACGTTGATAAACCTGGTAGTGTCGATTCGAGCACCGATCGACCTCCAAGGAAAGTGTTTCTCTCAGAGAGCGCAACAGAATAGCCGCGCCGTCCAAGTGTTAGAGCCGCCTCAAGTCCTGCTGGACCCCCGCCAACAACAAGCACGCGTGCATCAGACCCCTTTCCCGGAACGCGTTCGGGATGCCAACCTCGCCGCCATTCTTCCCCCGTTGTTGGATTTTGCGTGCAACGGATCCCACCACCCATGTATTGCATGGACAGGCACGTATTGCAGCCTATGCATTCACGAATATCGTCGATACGACCTTCTTCAATCTTTTTCGGGAGAAAGGGATCTGCAATCGACGGGCGTGCCGCTCCGATCAGATCGACCAAACCCTTCTTGATGAGCGACACCATCCGATCTGGTGACGTATAACGCCCGACGGCAACCACGGGCTTAGATGTTACTTGTTTCACAAAGGCGGTAAACGGTTCCTGCCATCCCTCATCGGCGAATCGCGCGGTCATTACATCGAGATTGATGTTCTGAATGTTAACGTCCCAAAGGTCAGGCAGTTCGGCCAGCATTTCGACGACCCGTCGACCGTCTCCACTGCAGGTGTAGCCCGCATCGCCAAGGCCCTCATCAACACCAAAGCGGACCGCAACTGCACAGTCGGATCCAATTTCTTCTTTGGTATCCTCAATCAACTCACGCAACAGTCGGGCGCGATTGGCAATAACTCCACCGTATTCATCGGTTCGCCGATTGACACGTTCCGTGATAAAATCGCCGGGCAATCCCATCATGTGGCTCGCGTAGACGTACACGATGTCGAATCCGATTTCGCGTGCGCGCCGGGCAGCAGCGCGATGCCATCTTCTAACGTCGCTAATATCCTGCTTATCCATCTGCCGGACGACAGCCGGTACATCCATTGCAGGCCTGGGTGAGGCAGACATCGGGCGCTCTCGGGACATTCGGTTTCCGGCAAGCGCACCCTGATGGGTCAACTCGCACCCTGCAAGCGCCCCGTGCTTTTGAACCGCCTCTACCATAAGCCGAAGTCCGGGCTTATCATCATCCGACCAAAGCCGCTCACCACCGCTCGGGGATGAATCCGAGGAAGGATGGATCATACACAATTCAGTGTTTACGACACCCCAACCGCCCTCTGCTTTGATTTCTCTGAACTTTGCTGTCGCGTGCGGAGAAAAAGTACCAAGCGCTGTACAGTGCGGAACTTGGTAGAAACGATTTTTTGTCGTCTTAGGTCCAATTTTTACGGGCTCAAAGAGTACGTCGTATCGCGGATCACGTGCCATGCAACCTCCCACGGTTTGCCGCTCAAATCAGCTGCATAAAACCCCACCGTTGCCGCGTGCATTAATAGGATCTGTCTGCAAATGAAGCCCGTCCCAGACGAGACAGGTATTTGAATGCCCCACCGCTTGACGCACCCTGCCCCGTGTAGTTGGCGCCATCACGGCTGACGCCAACTACACGCATCCTCTAAGGTGAAGAGGACGCCCCGGCTGATGGAGATCACCACTCGATGGTAGGACACTCAATCGAGGTGGAGCCTTCGCTGTTGTCGAAGCAGCTGCGCCACCAGCCTAGCAACGTTGCGATAGCTTGCAACATATTTATTCGTAGTTTTATTTTTTGCGCAAGCTAGCTGAACTCAATACAAAAGAGCACAGAGAGCAACAATTCAACTAAACGTACGATTTATAACGATTTATTCGATATGTTTTTCCCTGGCGCCAATTCTATCTGCCAACGTGAAATCATCGATGATCGTGGTCATTCATCTTCGGAATAATTCTTCTGCTCGACAAGCCTCCATTTGTAATTGGCAATGGTTTCGCAGGGTATGGGTCAAATTTCAAACTCGTTTGATGCTGACAGCGACGGCGGGGAAAGTGCCGGAGCGCCCGCTGTTGGCAGCTGCACCTCTTACCCGGTAACAGATGCAAGGCTACCTGCCCAAGCATGGCGTTTGGCGCGACAACACTGCCTGCCTTTGCCCTGCAGAAATCTCTCCCCGAATCCGGCAACACGTTTATCGTGAGCGCGAAGAGCGGCCTACGTGACCGGGAGAGCATGTGTGGTAGATTTTCGCCTGCCTGTTTATAGTCCGGCGTTTCCAGCGCCGGTCAAATTGCGGCGAGGGCGGTTCAACGCTGGTTTCCTGGCTGTGCTAAGCTCAGCCGCCAGTGACGCTCATGTGGCGGGCAACGGCGGGTATGTTGCGGGTGCGGTCGATGATGAAGTCGTGGCCCTTGGGCTTGCGGGTGATCGCCTCTTCGATGACGCGCGATAGATATGCGTCGTCGTCGGAAGCCCTGAGCGCCGTCCGCAGGTCGGCGTCGTCATTCTGACCGAGGCACATGTAAAGCGTGCCGGTACACGTGAGGCGGACGCGGTTGCAGCTCTCGCAAAAATTATGGGTCATCGGCGTGATCAACCCAAGCCGCCCGCCGGTCTCAGAGACACTCAGATAACGGGCGGGGCCGCCGGTCTTGTAGGTGAGGTCCGAAAGGGTGAACTCGCGGGCGAGGCGATCACGCATTTCCGACAGTGGCAGGTAGTGGTCGGTGCGATTCTCGTCGATCTCTCCCATCGGCATGGTTTCGATCAGCGTCAGGTCCATTCCGCGCCCATGCGCCCAGCGCAGCATGTCGGGGATCTCGGTATCGTTGAAGCCCTTCAGCGCGACGGCGTTGATCTTGACCCTGATGCCGGCCGTCTGCGCCGCGTCGATGCCTTCCATCACCTTCGACAATTCGCCCCAGCGGGTGATCTGCCTGAACTTGTCGGGATTGAGCGTGTCGAGCGAGACATTGATGCGCCAAACGCCGCAATCGGCGAGTTCAGAGGCAAAGCGCGACAGCTGCGATCCGTTGGTGGTCAGGGTCAGTTCATCGAGAGTGCCCGAATGGACGTGCTTGCCAAGCTCGCGAACCAGCAACATGACATTCTTGCGCACCAGCGGTTCGCCGCCAGTCAGGCGCAGCTTGCGCACACCCTTGGCGATGAAGGCGGAACAGAGCCGGTTCAATTCCTCCAGCGTCAGAAGATCCTTCTTCGGCAGAAAGGTCATGTTTTCCGCCATGCAATAGGTGCAGCGGAAGTCGCAGCGATCCGTCACCGACACCCTGAGATAGGTGACGGCGCGTCCGAACGGGTCGATCATCGGCGCTGTGGGATCAATCTGAGTGCCGACCTGGTCGATGGTGACGGTATCCAACGAAATTCTCCTGTTGAATTAATGTCGTGAGCGAAACGGGCGGCGTTAAAACCCGTGAACACATTCTTTCCGTCGAGGAAAGTGAAGGCAAAGAATTCCTTCCGCCAGGCATCTGCGATATTGCGCAACGATCGAATTGCGCCATTTTCATTGCCCTGTTACCGGGTTTTGCTTGATCTTGTCCAGTCGATGCCGGACAGCAGAAGCAAGAACTGTGCATCGAACCATTTGCGGCCGGACGAACTTCCACTCTTAGCCATTTTGTCGCAGGGATCATGCCTCACCTGCCCGGGAATGCGGCGCAACCGATCAAGCCGTTTCGCCGGGAGACAAAAACATGGGTCTGGAGGCCCATAGATCGCAACGCGCCGGCTAGGCGAAGTGCTCTCTCGTGCAATTGCGCGTAGGTGAGCGTCGCGGAGTCGGTATCGGTGGGCTTCCGACTGTTGCAGAGTAGCCTTTGATCGCCCAGAATGGGATATGTTTAATATTAGACACTCTGACGAAGGGGAACAGGCGCAGCGCTGACGAGCAATCGAAACGCACCGTTTCCCATCCTCGCAGCACAAGTTTGGTCGAAGGCCGCATCGACCGCCTCAAGACATTCCGATGTTGCGGCTTCTCGACTGGCGATCTACGGATGATTGAGCGGCAGAAAACGGTGACAAGGAGCTCGGGCAAGCGTGAGCAACCGATCTCCGTTTCCATTGTCCTACTCGCGGCGGGACTATCGAGCCGGATGGGTGAAAGCGGTGCTCATAAGCTGCTCGCCGAATTTCAAGGCGTGCCGCTCATTCGCCGATCCGCGATAATTGCAAGCAAGTGTGAGAGCCATTCGGTCGTCGTAGTGACCGGCTATCGGCATCACGACATCGGGGGTTCGATCTCAGACCTCCCAGTCGCGCTCGTGCACAACCCCGGCTTTCCGTCCGGCATGGCAAGCTCAATCGCTGTCGGTGTCGCGGCTGCCGAGGCCAATCAGCCGAGCGGAATAATGATCATGCTCGCCGATATGCCCACGCTGACCGGGGCAGATCTTGACTCTCTCATATCGGCGTTTCGGGATCACGAAGCTGCGTGCATCATCCGCGCGGTGGCCGGCGGGAAATCGGGCAATCCAGTGGTTTTCCCCGGCATGCTTTACCAGGAACTGAAAAGCCTGAACGGTGACAAGGGCGCGAGAGAGCTTATTCGCGCTTCCACCCTGCCCGTCATCGATGTTGAGATCGGTGACGGCGCGCTTATCGATGTTGATACCCCACATGCCGTTGAAGCGGCAGGTGGCGTTTTGCGTAAATAACGAATAGCGGCTCTTTTTCAATGCGAACGGATGCAATCACTGACTTCAAAGTCGAGAGACGCCACCACGCTTTCCCATATAAATGAGCTCTTCCAGTAAACCTTCTTCGCCGGAGCTTGGAATACGAACTGTCGAGGCTGTGGAAAATTGTTTGCCTCGGTAGATACCCATCCCAATCACGTTAGGAACTCCAGCACGCGTCAGCGTCGGAGTTGACCCAATCGTCGGCCCACACTGGAGCCGGGCTTTCGGCAGCCGCCTGGGTGCCAAAGGGACGCAGGCCCGCAAGCGTCGACCTGCAATGCGTTTTGCAAACTTGCTATGAGTTATCTTGGCGACGCATCGGCGCGCTCAAAGACG
This sequence comes from Sinorhizobium sp. 22678, assembly GCF_052044265.1. NCBI lineage: Bacteria > Pseudomonadati > Pseudomonadota > Alphaproteobacteria > Hyphomicrobiales > Rhizobiaceae > Sinorhizobium > Sinorhizobium sp. 22678. The sequence continues at coordinate 27,713 of NZ_JBQEMS010000022.1, read as the reverse complement.
TCGTTGGTTCGCGACGGAGAAAAGTGACGCTTTGGCGATATCGAGCTTCAATCCAACCTCCTTCGGCGTTGCGCGCGCCGATGCTACGGCGAGACGCACGCTGAAGCGCTTGCCAAAGCAATCGAACCAGCCAAGGGCATCCGCGCCGAGCAATTCGATGAAGGACAAGGTCGCCGGCAGGCTGCCCGGCGCGCCGCGATCAACGACGCTTATATCCTCGCAGCGCACGCCTAACACCGTTTCGGCCAGATTCGTAGCATTTTCAAATTTGTACTCGGAGACATCGATTTGGGTATTGTCCGTAACGAAGCTCGCCTCGCTATCCAGCCGGCCATTCAGGAAGTTCATGGAAGGTGACCCGACGAAGCCGGCGACGAACAGGCTGGCCGGTTTCTCATAAATGGCCTGCGGATGGGCGAATTGCTCGACCTGCCCCTTGTACATGACGGCCACACGGTCAGCCATGGTCATGGCCTCGATCTGGTCATGGGTGACATAGATCATAGTGGACTTTAGCTTTTCGTGGAGTTGCTTGAGTTCGACGCGGGTTTCGGCGCGCAGCTTGGCGTCTAGGTTTGAAAGCGGTTCATCGAACAGGCAGATCGATGAGGAACGCACCAGGGCCCGGCCGATCGCCACACGCTGGCGCTGTCCGCCCGACAGCTGGCCAGGCTTGCGCTCCAGCAGCGGTTCGATCTGCAAGAGCTTCGCCACCCAGTCAACCTTTTGCGCGATCTCAACCTTGGGGGTGCCGGAGATCTGCATGCCGAAGGAGAGGTTGCGCCGCACCGTCATGGCCGGGAAGAGAGCATAGGATTGGAACACCATTGCGAGGCCCCGCTCGCTAGGCTCCAGGCCGACGACGTCCCTGCCGTCAATGACGATCTGTCCGGCGTCGCAATCGTCCAGGCCGGCGATCACGTTGAGCAGCGTGGACTTGCCGCAGCCAGAAGGGCCGAGGATGACGACGAACTCGCCCTTCTCGATGTCCATGTCGACGGATTTGAGGATGTCGAGGCCGGCATAGGATTTCTTGATTTGGCGGAGGGAAATGCTGGACATGGATCAACCCTTGACGGCGCCGGCGGCGATGCCGCGGACGAAATAACGGCCGGAGAGGAAATAGACGACGAGCGTCGGTATGGCGGTGATGAGGGCGGCGGCCATGTTGACATTGGGATTGGCCGCGCCACGGGCATTATTGACGATGTTGGTCAGTTGCACCGTCATCGGCAGATTGTCGTTGCCGGCGAAGATCAGGCCGAGCAGATAGTCGTTCCAGATGCCGGTGAACTGCAGGATCGCCACCACAACGAGAATATTGGTCGAAATCGGCAGGATGATCGACCAGAAGGTGCGCAGGAAGCTGGCGCCTTCCATGCGGGCCGCCCGGCTGATTTCATCCGGCACGCCGACATAGAAATTGCGAAACAGCAGCGTCGTATAGGGCAGGCCATAGATGACATGCACGAAGACGATGCCGGCATAGGTGCGAAACAGCCCGATATTGCTGAGGATCTTCACCGTCGGATAGAGCATGGCCTGGTAGGGAATGAACAAGCCTACTGTCACCAGCAGCATTGTGATATTCGCATGGCGCGATTTCCATTGCGCCAGCGCGTAACCGTTCAGCGCTCCCGCCAGCGTCGAAATGATGACGGCGGGGATGGTGATCTTGATCGAGTTCCACACACCGGGGCGCACGCCTTCGCAATCGAGGCCGGTGCAGGCGCTCTTCCATGCGGTCACCCAGGCATCGAAGCTCGGTGCGAACGGAAGGGTCAGGAGGTTGCCCTGGCGGATCTCCTCGATCGGCTTCAGCGAATTCATCAACACGAGCAGCAGCGGCATGAGGAAGAAGATCGCAGAGACGACGAGGAAGGTATAAAGGCCGATGCGCGCGGCGCGTGGCGCGAACGGTTTGGACTGGGCCAGCGCGATCATGTACGCCTCCGGAATTCGCTGTAGAAATACGGCGCAAGCAGCAGCAGCGAGAGCAACAACATCATAATCGACGCTGCCGACGCGAGCCCTAGATTGACGCGGGCGAAATAGAAATCGACGGCGAATTTCGCGGGCATTTCAGTCGAAATGCCGGGACCGCCCTTGGTCATGGCGATAACGAGATCGTATCCGCGGATGACTTCCGACATCAGAAGCACGACGCAGGAGGCGATGACCGGACGCATGCCGGGAAAGATTACCTGGAGATAGGCCCGCCACAGCGGAATGCCCTCCATTCGGATCGCCTTCCACAGATCGGTGTCGATGCCGCGCAGGCCGGCGAGAACGATGACCATGATGAGACCGGCGGAATGCCAGATGCTGGCGATCACCAGCGTGTAGAGGGCGCGGTCGGGGCGCACCAGCCAGTCGAAGGTGAAGCTTTGCCAGCCGATGGAGTGCATCAGCGCCTGCAACCCGTTGGAGGGATCGAGCAGCCAGCGCCAGGACAGGCCGGTGACGATCAGCGACACAGCCAGCGGATAGAGGAAAATGGTGCGGAACAACGATTCAGCGCTGATGCGGCGATCCGCCAGAACCGCCAGCAGCATGCCGAAGGCTAGCGTACCAACGATGTAGAGTACACCAAAAATCACCATGTTGACGCAGGAAACGAGCCAACGCTGGTTGGCGAATAGCTTTACGTATTGGCCAAAACCAATGATCTCGTAGCTCGGCACCAGTGTCGACCGCGTCATCGACATGTAAAACGTCCAGAAAATCGAGCCGTAAAAAAATATCGCGATAGCGGCGAAGAACACCGCCACGGTGATATCTGGCCTGAAGGCCTGCCGGTTGAGCCAGCTTGTCATTCCGAGGTCTCCCGAAACCCTCATGGGCGGCGAGGCGCCGCCCTTCTCAAATATTATTGGCTTTGGAGGATGCCACTCAGGGTCTCGATCGCCGCCTCAGTCGGCATCGTCGGGTCGGTCCAGAATTGCGTGGCGAGATCGGTCAACTGGCCGTTCAGGTCTCCCGCAAGGGCGACATAGGCGGAGTTGACCGCCTCCCCCGGCCTGGCGAGCATGGAGATCCCCTTGGCCGCACAAGCGTCAAGCGAACTGGTATCGACGTCGAGGCGGGACGGAACAGAACCCTTGACCGCGGCGATCTTCGTTTGGACGACCGGGTCCATCACGGTTTCTGCCAGCAGCGTCTGGCCGTTGATGCGGTCCTCATCGCTGTTAACCGGGAAGGCGAAAATATCAACGATCACGGCATAAGCGGGCTTTTCGCTCGGCGTCAGGAAGCAGCCGAACTCCTTCCCGGCCGTCAGCCCGCCCGCGAGAAATTCGCCGCGCGCCCAGTCACCCATGAACTGCATGCCAGCCTTGCCGGTGATGACAAGATTGGTCGTGTCATTCCACGAACGGCCGGGACTTGCCGGATCAGCATAGGTCGAAACCTTGCGGTATAGCTCGAACGCCTTGGGCAGGATCGGAGATTTCAACGCCTGCGGATCGCGTTTGACGAACAGTTCGTTCCAATAGTCCGGTCCGCCCAGCGCAAGGATAAAATCGGTGAGGATCGAGACCTCTTGCCACGGCTCGCCGCCGACAGCAAAAGCGATGTAGCCGGCGGCTTTGAGCTTGTCTGCAGCCGCAAACATATCGTCAATGCTCTTCGGTTCTTCAAGCTTTAATTCATTGAACAGCGACTTGGAATACCAGATCCAGTTATCTGCGTGGATACCCACTGGCAAGGCGACCAGCTTGCCGTCTACATTGAGCTTGTCCCAGATCAGGGGTGCCATCAGCTTCTGCCAGCCGCCGGTTTCTGCCAGATCGTTGAAATCGCGAAGGTGGCCCGCTGCGGCAAGGTCGCGCAGTGCCGCGTTCGGCGTCATCAGGACGGCGGAGGGCGGCTCCCCGCCGGCGATACGGCTGGTGGCGGCAGCTATGGCAGAGTCGAAATCGGCCGACGGGCTGTCGATCCATTTGCCGCCCCGCGCTTTGTAAGCATCGGCGATGGCGTTCATCGCCTTGGATTCACTGGAGCTGGTCCAGTACTGCTGGACATCGACCGTCTGGGCATGTGCTGCGCCGGCTACCGCGAGCAAGCCGAATAGGGTCAGTGTGGAAGAGAGGCGTGTCACGTTCATTTTCATTCCCCTTTTCTGCAACGTGCTGTCGGTTCCGGTTCGACAGGATGGAGAGGCGCCGCTTTCTGCGCCCCGGAAATGTCAGGCGGCCTTGCCGGGAGCAGCACCCAGATCGCGGTTGATGCTGTCGAGAAGAGTGGCCATGTCGCTCTTGGTGATCTTGTCGCCCGCGACCCAGGCCACGGTGTTGTAGATCCCGAGGAAGGAGCCGCCGCAATATTCCAGCATCTTCTCGGTCTCCTCGTCGTCGAGGTCGAGCTGGACCTGTAGGAAGGCGCCGAAGCGCTTGCGGACGAATTCCTGCTCCAGCACCATGGAGGGCTGGCTTTCGACATTTAGGATGGTGAGCGGCAGCGCTGCCGCATCGACATCAACCACGCATTCGCCGCGAATGTCGCGGGAGGAGGCGGCGACCTCGATGCTGAACTTGCCGACATCTAGCAGCCAGCGGCGATAATCCGGGTCGTAGTAGCGCAAATCGCGAGCCTCGACGGTAATGGACACGCGCTTCGTTTCGCCGGGTTGAAGCTCAACCTTGGCGAAGCCCTTCAGTTCCCGCAGCGGGCGAATAAGACGCGGCGCATGAGGACGGGCATAGACCTGCACGATCTCCTTGCCAGCGACCGGGCCGGTATTGGTCACGTCGACGGAAACGGTCAGTGTGCTTTCGGCATCGATTCGCTCACGATCGGCCACGACATTGGCATAGTCGAAGCTGGTATAGCTGAGGCCGAACCCGAAGGGGAAAAGCGGCTGGAGCTTGCGCTTGTCATAGGAGCGGTAACCGACATGGATTCCCTCGCTATAGACATGACGGTTGTTTTCGCCGGGATAGCTGAGGAACCCGGGCGTATCCTCAAGTTGAACCGGGAAAGTGACGGTGAGCTTGCCGCAGGGATTTTGGACGCCGAACAAAATATCGGCCACTGCGCGGCCCGCTCCCTGACCGCCGAAGAAGGCGGAAATCACCGCAGGCGTCTGGCCGATCCACGGCATGACCACCGCATCCGGGATTGCCAGAATGATGGCCATCTTGGCGTTGCGACGCGACAGCCGGTCTATCAACTCGTCCTGGCCGTCATGCAGGTTGAGATGGGCACGGTCCGAACCTTCGCCGTCATAGCCCACTTCGGTATTGCCGAAGAAGAGCACGATATCGGCAGCGTCGATATCGGCGAGCGCGGCCTGTTCCGTGGCGCAGCCGGCATCGAAATCGGTTACCCCATGGAAGCTGATAGCCGCGGTGGGGGCCAGCCGGCGGATTTCGTCAAGCGGAACATCGACATCGGTCGGCCGGGTGGTGGCGCAGCCGGATCCTTGGATGACCGGCTCCTTCGCAGCAGCGCCGACCACGACGATGCGCTTCAGCTTTGCCCCGTCCAGCGGTAGCAGCCCGCCCTCGTTCTTCAGCAGGACGGTCGATTCCGCGGCCATGCGCCGCGCCAGTGCATGATGCTTTCTGTAATCCACCGTCACATCGTCGCGGGCGCCATTGTGGGCCGTGCGCACCAGCTTAAGGACGCGCTGGCAAGCCTCGTCGAGCGCTTCCATCGACACGCGGCCATCCTTTACGGCATCCAGCAGTTCCTGCTTGCGCGCGCCGCTTTCGGGCATGTCAAGATCGTTGCCGGCGTTCAGCGAGGCGGGGCGGTCCTTGATGCCGTGCCAATCGGACATGACGAGGCCGTCATACCCCCATTCGTCGCGCAAAACCTCGGTAAGCAGCCAACGGTTTTCGGCAGCCTGAACGCCGTTGAGGCGATTGTAGGAACTCATCACCGTCCAGGGATTGCTCTTGCGGATCGCCCGCTCGAAGCCTTTGAGGTAGATTTCGCGTAGCGCTCGTTCCTCGACATCCGAACTCATCGTGGTGCGCTGCACCTCAGAATTGTTGCAAGCAAAGTGCTTCAGCGATGCGCCTACGCCGTTGTCCTGCATGCCGTTGATGACGGCGGCGGCAATATCGCCGGAAACGACCGGGTCTTCGCCATAATATTCGTAGGAGCGACCGGCCAGGGCCGTGCGGCGGATATTAATGCCGGGGCCGAGCAGGATGTGGACGCCGAACGCCTGACATTCGACCGCCAGCGCTTCGCCCAGTTCGTAGGCCAGATCAACATCCCAGGAACAACCGAAGGAGGAGCCGTTCGGAAAGCAAGTGGCCGGACGGGTGGCGCCGAAGGCGCCCTCGACGCCACGCGACGGGTCCGCATTGACGACGCTGAGGAACGAGGCAAGCTGGCTGTCGCTATCCTGCGGACCCTCGATCTGGTCGATCGAATAGCGCACACCGTAGGTGCCGTCAGTCATGAGGATTTCCGGGATGTTTAGACGGTAGTTGGTTGCTGTGCGCCACAACCCCTGGCCGCTTACCAGCGCCACCTTTTCTTCAGGCGTCATCTGGTCCAGCAATCCGGCCAACTGCTTGTCGGAAATGTTCCATTTCATCGGTCGTCTATCCTAATTTTGCGGGCACAGGCCAGCCTACTCCGGCAGGCCTCCTCGCCTTTGCGGCTCCCACGCCGCGCCAAAGAATGTCTTAACGATGTCACAGGAAACGCGATGCATCTAGCCGCGAAACTTGTTCTGGATATAGATCAGTTTTTGATATTTAGTGCTTTTGAAAGTAGGGAGGAGCACATGAACGTCGCCTATCTTAGTCAGGACCACTGGTGCGAGCGGAGCGGTTGTGGATTCGAAGATCACGGTCCATTCGGCCAATCCTACTGCCGAGCCTTTGTACATGGCTACGCCGACGTACCATACCACTGGCACCGGGAAATGGAGATAGTTTTCGTTCTGCGCGGGAGCTTCCGTCTGATCGTCAACGGGCAGGTCTGCGAGATGCACAAGGACGACCTCATCATCATCAACGGCGATGTCCCCCACAATTCCACGTCGATTTCCCGCGATGCATTGATCTGCGGCGTGCATCTCGACAGCAGCCATTTCGAGCGCATGGGACTGTCAGGGTTTTCCAGCCGGCAGTATCTCTGCCGCACGTTCCTGCATTGCCGCTCTTTCATGAACAAGGTCGCCCCGATCAAATCGCTGATCGCTCGCATTATTGTCGACCAGGCCGGTCGGCCCGAGGAAGAAATGGCGCACCAGACCGTCGCCAATCTCTTGGCTTGCTATGTCTACCGCTGGATACCCTTTGAGGATGCCGAGACCGCGAATGCCCAAATGCGCGCCGACAGCCGCAATCGCATCTTGCGCATTATGGATTCGCTCGGCGGCCAGGACGAGGGCCAGCACCTCAACGAGATCGCGGAGGCGGAAGGCTTGACCGTCAGCCATCTTTCACGGCTGTTCAAACGGCATCTGGGCATCGGTTATCGCGATTATTCGCAAAACCTGCGGCTCGATAGCTGCGCGGGCGATCTGCGCACCACCGACGATACGATCAGAACGATCATGGAGCGCAACGGCTTCGGCAATCCCGCCGTCTTCTACAACAAGTTTCGGGCCCGATTTGGTAGTAGCCCGGCGGAATTTAGACGCGGCAGCCGCCCTCTCCGTCCGCAGAGCCTCCTTACCGACGAGGATACTTCCACGGCTTTGAAAATTCTTTCCACTCATGCGGCAGGATTAGGCAGGGCCGCAGACCTGGCAGTCGGGCTGAACGCAGCAAAGCGCCATGTCGTCCTGAGCGCTCCTCACCATGCCAGCCTGAGCTGACGTTGGGATCTAGGCTAGCAGTCAAGCTTGCTTTTTCGAAAGCAAGTGTCGATGAGCTGGTTAAGCGCCTTGTGCACCCTGCCGATGAATCGGTCGCCCGCACCCGTAAGGCTGACGCCGCCATGCCCGCGAATGAACAGGGCAACGCCAATTAACTTTCCGGCTTCAAGCCGCTTCAGGTAAAGTGACATGCCGATCCCGTCGTGCCATAGAACGTTGATCAGATGACCCTTGCGACCCGAAAGCAGAAGATTTCGCCGCTATGACGATCGCGGCCAAGATCGTGTTGCACTTTCAGCGCCAGGCTGTTCATACCACAGAGCATGTCCGTTACACCATCCGCGATCGATACCTTCACCCCAGCCGGAAAGGCGATCATGACGCATCCAGGACCGGCCACAGCCGGGCAAGGATGGTCGGATCAAGCGACGCCGAGATCATCAGCCGTCGGCCGTTCGGCAGGCCGATCTCAATCGTTGGCTGCTCGGGCAGTGGGCCCAAACCGCGGCGCACGTTCACGTTGACAGCGGCGCGAGCTCCTTCGGTGTCATAATGCTCTTTCGTCACTACGGGCACACGCCGACTTCCTTCATGGATGCTCTCTCCTCCAATTGACGTTCTGACGAACATCACTCTGGCACATTGCGATGCCGTCGGGAGGGGCATCCACTCCATCAGCTCTTAGTGGAAATCAACAGCTCACGACAAAGGAACAAGCTATCGGTGCGCCCACCGTGTTGGGTAAGCCATCCCGTGGGCGAGCATCCCATTTCCCTGCGAAACGCGTAGGTAAATGCAGAGGTGGAGCTGAAACCTAGGTCGAGCGCAATGTCCGTTACCCGCCGTTTCGCGCTTAACCATTCTACAGCTCGGAACAGACGCATTCGATGACGCCAGAGATGTAAACTCATCCCAACCTCGGCATTGAAATGGCGGGCGAGAGTTCGCGAGGACAGTCCGGCATCGGCTGCCCAATCATCTATATGGCGCGGATTGTCAGGGCAAAAATAGAGCACTTCGCAGATGTCACGTAAATGACTGCTTCGAGGCCAAGGAAGGTGGAAATCAAGCTGCCTAAGCCGTGTTATCTGAGAAAGTACGACAGCATCGAGTCTGTCACGGTAAAGCGCCTCGTCGGCATCCTGCGCGATTGCCGCGATTTCCACGATCAGCAAGCGAAGAAGCGGGGAGACGGAAAGAACGCTGCACTTCTCAGGCATGCCGAGGTCGGGCGCCTCCCCAATATAGAGGTTTCGGAACTCTACGTCGTCAAGAGCGGCTGTAGTGTGGCGCACGCCGGCCGGAATCCAAATCCCCTGCTCCGGTGTGATGACATAGCGCGCGTCATCAAGCGTCACTAAGAGTGTTCCTGCGGTGGCATAAACGAACTGGTTCCACGAGTGCACATGCATGGGAAAGGCATGCCGGGCTGCAAGCGCCTGAGATCGCAAGAAGACCGGGCGGGGCAACGCAAGGATTTTCGGGACATCGACGGTGTGCCAAACGCGTTTCATGAGAATACCCCCTGATAGAAAATGTCTGATTGTTGATGCCAGTGGTCTGTTTATCGAAAGACAGACAATTCGACAACGTCTATGCTCGCTTGCGATTGGCTGGCCTTGGCGTCGACGTCGGGCCAACTCGCTCGAGCCCGCCTCGCTATTCAGTATATCGCAGCGATTGGATTGACCCCGCGGCACATCAAATTGGTTCAAAATGAACGGAGAGGACGTATGGCAATTGGTTACAAGCAGATGCTCGCCGAAGCTGACGCCGAAGTTGCGTCGGTAACTGTCGAAGAAATGGCGGGGCGTTTTAGCTCTGACGATATCGTCATGGTCGATATCCGCGACCCGCGAGAATTAGAACGCGATGGCATGATCCCAGGTGCATTCCACGCTCCCCGAGGGATGCTCGAATTCTGGATCGATCCAGAGAGCCCTTACCACAAACTGGCGTTCGCGCAACGCAAAACCTACGTATTCTACTGCGCGTCCGGCTGGCGCTCGCTGCTTGCTGCCCGTCTTGCCATGCAGATGGGCCTTGATGCCCGCAGCCTACGCGGGGGTTTTGGAGAATGGAAAAAGCAGGCGCAACCCGTCGGCGAAAAAGCTGCGCGCGGCTAAAATCAGCCGGAATGACCTGCGGGAAGGAATATGCGAATGGAAAAATACGAGGATGGTTTGGGCCGGTGCCCGGCCAATCACCAGCCGTTGACGCCTATCTCATATCTTGAGAGGGCCGCGTTGACCTACCCCGATCAATTGGCGGTGGTTCACGGAGCAACCAGAACCAGCTACCAAGAACTATGGCTGAACTGCCGGCGGCTGGCGTCGGCACTCATCAAGCTTGGAATTGGAAGGGGCGACACCGTCTCGGTGCTTTTGTCCAACACGCCGCCAATGATAGAAGCGCACTATGGCGTAGCCATGGCTAATGGCGCAGTGCTGCACTCGCTGAACTATCGGTTGGACGGACCGGCTATCGCGTTTCAGCTTGATCATGCCGATAGCAAAGTGCTGATTGTGGATCGCGAATTTTCAGCGCTCGCCGCGGCAGCACTCTCGACGCTCGATAATCCTCCGATCGTTATCGACTACGACGACCCCGAGTTCCCCGTAGATGCTCCTCAACCGAAAGGTCCGCGCATCGGGTCACTGGATTATGCCGAGTTTCTTGAAGCGGGTGATCCGGAATTCGTTGCTCAACCGCCCCAAGACGAGTGGGACGCAATCTCGCTAAACTACACCTCCGGCACGACCGGCAACCCCAAGGGCGTGGTCTGCCATCACCGTGGGGCAGCCCTCATGGCGCTGAACAAGACAATCCATGGGGAAATGAGCGGGCATCCCGTTTATCTTTGGACATTGCCTCTCTTCCACTGCAACGGATGGAGCTTTTCTTGGACTGTGTCCGTCCAGGCAGGTACTCATGTCTGCCTACGCTGGGTTCGGTCTAAGTCGATCTACGATCTTATAGTAGAACATCGGGTAACCCACCTTTGCGGCGCGCCTATCGTCATGTCGACATTGCTAGACTCTCTAGACGAACACAAACGCCGCTTTTCTCATGAAGTCCTCTTCATTACCGCCGCTGCGCCGCCCCCGGCGGCCGTTCTGGCTGCGATGAAGGAAGCGGGGTTTCGCGTCCTGCATCTCTACGGATTGACGGAAACCTACGGTCCGGCCGTGGTCAATGAATGGAAAGCCGAATGGGATGAACTTCCGCCTGCTGATCAGGCCGCACGCAAAGCACGCCAAGGTGTTCGCTACCTCTCGATGTCGGACGTTGCGGTCCTGGACCCCAGGACTATGGAGCCGGTTCCCGCCGACGGGGAGACGCTTGGTGAAGTGATGATGCGGGGCAGCGTCGTAATGAAGGGCTATCTGAAGAACAGGAAGGCGACTGAGGAAGCGTTTGCCGGTGGCTGGTTCCACACCGGCGACCTCGGAGTGTTGCATGCCGACGGTTACATTCAACTCAAGGACCGCTCGAAGGACATCATAATTTCCGGAGGAGAAAACATCTCTTCGATCGAGATCGAGGATGTGCTGTACCGTCATCCAAAAGTATCGCATTGCGCCGTTGTCGCGATGCCTGATCCTAAATGGGGCGAGCGGCCCGCAGCATTTGTCGAACTGCGTCGGGGTGTGGAAGCAAGCGAAGAGGAACTGCTTGACTACTGTCGAAGCACACTTGCCCGTTTCAAATGCCCATCTAGGATTATCTTCCAGGACCTGCCGAAGACCTCAACCGGCAAGATACAGAAATTCGTGCTTCGAGCTCGTGCCGAGGATTTGGCCTCAGACGGCAGTGCCGGGTGACCGCATTTAGACCGTCGCTTGTCGTCCTGAGAAAGGAAGAATTGTGGTTCAGTCTGCCCCCCTTGTTGTCGTCAATCACCTTGGTGAAGCGCTGGGCAATGCCCTGTCCGCGCATCCATGCAAGCCTATCGTCGAAACGGTTTCAACGCTCAACCGACCGTGGGCTATACGTGAAGATGCGAATATTCTGATCACTGGAACGCTTCCGGGCTGGCGTGACGCGCCTGAACAGGCGCCGTCAGAGCTGTCGGACCTCGGTTGGATCCAGACAATATCTGCTGGGGTGGATATTTTTCCGAGGTGGCTCCTGTCCGGGCGGCTTGTCTCGACGGGGCGCGGACTGACATCCTCCTTAGTTGCAGAATATGTAATGGCGGCAATTCTGCGGACGCAGAAACCCCTCGAACTAACGGCCGTGCGCGGAAATATATGGACTAGCGCGCCTCTGGGGGCAGTGGCAGGACAGCGGCTTGGTATTGCAGGTTTTGGGGCCATTGGCGTGGAAATTCTCCAACGAGCCAGAGCCTTCGAGATGGATGTCTCCATCTTACGGCGCGAGCCGCCCGCCGAGGCACCCGCAGGCGCGCGTTATTGCTCCGATATCGAGGAGCTTATCGGCTGGGCCGATCATCTCGTACTTGCCCTGCCATCAACGTCCGAAAGCCGCAACTTGCTGAACCGGTCACGGCTTCTTTCGGCTCGGACCGGGCTACATTTGATCAATATCTCTCGCGGTGATTTGCTGGATCAAGAGGGTCTGATCGCCGCAGTCGATGCCGGATGTATTCGGTGTGCGACGCTGGATGTCACCGATCCCGAACCGCTGCCCATCGGGCATCCAATGCTTAACCATCCGAATATCTTGATCACTCCCCACAATGCGTGGACCGGAGGAGACTCAAATGCCGCCTTTACGGCGCGCGTCTTACGGGGGCTCACCGCCTACGCCAATGGCGACAAGCCAGACTTTCAGGTTGATGTGGAGCGGGGCTATTGAGCCGGAGGAAGGGCAATTCGTTTATCGCCTCAGAATGCACGCGAGCGGTACCGAAAAGCCGGCAATGCAGTCCGCTTTCCACCTAAGCTGTTTTTTCGAGGGAGCGCTGGCTTCCCGCACAGTTTTACCGGAGCCCTTGGAGTAGTGCGGTTGGAGCTTCCAAACGAAGTTCTTGAGTCTAGACGTGCACCGGGCACGTCGTAACGTTTCTGGTTATTGTTCCGATATCCTGCTACTGTTGACTATGCACTGTAGCGGTGTGTCGATGTCGTTTCGACGAACGAAAGGAACACCCTTGGACCTAAGACAGATCAAATGTTTCGTGGCGCTCGTTGAGGAAGGCAGCGTGACGGGCGCAGCAAGGCGCCTGAATGTTGTGCAGCCTGCCGTCAGCATGTCCCTGCGCAAGTTCGAGGATGAATTCGGAGTCGTCCTATTCGACCGGACCGCGCGTGGTGTTGTCGTTAGCCAAAAGGCACGCGGACTGTACGAGATCTGCGTCCATATTTTGGATCAGGTAGCTGCGGCAGCGGATGTGTTGCGGTGCGGCGACATCGAGACCCCTACTACGCTTACCGTTGGGTCGTTACCGTCGGGGGAGTACAGCCTGCTTCCGGTTGCACTTAGCGCGGTCGCGGAGGCATTTCCTGGCTGCAAGATTACCAGTCGCCACAGCTTCAACGAAGAGCTTCTCGACCGTGTGTCGCAGGGACTATTGGACATTGCCATCGTAAGCGAGATCAAGAAGCATGAGCGGCTTCCACATGATTATCTAGGGTCAGAGCGGCTCTTGTTCGTGGGCGCGCCGGGAAGTGGACTGGAGCGGATGAAAAGCATTTCCGCTGCGTCCATCGCCAAATATCGCATGGTGCTGAGTCCGGTTCTGCGCCGGCGGTTCGAGAATGACTTCGCTCGTGCCGGAATCGAACTAACGGCCGCGGTCGAGGTTGATGCGGCGAACAGCATCTTTGGAATGTTGCGCCAACCGGGCTGGTTTTCGATCCTTCCCGCCAGTGCTTTCTGTGGGATGCCGGACGGCGAGTTTGCGGTGACGCCGATATGCGAACCTGCAATCGAACGCGATCGCTGGCTCGTATGGTCTCGCGGTCGTCCGTTGTCCATGGCCGCGACGTTGTTTGGCGACGTAGTGCGCAAGCTTCTAACGGCGAATGCGTATTGCACTGTTCCCGACACAAATGCGCCTGTCGTGAAAGGCTTACCCGCAGCGAGCGAATGACGGTATCCGCCGCAGACCTCGAAGCGGAGCAACTCGACCCCAAGCATTTTCTGGGTTGCATTGAAGCCGCGTCTCTCTACGGCAGAAAGAGCATTAAGTCTCACGCTAGCGGTCAGCCGACTCACGAACTGTTCCATTGATTCAGAGGTCGGTCTCGCGTTTTAGAATTGGCCGATCGAAGGCCGTAATGGGCGGGGGACTGCCTGAATATCGGCGAATGTCGGCGAGACAGGACTGGGCGGAGCAGCCCTGTGATAGGCTTGATGCACCGCGGTCGAGTGTCAGCGCGTTTGGGTTACCGTGGAGTTCAATTGCGCCATCGGCATCTGTGCCCGGATCATACCATGCACCAGTTGCTAAACGGATCACGCCGGGCATGATGCCAGGGATGATAGTTCCCGTGGCAAGACAGCGTCCGCGATCGTTGTAGATTTCCACCAGATCGCCGTCGCGGATGCCCCGTAGTGCCGCATCGGTGGCGCTCATATACACCTGTTCGCGCCCGTTGCGCTTGCCCTTCTGACTGCTGGTGCCATGGTCCAATTGGCTATGTAGTCGAAATTTCGGTTGATCCGACAGCAGGTGCAAGGGCCACCTCGCCGCCATATCTCCCCCGAGCCATTCGAACGGTTCAAGCCAGACTGGATGACCCGGGCAATCAGAATAGCCGAAGCTGTCAATCGTTTCCGAAAAGATTTCGATGCGACCTGAGGGCGTGCCGAGCGGATGACGGTCTGGATCCGCCCTAAACTGCGACAACAGCACCGAAGGCTGCGCTGTGTCTCTGAAATCCAGCAACCCCTTATCCCAGAAATCCTCGAAGGTAGGCAGAGCGGAGTCAACGGTCGGATGGCTGCGGTATACGTCGTAGATGTTTTTCAGCCAGCCCATTTCATCGCGGCCTTCGGCAAACACTTGCTCGAGACCGAGCCGCTGTGCGATGCCGCGGAAAATGTCAAAGTCACTGCGCGCCTCGCCAAAAGGTGTTGTGATCTGTTTCATTGCGACCAGCACGCCTTCGCGTTTGGCGTGACCGATATCGTTTCGCTCTACAGAGAGGGTCGCAGGCAGAACTATGTCCGCCATCTTCGCGTTCGCGGTCCAGAACTGTTCATTCGCAATAATCGTGTCCGGGAGTTGCCAGGCCGATGAAAGCCGGGCCAGATCCTGATGGTGATGGAAGGGGTTACCACCTGCCCACAAGATAAGACGAATATCGGGATAAGTGTGCGTCTGCCCATTGTATACAAACGAGCCTCCCGGATTGAGCAGCATATCCGTGATGCGAGCGCAGGGTATAAACTCCGCTACCGGATTGCTACCCTGGGGAAAGGTCGGGCCAGGCAGAAGTGGGTGGGGGCTCCCGATGGCGTTGGTAGTTCCATAACCCACAGCGAATCCACCGCCAGGCAAACCAATCTGGCCCAGCATCGCGGCCAAGGTTACCAACATCCAGAAAGGCTGCTCGCCATGCGCGGCCCGTTGCAGCGCCCACGCGGCGTTTAGCATCGTACGGTGCGTGGCCATGTCACGTGCCAGTCGGACAATTTCATCTTGAGGGACGCCGGTGATTGGCGCGGCCCAGTCCGGCGTTTTTGGCGCGCCGTCAGTCTTGCCTAGAAGATAAGGAACGAACCGATCGAACCCCGTGCAGTAGCGCAAGACAAAGTCTTCGTTCCAGAGGTCTTCAGTAAAGAGCACATGCGCAAGCGCGAGCATGAACGCGGTGTCCGTGTTAGGACGTAGCTTTATCCAACGATGTTCAGCGCCGACATCGAGATTGTCATTCACCGGCCCGATGTTGACAAACCTAGTTCCTAGAGCGCCCATAGCCCTCAGTCCCGCATCGGTCCGATGCTCGCTGGCTCCGCCCGACGAGATCTGCGCGTTTTTAGAAGGAACGCCACCGAATGCGACGAAAAGTTCTGTGTTCTCCGTAAGGTTCTGCCACGAGGTGTGCTCGGCCATCAGCGCGTCCATGGGAGCAACAACATGTGGCATCAAAACCCGTCCCGCTCCAAGGCTGTAGGTGTCGGAATGCGCCACATAACCACCGGCCAGGTTCAGAAACCGGTGAACCTGGCTTTGCGAATGATGGAACCGGCCAGCGCTAGCCCACCCGTACGAACCGCCGAAGATTGCATTATTACCGTGTTTTGAGCGCACACGCTCCACTTCTCGCGCGACAAGATCCAGCGCAGTATTCCAGTCAACCTCAACGAAACTATCCGATCCGCGATGGCCCAGAGCCGGGCCGGGCCCATTATCAAGCCATCCGCGTCGAACCGCCGGTCGTTCGACCCGCATACGATTGAGGTCGGCATCGATGCGATTAAAGCCTATTTCCGGTGGCCAATCGTCCTTATGCCAAGATTTTAAAACGGGTGTGCCGTCTCCATCCGTCTCGACCTCGTAGATGCCCCAATGCGCGGCGGTATAGTGTTTCGATGTGCCCTGGACTAAAGGTTTGCGCATAGAGTTTCCTCAGGTTACCCCGTTTGCTCGGAAGGCCTCGATCTCGTGCTCGTCATAGCCAAGGTCGGCACCAAGAATGTAATCCGTATGAGCGCCCAGCTGCGGGCTAGGCCGCAGTGGTGTCATCGGCGTATCGGGATAACGCAGCGGACTGTGTGCCATGGTGATAGCGCCAAATTCCGGGTGCTGCATACCTGTCAGCATGCCTCGCTCGAAGAGATGCGGATCATGCGTAACTTCGTCAAGCGTGCGGATTGGCGCACACGGCACGCGGGCGGCAATTAGGCGGTCGAACAGCACGGCCTTCGGATGTTGGCACGACCAAGCGCCAACCAAATCATCCAACTCGTCCATGTTACGCACACGGTCGGGCATTGTGGCAAAGCGCACATCCTGAGCTAACGCCGATGCGCCCATTGTCTCAACCAGCGCCATCCAGTGACCATCATTATTGCAAATGATCGCGATGTGGCCGTCCGAGGTCGGGTATACATTATAGGGAGCTAGCGACATTCCGCCGTGCCGGTTGCCGGTGCGTAGTGTTTGCCGCGCCCCGCCATATAACAATCCCAGCGATGAACTGAGGGAGTGATACACAGCCTCGAGCATCGATACCTCAACTACACGGCCCACGCCCGTACGCTCGCGCCCGAGAAGGGCCGTTGCGATTGCGCCGTAAAGGTGGATGCCGCCGAAAAAGTCGCAGATCGCGGGGCCGACTTTCATTGGGGGGCCGTCCGCATAACCGGTGATGCTCATAACCCCGGACATTGCCTGCACGGTCAAATCCATCGCCGGATAGGAAGTGTACGGCCCAGATTTTCCATAACCTGAGCCCGAGGCGTAGATAATGCGCGGATTTCGCTTTCGCACAGTGTCCACGCCCAGACGCAGTCGGTCCATGACGCCGGGAGCAAAGTTCTCGACAAGCACATCGGCCCGGTCGATCAGTTCCAGAAGTATGCGGTGTCCGTCTTGCGTCTTCAAGTCGAGTGTGATGGAATCCTTATTGGCATTAAGCAGGGCAAATGGCAGGGCTGCACCGCTCTGTGCGCTCCGCTTGCGTAGGTGTTCGCCGTCGCGCGGTTCGACTTTGATCACACGTGCGCCAGCCATGGCAGCAAGAAAAGTGGCATATGGACCATTGTAGATCTGGGTCAGATCAACAATCGTCAACCCGTCCATCGGACCTTTTTCCTGCTCGAACATCTGATCGGAATTCATGATCGACTTCATTTGGACACACCTGAGGCAATAGCCGTCTCGGGCACCGCGCAATTTCGAGACGCATGCTCTGTTGGATTGAAATGGGGAATGGCGTGAAGCAACTCGCGCGTATATTGCGACCGAGGATCCGTGAATAGCGAACTCCCACCGATCTCCTCGACCTTGCCCAGCCGCATTACGACAACATTTTCACACATCATGCGAACCACATTCAGGTCGTGGCTCACGAACAGGAAGGCCATACCGTCTTCGCGCCGCAGGCGGTCGAGCAAGCTCAAGATGATTGCCTGCACCGAAACATCCAACGCCGCCGTAGGCTCATCGAGAACTAAAAGGCGTGGTCTCACAGCGATTGCGCGCGCTATGCCAACGCGTGCCTTCTGGCCGCCCGACAGCTGGTGCGGAAAGCGACCAAGGAGGTTCTCCGCAAGGCCAGCACGGGCTGCAGTCTCGCGGACTCTCTCTCGAAGCTCCGGCCCGCTGCGCAATCCCTCAAGGCGGCAAAGGGGGTCGGCGATGCTGTCGAACACTGAAAAACGCGGGTTCAAACTGTCGTCCGGGTCTTGAAAGACGATCTGGATGTCCCTTCGCTGTGGTGCGCGGTGAAAAACGCGCGTGGAAATCGCGCCAATGTCTTTGCCATCGAAGAGGATCGTGCCTTCCGAATGGGAGATGAGGCGGCAGATGATGCGAGAAATCGTGCTTTTACCACTGCCTGACTCGCCTACCAAACCCATGCTGCCGCCGGCGGGAATATCAAATGAGACATTGTCTACAGCCGTGACATTGCCGAACCGCTTGAGGAGATTGCGAACTTGCAGAAGCGGTGGCGCACTAGAATCCGGGACGGAGGGTGGCAGAACAGCGCCCGCCGGCTCATGAGACTCCGACACGCGCGCCATATCCTCGATCGTCGAAGTCGGCGTTGGCGATGCGTTGACCAGTTTTTTCGTGTAGGGATGCTGCGGCGTCAGGAAGATGGATTGCGTCGGACCTCGTTCGACGATGTTCCCTCTCTCCATGACGACGATATTGTCGCAATACTGTGCAGCAAGACCAAGGTCGTGCGTGATCAGTATCGTCGACATGTTGCGATCCGCTGTGATGCTGGCGAGCAGGTCCATGACGGTCTTTTGCGTCGTCACGTCGAGCCCGGTTGTGGGTTCGTCCGCGATGAGCAGATCGGGGCGGCACGCGATCGCGATAGCAATCATGACGCGCTGGCACATGCCTCCGGAGAGCTCGTGGGGATAGGCTTCGAGCCTCAGTTCCGGATCCCGTATCATCACCGCCTTCAGGAGTTCGAGTGCCTCGGCGCGCGCCTCCCGGGCAGTCATGTTATTGTGTGCCCGCAGTGCGTCAGCGATCTGCAGCCCAACAGTCCGTATTGGATTCAGTGCCGAACGAGGGTTTTGAAAGATCATCGACATTGCGGCGCCGCGCATGGTCCGTAATTCGGACTCGGGCAAGCGTGTGACGTCAATCCCTTTGTAAAGGACGCGGCCATTAACGATGTTTGCCGACTTTGCTAGCAGCCGGGTAATCGCGTAGGCTGTCACCGACTTGCCTGAGCCGGACTCGCCGACCACGCCAAGAGTTTCGCCGTCTTCCAATCCGAAGGATATGCCGCGTAGCGCCTCTACCGGTCCGTTGCGTGTAGAAAAGACAACACGTAGATCCTCTATACTCAATAGCTGGGTCATGTACGCATCCTGGGATCGAGAATGTCGCGCAGGCCATCCCCCATGAGGTTGAAGCAAAGAACGGTGAGCATCAGGGCAAGACCGGGAAAGGCCACCAGCCACCATTGTCCCGCGGTGATAAAGCGGGCGCCTTCAGCGACCATGATGCCCCACTCCGGTGTCGGCGCGACCACGCCCAGTCCCAAGAAGGAGAGACCAGCGGCGTTGATAATCGCCCAGCCGAGATTGAGAGAAATCTGCACGGCCATGGCAGGCATGATGTTAGGCAGCAGGTACTTAATCACGACCGAGACATCATTGTGGCCCCCGGCACGGGCCGCCTCCACCCAACCCGCATTGCGCCGGACATTCACTTCGGCTCGCGCGAAACGGATATATATGGGCAGATTAATCACCGCCGTAGCGATGATAATGTTTTGGACGGAATTGCCCAGCACGGCCACAAGCGCCATCGCCAGAACGAAAAGCGGGAACGCCATGAGCACGTCGACAAGGCGTCCAACCCAACGGTCCAGCCAGCCGCCCATATATCCGCAAAAAGCCCCGACCAGGGAGCCGCTTATAAACGAAACGACCACCGCCGAGGCTGCAATCGCGAGATCTAGCCGAGTTGCAACGATAAGCCGCGAAAGGATATCACGACCAAGCTGATCGGTACCAAAAAGATGTTGCGCGCTGGGCGGTTGCAACGCGTTTGCGACGTCCGTCGCTAAGGCGTCGTAGGGTGTGATCCACGGAGCGAGCATGGCAATCACGACTAGGCAAACGATTCCAGCCATTGCGATGGATGTGATGAGATTGCCGCGCATGACCCAGACGACGTGGGAGAATGTGCTGTTCATTCGATACTGACCCTTGGATCGGCAATGCCATAAAGAATGTCGATTACGAGATTCACCAACACGAAGATGCCGGCCATCAGCAGGACGAAGCCTTGAACTGGGGCGTAATCGGATGACACCAATGCATCGAGTGTGTAAGAAGCGACACCTGGCCAGGAAAATACCTTCTCGACCAAAACATTTGCCCCCAGCATCGTAGAGAAGACGACCCCTGCGATGGTGAGCACCGGAAGAAGCGCGTTACGCAGTGCATAAGTTACAACAACGCGTGAATTGCGTAACCCGACCGACTTTGCGGTTCGAATGTACTCGCTCCCTAGAACTCCAAGCATCGACGCCCGGGTCATCCTGGCTAGTGGCGCCAATACAAATAGGGCCATGGTGCACGCCGGCAGGATGATGTTGGCCAATGCCGAGCGCCATCCCGCCCAATCGCCGACAAGCGCGAAGTCAATGAGAAGAAATCCGGTAATGTCCGGTGGCGTTGCAACGAAGATGTCGATCCGCCCCGTTGGATCGGGAGCGATGCCAAGCAGGTAATAGAAGAGGTAAATCAGCATCAAGCCTGATACGAAGGTGGGCATGCAGACGCCAACCGTGCAGAATAACCTGATTGCATGGTCGATAAGCGACCCAGGCTTAAGCGACGAGAGCACCCCCAGCGGAATCGAGACGGCAAGCGCGATGAACAATGCGACTAATGTCAGCTCAAGCGAAGCCGGAAGCCGTTGCAGCATATCCTTTAGCACTGGTTGACCAGTCATCAAAGAGTTTCCGAGATCTCCCCGCGCGACATCTCGCAGATAGATTGCCAGTTGAACGGGAAAGGGCTTGTCGAGCCCCATTTTCTCACGCATTTCCGTAATCTCTTCCTGACCGGCTGTGACCGATGAAGATGTGAAGAAGACCGCAGGGTCACCAGGGAGGATGCGCATGAGGATGAACGTGACGATAACGACGCCGAGAATAGCCGGAATCGAGGACACGATGCGCCGCCTAAAGCGGCGCCCGATTGACACCAAGATATTCATGCTCGAACCAGATCCCGATAGTCGGCCTGGCGATAGTAGTGATAGGTATAACCTTCAATCGAGGGTGCCATGACTACATCGATGTTTGCCTGATAGGCCAGGACTGACGGATTTTCTTCAGCCAGAATGGCAATCATCTCCTTGCAGTACGCGTCGTACTTGGCTTGATCAGCTTCAGTTCTCGCCAAGTTTACCAACTCGACAATCCTCTCATTTGTCCAGTTAGCTAAATTCCAGCGTTGATCGCGCGTGAAGTATACCCAGAAGAAGTAGAATGTTTCGGGCAGCCAAGCGCTACCGCTTTCGATATAGAATGGCAGGCCTTTCTTTTCCGCCTGCATCGTGAAGAGCTGTGCGTCCGGGACTTTCTGGATAGTAACACGAATGCCTATGTTGGCGAGGGACTCCTTGATGAGAGCTGCGATAGGTTCGCCGACGGCCGCATAACCAATTGCGAATGTAAACGTGGTATCAAAGCCATCGGGATGACCCGCCTCAATCATCAGCGCCTTCGCACGGTCGAGATCTGTGTGATTGGGAAGCGGCTGTGGAAAATCAGGGGTTGGCGGTTCATCCGTCCATTGGGCGCCGAACAGCTTTTTCCCACGCCCGAATAGGGCGGCTTGAAATATTTCCTCATAAGGTAGGGCGGCTGCGACAGCCTGACGGACCTTAGGGTTGTCGAAGGGCGCTAGTTTGGTGTTGAAAGAAATGTGGGTGAACCCATTGGTCGGGGAGATTGGCACCACCTTGGCTACGCCCCGCTCCTTGAGCGAGTTGATGTCACTGGCCTGGACATCCAACGCGAGGTCTGCGTCGCCCCGTTCCACAAGATTAGCGCGCGTCGCGGGTTCTGGCACGGTCTGGACGACAATCCGCTCAAAATGTGCGATATTCCCGTCGCGACCGCCCTTCCAGTTGTCGTTCCGGCGTAGTACAACCTGCTCCCCCGGCTTATATGATTCTATCATATAAGCGCCCGATCCTGCGGTGTTGTTTTTCAACCATTCCAGCGCCCACGGGTCTTCCGCTGTTGCATGCTGCTTCGCCAGCTTGGAATTGAAGATCGCGCAGAACGGCAGACCGAGGTTCGGAAGCGCCAGACGGTTAGCGTCAGGCAGATTGATTTCGACTATGTGAGGTCCGGCAATGACGAACTGATCCGTCTTCGTCATACTGCCGCTTTGGAGCTGGGCTGGCGCATTAGTTTTGGCCGAAACCATGCGATCAAGTGACCATTTGACATCCTCGGCGGTCACAGGCGAACCGTCGTGCCAAGTCGCGTCGGGCCTCAGATGGAACGTGAGCTTCAACCCGTCGGCGCTCTTCTCCACGCGTTCTGCGAGCTCAGGAACGATAACGCTCTGGTCGAATGTCCATTGACCATCAACCATCTTGCGGCCAAAGCTGATCAGCCTGTCATATACGCTCATGGTCACGCAATAGCTCTCGCGCGAAGCCCCTAGAAGGCTTGAATCGAGAGAATTCACCCCGCCTCCCATCACATGGCGCAATGTCGCCCTACGATCCTGCGCGTGGCCGAGTCCAGCATAGGCTGTAAATCCGAGCGCAAGACTGCCGGCAAGATAGACTCGTCTAGTAATATCCATAATGTTCCCCTTTTGATTGCGGATATTGTGTTCGCAAAAGGCTTACTGCGGAGGATATTGGCGACTTCTGGGACCGTTTGCGAAGGCGTCGAGTGACGTTATCTCGTAGTTTGGAAAACTGCGTAACTCGCGAAAAGGACAGATTGGCTGTCTTTGAAGCGCAACCTTCTCCTCGCTTTCGATATCATGGCAGCACCTCTATCCGTTCGGCAAATAAGTTTGTGTGATGCAGGGCCATCAAGTGGTGTGACCTCAAAGGCGACAGGGTCTCGTCTAGGTCTCCTCGGCGAAGGTTTAGGTTAACGCACCGAGCTCGCGACGGAACAGCTCGCCTCGCGGATCTTGCCCGTCTTGCTATCGACGGCTGGCAGCTTCTTGCCCAACGAAGAGCCTGTCGCCGGCGGCATGCGCCTCCCGCATTGCCGGTAAACGACGCGTTACAATTCGCAAAACAGTTTTGCAGAAACGGCTATAGTCGTAGCCATCGGCATGAATGCTGTGATTTTCTTCCTGAAGGGTGAGCAGCGTCACGCCTAACTTCTTAAAACTATAGAAAACCTAGGCCCAGTTTGGCTCCGGCCGCCGCCGCCTGCCCTGCTTGACCCGGCAATTGAAAAGCCGACCCTTCAGGGCATCGTCCGTTAAGTTATGCGAGAGGGACCAACTTAACCACACCGTCGCGCCCCGCTTGAGGTTGTCCTGCGTGGTGCCGCCGACAATCTCGAGGATCATTTCGATCTCGCCACTGCTGGCCCCGCCTCCGTCAAGCCGGAACATCTGTCCTATAATGGTCAATCTTCTGTTTGCCGGCATCAAAATCTCCTCGTTTACCGGGAGGCTTGATTCCAAAGTTCTTAGCCCAGGGGGATATTCAGTAAGCGCCGTCTCCACCCCATTGGATTAGCTGTATTTTGAGGCTTTCTGCGTGTGCGAAAAGGTTTCCAGGACTATCTGGAGATTGGCATGGCAGATGATGGATTTGTTGGGCGCTACGAGGTTGTCGAACCGCGTCGTGGAAACCGACGTTGGCCGGATGATATGAAGGCGCGGATTGTCGCGGAAAGCTTTGAGCCTGGTGTTCGTGTTGCTGATGTCGCGCGCCGTCACGACGTTGTTCCACACCAGCTTTCCTTCTGGCGCCGGCAAGCGCGCGAGGGCATTCTGGCCCTGCCTTTTGAGGCTATGTCGGGCCCGTCGGAGATCGGGGATGGCGAGCCTGCCTTTGTACCTTTGGCGATTGCGGTGGAGCCGAGCGAGACTGTGAATGTTTTGGCGCCGCCGCTGCCGGCGGCGGTTTTGCCGGTCTTGACGCTGGAGATCGGCCCGGACGTTGTGATGCGGGTTCCTGGCGATGTGCCGGTTGAGCGCGTGGCGGCTCTGGTGCAGGCAGTACGAGGGACGACATGATCGTCGCTGGCCATCGACTGCCAATCCTGATCGCAACGCGTCCGGTGGACTTCCGCTGTGGGCATCAGGCGCTGGCTTTGATGGTGCAGACCGAATTGAAGCTCGACCCGCATTCCGGGGTGACGGTTATCTTCCGGTCGAAGCGCGGGGATCGCCTGAAGATCCTGGTATGGGATGGCACCGGAATGGTGCTGATCTACAACGATCTGCATTCATACTGCATCTCTCTTTCGGGTTCAGTTGAAGGTTTTGGCGTGTCTGGCATTTTCCTTATGGGCGGCGACGCGATCGACGAGCTGGTTCCATCGACTGCATTGCTTTTGCGGTAAATCTGTCTTCGGAAGCTCGTACAGGTGGTAGTGTCCGTTGTAAGCATGGCTGGTGACGAGGCCATGTTCAGCCCATCTGGCGAGGGTATGTTCATGGATATTGAGGTGCGCAGCCGCCTCCTTTTTTGTCAACATTCCACGATCCCGGAGCCGGTTATAGCGCGATCTCAGCTTGTATTCGCGAACGAGGTAGGTGACGCGTTTGGTTGTGAAGCGGGCGTTGCGCTGGTCACGGCGCGTCACCGAGCCCGGACGGTATCCCTGATTGTTGAGAATCTCTGCGATCTCGGAAAAAATATGATCGTCGAGGAGTTTATCGATCAGTTGGATGACGTCGGGGTTCGTCTTGACCTGCTGGCTGGGCGATTTTGGGCTGATGGTGACGAGTGTCTGGGTTTTACCGCCCTTGAAGCGAATATGAGCCTTGGTCGTGCCTCTCTTCGGTAGTTTGAGGAGGGTAACGTCCTCAATGATGTGGGCAAGCAAGCGCTTTCGTTCGCGGTTCGGGGTCTCTGGATTGGTCCAGAGTTTTTTGAAGTCCGCCGTCATGGCGACCAAGCGCTCGTGGACGGCCTTATCAAGGATGAATTGATCGTGCTCCTGGCCGCGCTCGCGCTCTTCGCGGGCATTGGCTAAGATGCGGAGCTTCTCGTTCCATTCGCCTTCGAGCGTGTCGGCGACGAGGCGGTTGTTGGGATCGACGAGCATGAAACGGCGCTGGGCGAGATCGGCCTCCGTTTGGGCGCGCTCGATTGCGCGACAGCGCAGCCGGTCCGCCTCTTCATGCCGCGCTTCGATCTCTTTGCGGACTTCGAGCGCCAGTTCGACGGCGGCCGGCGTCATCTGCTCTGCGATCAGCATGCCGATGGCTTCGTCGATGGGAGGCGCGGCGATCGCCTGGCATAAGGGTTCACCGCGATTGGTACGGGCGCGATCACAAACGTACCAGGCTTCCTGCCGGCCGCGCCGGGCAGCATAGCGCATGTGAAAATGCCTGCCGCATTGCCCACACACGGCGCGCCCCTGCAGCAGCGCCGGGCCTTCGCGCGGAGGTGATGCGACCCCCGCGTTCCATTTATGGCAGATGTTCGACGTTAGAATCCTGAGGTTCTCCTGATGCTGCTCCCAACTGATGTAGCCGGGATGGGCATCTGGAATACATGCTGTCCAATCGTCACTACCTTGTTTGCGCACGAGCTTCTTGCCATCAATGGTTCGTCTATAGCGACGGCGTCCATAGGCATAGGCTCCGGCGTAACGTGGATTGTGCAGGACGCGCATCGCCGTCGAAGGCGTCAGTGGCCGGAAAACCGTCTGGCTGCCGTGCAGACGGGAGGGAAAGAGAATGCCCTCTTGACGAAAGGCCTTGACGGTCTGGGAGGCGGATCCGACGCGAGAGAATGTCTCGAAGAAATGGGCGATTGTCTCTCTGACTTGCATGTCCGGATCAAGCGTCACGTTGCCGGAATGGTCATAGACCAGCCCGGTCGGGAGGGGGCAACGGAACTCGCCACGCCGGGCCTTATTGAGGATGCCGCCGCGCAGCCGTGCCTTGATCACATGCAGTTCGGCCTCACTCATTGTTCCCTTGAGGCCGAGCAGGAGCCGGTCGTTGAAACTACCCGGGTCATAGACGCCGTCCTCGTCGAGGATCAGGGTATCGGCGAGAGCACAGATCTCGAGCAGCCGCTGCCAATCGGCATTGTTGCGCGCCAGACGAGAGACCTCCAGGCCCATGACGATCCCGGCATGCCCCATGCCGACATCGCTGACCAGCCGCTGAAATCCCTCACGCCAGACCGCCGATGCGCCGGATTCGCCTTGATCATTATCGATGACGATAATCTGCTCCTCGCGCCAACCAAGGGCGATAGCACGGCCGCGAAGCGCATATTGGCGCATGGCGCTCTCGGTATTGTCGATGACTTGCCGCATCGAAGATTGGCGGATGTAGAGGTAGGCGCTGCGTTCACGGTGATGAGACTGGACTTTGAGGTGTAGATTCATGGTGCTCTCCGTTGGTGGATGCTCATGGCGATGGTCGCCAGGACATGAACGACGGCGCTGAGGTCGCCGTGCGCCGGTCGGATGGCCGATGACAGGTAAAACTGGCCTTGATCAGGGCATGCCGCTGCAGGCAGTGCGCGGGCCCATCCCCACATGCCGCGGCGCAGAAAAAGCATGAGGCCGCTACGGGCCTTGAGCGGCAGAACTTCGCCGAGAGCTGCGCTGCGCAGCACCTCGTACTGGTCCGCGGTGGCCGGCAATGAACATGCCGATGCCGTGGCAACGTCTAGCGGATCGTTTTTTTTAACAGCCGCTCGATCGTCCTGGGATGAAGTGCGACATCGAGTTCGTTGCGGACCAGCTTGGCGAGTTCGCGCGCACGAACGGGCTCGCCCGGGACCAACCTCGCCTGGAGAAATGCCAGGACTTCGTCGTCGACCTTGTGGGGACCGCGGGGTCCCGGCTTTGCCGGTACCAGTCCGGCAATCCCACTCGTGTCGAAGTTTGCCTTGGCCTGGTAGTAGGTTGGCCTGGAAACACCATACTCGTCGGAAGCGTCCGTTACCGAGACATTGTCGATGGAGACGCGCCGCAGCATCTCGTATTTGACCTGGACGGCGTCGTGCGGATCGAAGAACTCGCTTCCCTGGAACTTCGGGTCGCGCACCTTCTCGGGATTTGGATTGAAGGTGCCCTCGTCGAGGAGGGTATCCATCTTTGATCGCTTGCCGCCGTACTTCGCAGGCATTGTAGGTTCCGGGTGCAAGATCGAGTATTAATGTAAATCTATTTATACCGCCATTCTCGTTTAAATCAAGAGCGATCCCACATTGTGTCACCAGAAATTGGCAGATATTATAGGATTTACGGCTCATTGCGGGGCCTCTTGCGGCATAATCTGGTTTACACTAGCGGCATAATTATCCTTACACTCCGCTGCCAACCTGCCACAGAGGTGTTCCACCATGCTGGCTAGTTCCATCAAGTTCGAAACCAGCAAGAGCGCGCGCCCATTGCTCGCGACAACTTCTGGATCAATGCTCACAAGATCAGTCCATTGAGGGGGAAGCGGCCATATGGCGCCATCCTCGGTCTGCAAAAGCAGACGGTCGCCCTGCAAGTTACCTCGCTTCCCAACGCAGGGCAGCTGCCGGCCGAAAAGAGGATGAAACTGATGGGTAACCAGCACTAGCTGCTGATCTGCGCCCGAAGGGGCTGCATTCTCAGATAAGGTACAA
>NZ_JBQEMS010000021.1:0-101505 GCF_052044265.1 Sinorhizobium sp. 22678 | reverse complement strand
GCCCTAGAGTCGGTCAGCCTTAAGCTGAATCGAACCGGGATTCCCTTTTTGCTTCGATTGTGATTCAAGATCATTGCTGGTGAGGAGGCCAGCAATGATGGCGCGACCTCTTTCTCTTGATTTACGCCAGCGCGTCGCCGACGCCTTGGCAGGAGGCATGACGGTGCGGGCGGCAGCGTTGCGCTTTGGAATATCAGCGGCGACGGCGGTGCGGATCGGCCAGCTCGACCGGTCCGGCCGCGGTTTGGCGCCGGCCAAGATGGGTGGCCATGTCAAACCCATGCTGCGGGGCGCGGCGGCCGATGAGGTTCACCGTCGGCTGGCGGCCAAGCCCGATTGGACGGTGCGGGCGCTTGCCGCCGATCTGAAGGCGGCCGGGATCGATGTCTCTCACGACACCGTTTGGCGTTTCCTGCGCCGCGAAGGCAAGACATTTAAAAAAAACGCTGATCGCCAGCGAACAGGACAGGCCGAAGGTGGCGCGGTTCCGAAGCCGCTGGAAGACCCATCAACATCGACTTGATCCGCGCCGCCTGGTGTTCGTCGACGAAACCTGGGTCAAAACCAACATGACGCGCACCCGCGGCTGGTGTCAGCGCGGCCAGCCGCTTTTCGCCAGAATACCGCATGGCCATTGGAAGACGCTGACCTTCCTCGCCGGGCTGCGCCACGACCGCATCGTCGCGCCCTTCGTGCTCGATGGCCCGATCAACGGCATTGCCTTCACCGCGTGGGTCGAGCAATGCCTGGCACCAACCCTCAGTCCCGGCGATATCGTCATCCTCGACAATCTCGGCAGCCATAAGGGCAAGCCTGCGCGCAACGCCATCCGCGATGCCGGCGCCCATCTGTTCTTCCTGCCGCCTTACAGCCCCGACCTCAATCCGATCGAGATGATGTTCGCCAAACTGAAGACCCTGCTGCGCAAATCCGACGAGCGCAGCGTCGACGCGACATGGAGACGCCTCGGCGAAGTCCTCAAAGCCTTCAACCCGCACGAATGCGCCGCCTATCTCAGGCATGCAGGATATGTTTCAACATAAACCTGACAGACTCTAGAACGCGTTGAACGTCAGCGTCGTCAGCGAGCGGGATATGCCCGGAACGCTGGCGATATTGTCGTTGATGAACTTTCCGATATCCTGGCCTTCCTCGACATAGACCTTCAGTAGCAGATCATAGTCGCCGCTGGTCGAATACATCTCCGAGACGATCTCCCTGCGGTAGATCTCGTCGGCCACCTCATAGGTCTTGCCGGGGGCGCATTGCAGTTGCACGAAAATCGGTTTCATGGGGTTTCCTCAAGTTTCGCATCGCTTGCCGCCGATGCCCGTGCTTCCTTAAACCGCCATAACGCAAAATGGAACGCCAACTCGGTTTGCCGGCTCCCTCACTCCTTGCGGAAGAGCAGGCTGGCACCCCAGCCGGTGACGACGGCGAGGGTTACGGCCAGAAGGCCGTAGATCAGCGGCTGATCGTGCGCGGCGCGGGTAATCGCCTGTTCGAGGCCGGTCTTCACCACCCTGAGCGGAAGAGCCTTGGCGGCGACGAAGACGCCGTCGCGGAAGAGATAGGCGCGTACGACATGGATGCCGTTCGGGACATTGGTCGGCAGCCGCACCGAAGCCTTGAACAGGCTCGAACTGATGAACTGCACCCCGCCCGGATCGCGCTGATAGACGCCGCTCGTCTCGCGAATCGTCCGGAAGGCGTTGCGGAACTCGCCGAGCGTGCTGCCGTCGCCGACGAAGCCGAGCGGCACCAGCCGCATATGGTCGACGCCGATGCCCATATTGGCGATGTCGCGCCGCGGCGCGATCGTCTCGATGGCGCGGGTACTCGAAAGCGAGTAGGCCTCCGGCACGAGCTCGAAGGTCATCGACTGGGTATTGACCCAGATACCGAATACCCGCTCCTTCTTTCGCACCGTGGCGTTGTCCTTCGGCCCTTCCAGCACGACGATGATATTGTACTTGCCCTGCGCCAGGAGGCTGGCGTCGAATCCATCGATGGCGCCGAAGATCGTCAGGTCGGCGCCCCGGAAATCGGACGTGATGGCAATCTCTTCCGTCGAAATGCCGATCTCGAGCTTCTCGGTGAAGTTGGTGACCTGGCGCTCCAGAACCTGCGCTGCGGCCGGGGTGGCGACGGCGAGGACCAGGGCGACGATCGGGTGAACGAGAAGCGAGCGCATCAGAAACCGGCCCCCGCGGATACGACCGAGTAAATGTCCTTCGGCGGGATGACGAGCTCGACCGCCAGGCGGATGCCGACGGCGAGAACGAGCAGCGCCAGCAGTGCCCTGAGCTGCTCGCCGCGCAGCCGCTGGCCGACGCGCACGCCATATTGCGCCCCGATGACGCCGGCGATCATCAGCACGAAGGCCAGCACGATGTCGACGGTGTAGTTGGTCGAGGCCTGAACAATCACCGTATAGGCGGAGACGAAGACGATCTGGAAGAGCGATGTGCCCACGACGACGCTGGTCGGAATGCGCAACAGATAGATCATGGCCGGCACCATGATGAAGCCGCCGCCGACGCCCATCACCGACGTCAGCACGCCGATGGAAAAGCCGAGCGTCGCCACAGGGATGACACTCAGATAGATCTTCGACTTCTTGAAGCGCATCTTCAGCGGCAGGCCGTGGATCCAATTGTGCTGCCCGGGCCGTCTGAGCTGCGCCGGCTGGTTCTTCGCTGCCTTGCGCATTGCGCCGATGCTCTCCCACAGCATCAGCGCGCCGACCGAGCCGAGAAGCACCACATAAAGCAGCGAGATCACCAGATCGAGCTGGCCGACGCTCCTGAGCAGCGAGAACAGCCAGACGCCGACGGTCGCGCCCACAAGGCCGCCGCACAAGAGCACCGTGCCGAGCTTGATATCGATGGTGCCGCGGCGGAAATGGGCGATCGCCCCTGATATCGACGAGGCGACCACCTGGTTGGCGCCGGTCGCCACCGCCACGACGGGCGGAATATTGTAGAAGATCAGAAGCGGAGTGATCAGAAATCCGCCGCCGACGCCGAACATGCCGGACAGAAAACCGACGGCCGCGCCCATGCCGAGAATGACGAAGATGTTCACCGACAACTCAGCAATGGGCAGATAGACCGTCACGGCCGAACCTCGATATGCCAGCGGCCCGCATTGCGGGCGGAAATTGCTCCTCCACAATTCCTAACCGCAAACAATTGAGGAATTGTGCAATGTTTCACTATTCTCAAGCCTCACGCGCTCGAAGAGGCGCACGGCGCTGTCCTTCGAAGTGGTACATGATTAACCACGGACGGGGGGTATATGGGTGGACCGTTCGCGCCCCCGAGGGAGAAACGGGCGACACTTTCTCTCATGCGCTCCCGGACCAGAGCTGTCAACCTTTTCAGGCACATGCGCGGCCCCGCAGGCACGCCTGCGACCTTGTGGCACCACGTCATGCGCGGTACGGCCGAAACGGTTCAGCTGTTCCGCTTCAGGAGCTCCCGGACCAGCCCATCGGTGATCTCACCCGTCGGCTCCTGGCCGACCGAATTCTGAAAGGCCTTGATGGCGGCAATCGTCTTCTGGCCTACCTGGCCGTCCGGCTTGCCGGCATCGAAGCCGTTATTGTTGAGGATCGCCTGGATGTTGCGAACGGCTCTGGTCATATCGACGGTGGCCGTCTTGGTCGGCGGACCGACCCAGGCATCCGGGACCTCCACCGTGTTTGCTTCGGCGTCGAGAGGCCGAGCCTTCCAGGCGTCGACTTTCGCCTTGGCACTGGAAAGCTCCTCGGGCTTCAGCGCCTTGGCGATCTCGTCGCGCTTTTCTGCCGCGTCCTTGTCGCCATCGCGGGCCGCGATAGCGAACCATTTATAGGATTCTTCCAGATTGCGGGCCACACCGTCGCCCCGCGCATAGAGGACGGCGAGGTTGAACTGACTGTCGCGAACGCCGAGACTGGCGGCTTTCTCGAACCATCTGGCCGCTTCGGCGAGATCCGGCCCGCCGTCCCGGCCGCCGGCGAGCATGACGGCGAGATTGTGGATCGCACTGGCGTTGCCGGCTGCAGCCGCCTTGAGATAGAGCGCCTTGGCCTTTGCTGCGTCGCGCTGAACGCCCGCGCCCTTCTCATAAAGGTTGGCGAGCCGGTACGCGGCCGGTACCACGCCGGCGTCGGCGGCGCGCTGATACCACTTGACGGCTTCCGCCCGATCTTCCTCGACCCCCCGCCCTTCCGTGAAGCGGGCGCCTATTTCATAGAAGGCGAGAGGATCGCCGCCCTTGGCCGCGGTTACGAGCGCGGGCGGTCCGAAGCCCTCCGGCAGAACGATCTCGCTCATCCTGGCCGGCTCAGCGGCTAAACTTCCTGAAGGCGGCTGCAAGGTCGAGACGGGTCCAGGCGTTCGTGCCTCCGCCGGCCGCATCAAGGCCGCCTGGCCGTCGCCAGCGCCACCAATGGCCTTGTCAACCTTGCCGGCTTCGGCAGCGGTTGGCTGCTTGGGCGGCTGCTTTGCCGCTATCGGCGGCGCATCCGTCTTCTCCATGCCAGCGGGAGCCCTCGGCTCTTCTCCAGCCTTCGCGGTAGCTGCCGTTTGGACGAGGCGGTCGACGGCGGCCTTCGGCTCCGCAACCTCTGCCTTGCGCTCGATCGCTGCAACCGGCGGAGTGCTTGGGGCCTCCTTGCCTTTCAGCACCGTGCTGACGAGCGGATAGGACATGATCGCGAGCAGCACGGCACCGACCGCGATCAGGATCGGACGGCGGTGGCGGGCGAGCGCGCCGCCGACGGCGGATGGTGCCTTGCTTTCCTTGACGCGATTGAGCGTATCGGATTCCTCGACGGCCAGCTGCGCCGCGCGCCGCGCGGCGGCGATGAAGTCCGCCTTTTCGCCGTCGTTCGCCTCCTGCGCGCCACGGGCCATCTGACCGGCACGGACACGTTCGAGTATCTTCTTGACGTCCGGCACGCCGGAGCCCGGCTCGAGGAGCTGATTGGCGTCCTCGGGAGCGAGCATTTCGGAGGGGTCGAGCGAGGGGGTGGGCTCGACCATCTGCCGCGCCTGGATCGGCATTCCCTCGTTCTGCCTCGGCGCGAAGCGCCGAGTCAGACCGGCAAGCAGGCTCGTCTTCGCCGCACGGGCCTCCACCTTGATCTCGCCGTCTTCGACCATTGCGACTTCGGCGGCATCATTCGCCTCAGCTGCAGCCGGCACCGGTGCGTGGATGGAGGTTTCGCTTGCGGCCGCGAACGCCTGTGGCGCGCGTTCCACGTCCTTGTCGCTTTCCGCCATCGTCGAAGTGCCCGCGGCTTCGACGGGCGCAGCCTTGGGCATCGGACCATGAGAAGCCAGGGGCTCCCGCTCTTCAAGCCGCTCCAGTTTCTCGGCGATATGGACGAGCGTTTCATGCAGCGCCTCGAAGGTGCGTGCCGTCCGTTCGTCGCTCGAACGGCTGAGCTCCTCCAATGTACGCAGATCCTCGGCGAGCGCCGAGATCGCCGCCATGTCGGTACTCGCCGCCATCTGCGGTGCGGTGTTTCTGGAATATGCCTCCATCACGGCTTCCGCAGCCTGCCGAGCAGCTTCGATGATGTATTCGTCGCTGGTGGCGAGATAGTCTTCCAGCGTGTTCATCCGGCTCTCGAATTCCGCAGGCACGCCTGCCGTCTCACCGTGGGACTGGCTGATCAGAGTCGAGAGATTTCCGATCTGAGCTTCGAGATTGCGCAGCGCCTGCCGGTCGTCGAACGGCGCGGCATGCGTCTCCTCCAGGCGCTGGGCGATACCTGCCAAGCGATCCTCGAGGCGATCGAAGCGCGGGTCCGCCGTAGGCTCGACATTTCGCGCGAGCCCATCGATACGGCGGGCGAGATCGTCGAGCCGTTCGGCCAGCGCATCGGTGACGCTGTCGCCCGAGAGGGCTTCGATCTTCCGGGAAATGTCGGCAAGCCGATCCGTAAGATCCGGCTCCGCACCTTGCCGATTGTGCTCCAGCACCGCGGAAAGCTGGTCCAGGCGCTCTTCCAATCTGGCCGCCGCCTTCTCGCCGGCAAGGTCCTCCACGCGAGCTGCCAGCGCCTCGATCCGCGCGCCGAGACCGGAATCGGCGGGATTGGAGAGGGTGCCGATCTGCCGGGACAGATCGCCGAGCCTGTTCTCGAGACGATCGACGAACGAACCGTCGGTGCCGGCCACATTACCGCTGCCTGCGGCGATCGCCCGGCTGATCTCATCGAGCCGCTTGCCGAGGTCGGCGAATTGCGGCGCCAGGCGCCTCTCGTCCGGCTGGATCTGGCGCCCGAGCATCTCGATCGCCTGGGCGACCGCGACGAGCTTGCTTTCCAGCACCTCGATCCCGGTGCCCCTGTCCAGGGAATTGATCTGCGCCTTGATCTCGTCGAGCCGGTAGGCGAGCGCCACCAGCTCATCGTCGCGGTTCTGGTCGAAGGCGTTCAGCCGATCCTCGACGCCGGTCCATCGGTTTTCCATGCGGCGCATGCTGTCTTCGCGCGCGAGGCCTTCGAGCATGGACCTCAGGTCATCGAATTCGATCCTGAGCGCATCGGCCTCGGCGGGCGAAGCCTGCCGGCCAAGTTCCTTGATGCCGGCCGAAAGCCGCTCGATATCGTGCCGCACGTCCTCGGCGAAACGGCGGTCCTGGGCGGCTTCGGCCTTGATGCCGCGGATTTCCGAGCGCAGCGCATGCATCTCGCGGGACAGGCCGTCATCGAGATCGCGCTTCAGCTCATGCCGCAGACCGACCAGCGCCTCTGCAATATCCGCTGCAGCCGAAGAGCGTCCCGATGGCGCGGCTGCTGCCTGAGAGGGCTGGTAGCGTGGCTCTGCCGCGAGGCGGGGGGGAGCGAGGCGATCGAGGTCGCTCGGCGCAGCGCGTTCGCGCAGCGGCGACCGCTCGCGCGCCGCATTGAGCGCCCGCTGGCGGTCGATGATTTCGGAGACCGCTTCGCTTGGGGCCGGACGCGGCCGCTCGGGTTGCCGCGTCTCGCGGCTGACGCTGCTCATGAGCCCCTCGATGCGCGCTTCGAGCCCTTCGATGGTGCGGTTCAGGGCATCGAGCGACGGCCGGTCGCCATAGGACGGGCTGCCCATGCGCTGAGAAGTGGATCGCGATCCGTTCATTGCCTCTTCGCCCCTGTGTCGCTTTGGCCCTATTAATTCGACCGTCATCGAAGCCGCCGAAGGAGCCCGGGCTTCCCCGGCTTTCGCTCAGATTTCGGCGGCACCGCCGATGTGGGCAAAACCGCAACAATGCAAAGACGGGACCGGTTGCAGCTTTGACCATCTCAAAGCGCACAATTCATTAAACGTGGTAAATAAGCCGTTAACCGATCCGATTTTTAACGATTATTGTCGCCCGCTACGCCGCCGTCCCCCGCCATATGGCATGTGGAGCGGCGCACCGCAGGAGCGAAACTTTCGCCTTGCGGGAACTTTTGACGTTTACGGAAACGTCAAAATTCGATAGCATCCGTCCAAGTCGCACACCGCCACCGGTGCGCGCTCGACACAGTGGGAAGCGGGTCTGCGTGCGGCGCGGCCCGAAAGGACATCAAGGCGAGGAAAAGCATGCCCATCTACAAGGCTCCGGTCGACGATACCCTGTTCATCCTCAACGACGTGCTCGGCATCGAGCGCTACCACAATCTCCCGGGCTTTGCGGATGCGACGCCGGACATGACGGCCGCAGTCCTCGGCGAGGCCGCAAAGCTCGCTGAGGAGGTCCTCTTCCCGATCAATCTTTCCGGCGACCGGGAGGGCTGCAAGCGGCACGAGGACGGCTCCGTCACCGTGCCCAAGGGCTTCAAGGAAGCCTATGACCTTTATCGCGAAGGCGGCTGGCTTGGTCTTGCCGCCCCGGAAGAATTCGGCGGCCAGGGCCTGCCCTACACGCTCCACACCGCCGTCGGCGAATTCATGTCCGCGGCCAACATGTCGCTTATGATGTATCCGGGCCTGACGCAGGGGGCGATCGCGGCGATCCTGGTGCACGGTTCCGAAGGCCAGAAGCGGACCTATCTGCCCAAAATGGTCGACGGCACCTGGACCGGCACGATGAACCTGACGGAGCCCCATTGCGGCACCGACCTCGGCCTGCTGCGCACCAAGGCCGTGCCGAACGGCGACGGCTCCTACAGGATCTCCGGCCAGAAGATCTTCATCTCCGCCGGCGAGCACGACATGGCGGAAAATGTCGTCCACCTGGTGCTGGCGCGCATCGAGGGTGCGCCCGACGGTGTAAAGGGCATCTCGCTCTTTATCGTGCCGAAATTCAAGCTCGACGCCAGCGGCGAGCCGGGCGAACGCAACGGCGTTTCCTGCGGCGCGATCGAACACAAGATGGGCATCCACGGCAACGCGACCTGCGTCATGAATTATGACGGGGCGACCGGCTATCTGATCGGCACGGAGAACAAGGGCCTCAGCGCCATGTTCGTGATGATGAACGAGGCCAGGCTTGCCGTCGGCATGCAGGGGCTTTCGATTGCCGAAGTCGCTTATCAGAATGCTGCGAGCTACGCGCGCGAGCGCATCCAGGGCCGCTCCCTGTCCGGCCCCAAGGCGCCGGACAAGAAGGCCGATCCGATCATCGTCCATCCGGACATCCGCCGCACGCTGATGACGATCAAGGCCTTCAACGAAGGCGGCCGCGCCTTCACGCTCTGGACGGCACTGAAGTCGGACATCGCCCATCGTTCGGACAGCGAAGAGGAGCGCCAGGCGGCGGACGACATCCTCAGCCTGATGACGCCCATCCTCAAGGGCGTGCTGACGGACAAGGGCTTCGATCACGCGGTGATGGCGCAGCAGGTATTCGGCGGCCACGGCTATATCGAAGAGCACGGCATGAGCCAGTACGTGCGCGATGCCCGCATCGCCATGATCTACGAGGGTGCCAACGGCATCCAGGCGCTCGACCTGGTCGGTCGCAAGCTCGCGATGAACGGCGGCCGCGCCGTCATGGCTCTGTTCAAGGAGATCGGCGACTTCTGCGAGGAGAACCGCGGCGACGAAAAGCTCTCCGGCTACACCAAGGCCCTTAAGAAAGGGCTGAACGACCTGCAGGCCGCGACCATGTGGTTCATGCAGAACGCCATGGCCAAACCCGACAATGCCGGAGCCGGCTCCACCGACTACATGCATCTCTTCGGCCTCGTCGTCCTCGGCTATATGTGGGCGAAGATGGCGAAGACGGCGGAGGAGAAGCTTGCCGCTGGCGAAACGCAGCGCGCGGACTATCTCAAGAACAAGCTGATCACGGCGAGGTTCTTCATGGAGCGCATCCTGCCTGAAACGGCGCTGCGCAAGATCCGCATCGAAACGGGCGCCGACACGATGATGGCGCTGGACGCGGCCGCGTTCTGATTTCAGACTGGAGCCGGATCGAAAGCGAGAAGCGGCCTTTCCGCCCGAATCCCGCTCCGATTGATAATGCGCGGCCCGAGGAAACGCCGCCGAAAGGGAGATCAAGAGATGACGAAAGTCTTCGTTTACGACCACGTGCGCACGCCGCGCGGCCGTGGCAAGAAGGACGGTGCGCTGCACGAGGTGCCCTCCGTCCGGCTCGCCGCCAAGGTGCTCGAGGCCGTGCGCGATCGCAACGGGCTCGACACTTCGACGGTCGACGACGTCATCATGGGTTGCGTCGACCCGGTCATGGATGCGGGTGCGGTCATCCCGAAAGCCGCAGCCTTCGAGGCGGGTTATTCGACGCGTGCGCCCGGCATGCAGATCTCCCGCTTCTGCGCCTCCGGCCTCGACGCCGTCAATTTCGGCGCCGCGAAGATCGCCCAAGGAGCGGACGATATCGTGATCGCCGGCGGCGTGGAGTCGATGTCCCGCGTCGGCCTCGGCATGTCGGGCGGCGCCTGGTTCATGGACCCCTCGGTCAACCTGCCCGCCTATTTCATGCCGCAGGGCGTTTCCGCCGACCTGATCGCCACGAAATACGGTTTCTCGCGCGACGACGTCGACGCCTATGCGGTGGAAAGCCAGAAGCGCGCCGCCAATGCATGGGAGAAGGGCTATTTCAAGAACTCGGTCGTCCCGGTCAAGGACCAGAACGGCCTCGTCATCCTCGACCGCGACGAGCATATGCGCCCCGGCACGGACATGCAGGCACTTGCCTCGCTAAACCCTTCCTTCCAGATGCCCGGCGAGATGGGCGGCTTCGAGGCCGTCGGCATCCAGGCGCATCCGGAGATCGAGCGCATCAAATACGTCCACCACGCCGGCAATTCCTCCGGCATCGTCGATGGCGCCGCGGCCGTGCTCATCGGCTCCAAGGCCGGCGGCGAAGCCATGGGGCTCAAACCCCGCGCCCGCATCCGCGCCTTCGCCAATATCGGCTCCGACCCGGCCCTGATGCTGACCGGGCCGGTCGACGTCACCGAGAAGCTCCTCAAGCGGGCGGACATGAAGCTCTCCGACATCGATCTTTTCGAGCTCAATGAGGCCTTCGCGGCCGTCGTGCTGCGCTACTGCCAGGCTTTCGACATCCCGCACGACAAGATCAACGTCAATGGCGGCGCGATCGCCATGGGCCATCCGCTCGGCGCGACCGGGGCGATGATCCTCGGCACCGTGCTCGACGAGCTGGAGCGCCGCGACCTCAACACGGCGCTGGTGACGCTCTGCATCGGCGCCGGCATGGGCACCGCCACGATCATCGAACGCGTCTGATCCGATCCCGGGAGAGAGAATATGTCTTACACGAACTTCAAGATCGAAACCGACGCCGACGGCATCGCGCTGGTCACCTGGGACATGCCCGACAAGTCGATGAACGTCTTCACCGAAGAGGTGATGACGGAACTCGACGCCATCATCGATCAGACGACGGCGGATCCTGCCGTCAAGGGCGTGGTCGTCACCTCCGGCAAATCCTCCTTCTCCGGCGGCGCCGACCTTTCGATGATCAAGTCGATGTTCACTTTCCAGGCGGAGGAGAAGAAGAAGGACCCGGACAACGCGGCCCGGAGACTCTTCGACCTCGTCGGCCGGATGACGGGTCTCTTCCGCAAGCTCGAAACCTCGGGCAAGCCCTGGGTCTCGGCCATCAACGGCACCTGCATGGGCGGCGCCTTCGAGATGTCGCTCGCGTGCCACGGCCGTGTCGCCTCCAATGCGAAATCGGTGAAGATCGCGCTTCCCGAGGTCAAGGTCGGCATTTTCCCGGGTGCCGGCGGCACCCAGCGCGTTCCACGGCTGACCAATACGCAGGACGCGTTGCAGATGATGACGACCGGCTCCTCGCTTACGCCGGCGCGAGCAAAGGCCATGGGGCTCGTTCACGAGGTGGTCGACCCGGACAAACTGATGGAGGCCGCCAAGGCGATGATCAAGAACGGCCTGAAGCCGGTGCAGCCCTGGGACGAGAAGGGCTTCAAGCTCCCGGGCGGCGGCATCTGGACGCCCGCCTCCGCGCAGCTCTGGCCGGCCGCCTCCGGCATCCTGCGCCGCGAGACCTATGGCAATTACCCCGGCGCGATCGCGATCCTGAAATGCGTCTATGAGGGGCTGCAGGTTCCCTTCGATACGGCCTTGAAGATCGAGCAGCGCTATTTCACCGAAATCCTGCAGACGACCGAAGCCTTTTCGATGATCCGGTCGCTGTTCGTCTCGATGCAGGAACTCGGCAAGGGCGCGCGCCGGCCGGCCGGCGTACCGAAGACCGAGCTCAAGAAAATCGGCGTCGTCGGCGCCGGTTTCATGGGCGCCTCGATCGCCTATGTAACCGCGGCAGGCGGCATCCCCGTCACCCTCATCGACCGCGACATGGAAGCTGCCGAAAAGGGCAGGACGCATTCGGAAGGCCTGGTCAAGGACGCGATCGGCAAGGGACGCTTGACCAAAGAGGAAGGCGAAGCGCTGCTTTCGCGCATCACACCTTCGGCGGACTACGGCGATCTCAAGGATGCCGGCCTCGTCATCGAGGCGGTCTTCGAGGACCGGCAGGTCAAGAAGGACGTGATCGAGAAGGTCGAAGCGGTGATCGCCGAGGACGCGATCTTCGCCTCCAACACTTCGACGCTGCCGATCACCGGCCTCGCCAGGAATTCCAAACGGCCGGACCGGTTCATCGGCATCCATTTCTTCTCGCCGGTCGAGAAAATGATGCTGACGGAGGTGATCCTCGGCAAGGAGACCGGAGACCGTGCACTCGCGGCCGCGCTCGACTATGTCTCGGCGATCAGGAAGACGCCGATCGTCGTCAACGACACGCGCGGCTTCTATGTCAATCGCTGCGTCTTCCGCTATATCCACGAAGCCTATGACATGCTGATCGAGGGCGTACCGCCGGCGATGATCGAGAACGCCGCCAAGATGGCCGGCATGCCGGTCGGACCGCTGTCGCTCAACGACGAGGTGGCGATCGACCTCAGCCAGAAGATCCTGAAGGCGGCCGTCGCCGATCTCGGCGAGAAGGCCGTCGATCCCAGACACATGGCGCTGATCGACAAGATGGTGGACGAGCTCGACCGGCGCGGCCGCAAGAACGGCAAGGGCTTCTATGAGTATCCGGCAAAGCCGGCCAGGAAATATCTCTGGCCGGGTCTGAAGGAGCTCTACCCGCAGAAGGATGCCGGCGAGATCGAGGTCGGCGTGCTCAAGCAGCGCCTGCTGGTGACGATCGCACTCGAAGCCGCGCGCACGATCGAGGAGGGCATCGTCACCGATCCGCGCGAAGCCGATGTCGGCTCGATCCTCGGCTTCGGCTTTGCCCCCTACACCGGCGGCACGATCTCTTACATCGACGGCATGGGCGCAAAAGCCTTCGTCGAGCTCTGCGAAAAGCTCGCGGCCGACCATGGCGACCACTTCCGGCCGACGCCGCTTCTGAAGGAGATGGCCGAAAAGGGCGAGACCTTCTACGGGCGCTTCGATCCTTATGGCGCGGGGCAGAAGGCGGCATAAGCCGCCAGGTTAGCCGCACGGCGCAAAGATTGTCTCTCCGGTCGTTCTCGGTAACCGCGAATGACCGGAGAGAAACGTATTCAAGGCTTCAGGCCACTTCAGCCTTCTCACCGAGCTCGGCCGCCAGAAATCCGATCAGCTGCTCCCAGCCTTCGCGGCGATATTCCACCTTGTCGAGCCCATCCAGGAATGCCCCCTGCTCCGTGAAGACGACGCGTGTGCCGGTGCCTTCCGGTATGAGGTCGACGGTGGCGATCGACGCGGAAAGCCGCTGCTCGTCCTTCGCCATGGTATAGGCCGAGACGATCCGCCGGTTCTCGACGATGTCGAGATAGATCGTTTCATTGAAATAGAAAACCTTCCCGTCCTGGCTGAACCGGCCGCTTTCCCGGCCGCCGATGCGGAAGTCGTGGCTATATTCGGCGACCGGCCAGTTGTCGGCCTTGACGAACCAGCGGTCGTGCGCAGCAGGATCGGCGAAGGCCTCGAACACCTGTTCCGGGGGTGAATTGAAAACGCGTTCGATGGTGAAATCCGCATGGGCGACAGAAGCTTTGGTCATGATCTTTTCCTCCTCGCTGGGAAACTGGTTGCGAAATGAAAGCGGTTGCAGGCTAACTTCACTGGTGCAATAATGCAAGCAGTTTTAGAGCGGATGCTCCGCTCGCGTTTTGCAGAGACCAAAATGACCGATGACCATCGCTCGGGTTGCCCGATCAATCTCTCGCTCGAAGTATTCGGCGACAAATGGAGCCTCCTGATCATTCGCGACATGATTTTCGGCGGCAAACGCCACTTCCGCGAGCTCCTGCGCTCGCAGGAGGGGATTTCCACCAACATCCTCGCCGACCGGCTGAAAACGCTTGTCGAGATCGGCATGCTGACGAAAGCGGACGATCCGAGCCACAAGCAGAAGGCGATCTACAGCCTGACGGAAATGGCGATCGCGCTTGTGCCGATCATGGCCCATCTCGGCGCCTGGGGCCGGCGCTACCTGCCGGTCACCGAGGAACTCAGCATCCGCGCCCAACTGATGGAGGAGGGCGGCCCCGAGCTCTGGGAGCGTTTCATGCGGGAATTGCGCGCCGAACACCTCGGCGAGGCCAGACCGGAGGGACCCTCCGTGCGGCAAACGCTTCAAGCCGCCTATGACCGCGTTGTGGCGCGCAAGGCGATGGAAGAGCAGCCGGCCTGAGCACTAATCTTTGACCCAACGCACTTCCGGACGGAAAACCGTTACACACTTTTCCTGGAAGTGCTCTTGATCCAACGCACTTCCGGACGGAAAACCGTTACACACTTTTCCTGGAAGTGCTCTAAAGCCCGAGGGCTGACAGCATGATGAAGGTGGCGAACAGCACGAAATGCGTCATGCCTTCGATGGCATTGGTCTGACCGTCATTGAGATTGATAGCGGCGGCGATGAGCGTCACCGCAACCATCACCGTCTGCACCGGCGACATGGCCATGATGAAGGGTTGGCCCGTATAAAGGGCAATCGCCTCCATGACGGGTACGGTCAGGATCACGGTCGAAAGCGAAGCGCCGAGCGCGATGTTCACCACTGCCTGCATGCGGTTGGCGAGCGCGGCGCGCATTGCCGTCATGACCTCGGGCGAAGCGGAGATCGCCGCGACGACGATCGCGGCCAGGGCCGGCGGCGCCGCCGTGCCCTTGATCCCGGCCGACAGCAGCCCGGACATGATTTCGGCGAGAAAGCCGATCACCACCACGCCCAGGATGAGCACGACGACGGAAGGAAGCACCGGCTCGTCCTCGAGCCGGCTTGCCGCGGTTCCCGCTTTGGCGCGCGGATAGCTGTAACTGAAGAAGTAGCTGTGGACGCCAACCTGCATGCGCAGGAACAACGTATAGAGCACGATCATCGCGCCGATGGTGAAGGCGGAATAGTAATGCCATTTCGACTGCGGCACGAATTCGGGGACGAGCATGGAAATGCCCATGGCCGTGAGAATCATGACGCTGTAAGTGCGCGCGGAATCGTCGTTATAGGGCTGCTCGCCGTGTTTGAGGCCGCCGAGCAGCGCCGCAAGTCCGAGGATCCCGTTGATATCGAGCATTACTGCCGAATAGATCGTATCGCGCACCAGCGTCGGCGAGGTCTCGCCGGTCATCATGATGGCGAGGATGACGACCTCGACCAGCACCGCCGAAAGCGTCAGGATCATCGTGCCGTAGGGATCACCCACTTTGGCGGCAAGTACCTCGGCATGATGGGCGACCCGCATGGAAGCAAGCACGATCGCCGCCACCATCAGGGCCGCACCGATGAGCGATGCGGCGCGACCGGCCTCGAGCAGATGATGCTCGACCGCGACGCCGGCAAGAGCAGCGAGAAAAGCGGCAACGAGATGCCGTTCCGATCTCAGGTTTGCAAGCAAGCACGCCTCTTGGCCCGGAGTGACGCTGTTTTATTTAGCACAGCTGCTCAAGAGTTCACCCCCGAAGTCCGCTGCATCTGCTGTATGCCGTCCTTTGATCGGATAGGAAGGACTATTTTCCTCGCTGTGCTTTACGGTCGCGGGGCGCTTGGCTAATGTATTAGCAGACCGCGGAACGGCTTGCTGTGCCGCCCGCATCGTCTCTCCTTCCGAAGATGGGTCGACATGCTCTCACATGACAGCATCTGGCGCGCGATCGACGCCTTGGCAGAGCGCCACCGGCTTTCGCCGTCGGGCCTTGCACGGCGGGCCGGCCTGGACCCCACCTCGTTCAACAAGTCGAAGCGCCAGTCCACCGACGGGCGCGACCGATGGCCCTCCACCGAGTCGATCGCGAAGATATTGCATGCCACGGGGGCGAGCGTCGATCAGTTCCTGGCGCTGATGGAGCCCAATGCCGTCGGCCGCGAAAGGGAGGAAGCATCGGCAGCGCCGGGCATTCCGCTGATCGGTTTCGCGCAGGCCGGCGCCGGCGGTTTTTTCGACGACGGCGGCTTTCCGGTCGGCCAGGGCTGGGACACGATCGAATTCCCCACGCCCGAGCGGCGGCAGGGCGGTGCCTACGCTCTGGAGGTTCAGGGCGACAGCATGCTGCCGCTTTACCGCGACGGCGATGTCCTGATCGTCGACCCGAGCGCGCAGGTGCGCCGCAACGACCGCGTCGTGGTCAAGACGCGCGGGGGCGAGGTGATGGCGAAGGTGTTGGCCCGGCAGACGCCCCGCGGCATCGAACTCGTCTCGCTCAACCCCG
The DNA here is from genome assembly GCF_052044265.1 of Sinorhizobium sp. 22678. Classification (NCBI taxonomy): domain Bacteria; kingdom Pseudomonadati; phylum Pseudomonadota; class Alphaproteobacteria; order Hyphomicrobiales; family Rhizobiaceae; genus Sinorhizobium; species Sinorhizobium sp. 22678. Next base: position 85,375 of record NZ_JBQEMS010000021.1, on the reverse strand, counting down.
ACCATCCCAACCGCAATTTCGAGATGAACGACGTGGAATGGATTGCCCGGATCATCTGGGCCAGCCAATAGGATTCTTCGATGCGGCCGAGGCTCTTCACCATCGCCGGCGGGCTTGCCGCCCTCGCCCTTTATGCCGGCATTCTGATGGCCGGGGCCGCGATCATCCGCAACCGCGACAGCGTCGCAACGCCTGAGTTCGTGCTCGAAACGCCGGAAGCAGCGGTCGACGAGCCGATTTCGGTGGAGCCTCCCGCCGAGACCGAAGCCGCTCCTCCTCCCCCCGAACCGGATGCCGCCCCAGGCAAGGGCTCGCGCGTGGCGGCCAGGCCGGTCGAGCCGGGTCTCTTCGCCCAGCCGGAAGACGGAATTGCCAAACCCCTGGAACGGATCGCACCGAGACCGCCGCTTTCAAAGCCTGAGGAAAAGGAAAAGCCCGCTTCCGCCGTCTTCCCGCGCCCGGTTGCGCTTGCCGCCGGGCTTGTCCGGTCCGGCGAGACGACTCTGCAGCTCAAGGATATCGAACCCGAAACGCCCGACAAGGTCTGCGAAGCGAATGGCAGGAGCTGGCCTTGCGGCATGGTCGCGCGTACGGCGTTCCGCAACTTTTTGCGGGGCCGCGCACTCGTCTGCGAAGCGGCGGATGGCTCCTCGGAGACCTTGAACGCGCGGTGCAGCGTCGGCGGCCGGGACGTGGCCGAATGGCTCGTCGGCAACGGCTGGGCGACGCCGCTGCCGGGCACGGCGCTCGAGGCGAAGGCCGAGGCCGCCCGGGGCGCCAGGCTCGGTTTCTTCGGGGACGACCCGCGCGATCTTGCCCGAGCGCCTCTCGCGCTCGACGATCCGGCTGCGAGCATCGCCCCGGAAGACGCCGCGCCGGACTTGTAAGGCTTGGAGCAAGTCCTTAACTGTCACCCACCACTGCAGGTCCGCCCAACCCGCTATGCACCCGTCGTGTATCGCGGCCCCAATGTGGATGATGAAAGGATCAAGAAGCAGGATGTCCGCAAGTCTCAGCCAGCACGAAGCCCTTGTCCACGTCATGGTCATGATGTCCGCCGTCGACCGGAACATGACCGACGACGAGATTGCACGCATCGGCGTGCTCGTGCGGTTCCTCCCGGCCTTCGACGGTTTCGACGAAGACCATCTGATCCATATCGGCCGCGAATGCGCCGCCCAGCTTGCGGCCCCCGAGGGCCTCGACGTGGCGCTCGAAATGGTTCGCGAAGCGTTGCCGCAGCGGCTCTATGAAACGGCCTATGCCCTTGCGGTCGAGATCGCTGCTGCCGATCAGCGTATCCGCAACGAGGAAATCCGGTTGTTGCAGCTGCTGCGGGACCGTTTGGGCCTCGACAAGCTCGCCTGCGCAGCAATCGAGCGCGGAGCCATCGCGCGCTTCCGCAAGTAGGCTTCTGAAAAAAGGTCCTTGCCCGTTTCCGGCACGGAACGGGCGGGGTCGATGCAACGGGGATCGATGCATGCTCTATTTCGGTCTCGCCGAACCGGTCTGGCGGCTCGCGGCCTTTGCCGCCGCCTTCGCCGCGCTGGCAGTGCTCGAGCTTATTCATCCGCGGCTGGAGAGGCCGGAGCTGGTGCGGGCACTGAAGGCACGCCGCTGGGTCACCAACCTGTCTATTCTCGTCCTATCCTCCCTCCTGCTTCGCGTCGCCTTTCCCGCTGCCGCTACCGGCGTTGCTATCTGGGCTCAGGGGCGCGGCTACGGCGTGCTCCCGGCTCTTGGCGTGACCCCGCCGCTTGCCGGCCTGATCGCCTTCATCGCGCTGGACTTCGCCATCTGGTTTGAACACGTCGTGTTTCACAAGATACCTGTCCTGTGGCGCATCCACCGCGTCCACCATGCCGATCCCGGTGTCGACGTCACCACGGCCCTTCGCTTTCATCCCCTCGAAATTCTGCTGTCGATGATCTGGAAGAGCGCGGTTATCATCCTGCTCGGCGCGCCCGCACTTGCCGTTCTCCTGTTCGAAATCGTGCTCAATGCCGGGGCGATGTTCAATCACGCCAATTTGCGGCTGCCGAAAGGCGCCGACAGGCGGTTGCGCCAGGTCATCGTCACGCCCGACATGCACCGCATCCACCATTCCGTGGAAAAGCGGGAGACCGATTCAAACTACGGCTTCAATCTTTCGGTCTGGGATCGGTTGTTCTCGACCTACGTCGCCCATCCATCGCGCGGCGACGATGCGATCGAGACCGGGCTGAAGGCCTACGGGCGCGTTGCACCCGTGAAGCTCCTGTGGTCGCTGATACTCCCCTTCCGGCGTCGCTAGGGCATAGCCGCGAGTGGAGCCGCCTCAATAAATCCCGTTCGGGAAATAGCGAAGATAGATCTCCTCAAGCCTGCCGCTGCGTGAGAGTGCCAGCAAAGCGTGGTCGATCGCCTGGGTCAGCGCCGGCTCGGCCTTGCGGTTCATGATCGTAAGTCCCTCGCCCAGGAAGCGTTGGGAAAAATAGGAGCCCTCCAGCATGGCGCAGCATCCGCCGGCCAGGTTGCCGGAGACCCAGAAGGACAATTGCATGCCGTCGGAGAACGCGGCCGCGACGGTTCCCCCGCGAAGCGCGGAGAGCAGCGCGTCCCGGTCCGGAAAGCTCTTGGCTTCAAGCTTCGGGAAAAACGCCTTCAGCATTGCCTCATGCGTGGTGTCGGAGACGACGCCGACGGGCTTCCCGGCGAGATCGGCAGGACCGGTGATTGCGCCGGCGGCCTTGGTGTTGACGACGAAGCGGGCGGGCAGTTGCATGAAGGCGCGGGAAAAGGCGAAACGCTGCCTCAGCTCCGAAGTCACGGCAATGCCGGCGGCAATCGCTTCCCCTTGCCCCTGTTCGAGGGCCGGCATGAGCTCCGGATAGGTCACTGCCTGGATCTGGCACTTGGCTTCGATCTCCAGCTCACGGCATATCTCGCGGGCGAGGTCGACATGGAAGCCCGACAGCTTGCCCGACTGGTCGATGAAGTTGAAGGGCGGGAAGTCGACGGTGGTCAGGAAACGAAGCCTGGCAAGGCCGCTGAGGTCCGGCTTGGCAATCCGTTCGCGGGCATCGAACAGCCGGGGCAGTTCCTTCGGCTGTGCCAAAGCCAACCCCGGGGCGAAAACGGCCGACAGTACTAATACCCAGAGAATCCGCAGCGCTATGGCGCCTCTATGAAAGGAGGAATTGGAGCGGGTGATCGGGATCGAACCGACGACATCAAGCTTGGGAAGCTGGCGTTCTACCACTGAACTACACCCGCGACAGAACCGGAAATTTCCTCAACAGCCGCGATCTGTCAAGCACAATGCTCACTCGGCGCGAAAATGCTTGGAGAGCTTGAGCCCCTGCGCCTGATAATTGGAGCCGAGATCGAGGCCGTAAAGTCCCTCCGGACGTTCCAGCATGTGCTCGTAGACGAGACGGCCGACGATCTGCCCGTGCTCCAGAATGAACGGTACCTCGTGGCTGCGGACCTCGAGCACCGCCCGGCTGCCGCTGCCGCCGGCCGACGCATGGCCGAAGCCGGGATCGAAAAAGCCGGCATAATGGACGCGGAACTCGCCCACGAGCGGGTCGAAGGGTGTCATTTCGGCGGCATAGCGCGGCGGCACATGGACGGCTTCGCGCGACACGAGGATATAGAACTCGTCCGGGTCGAGCACGAGATCGTCGCGGCCGCGGCTGTAGAGCGGCTCCCAGAAGTCGAAAACGGCATGCTGGGCTTTCTTGTCGACATCGACCACCGATGTGTGATGCTTGCCGCGGTAGCCGATCAGGCCGTCCGGCCCGGTACCCTTGAGATCGATGGAAAGGGCAATGCCGCCGCCGGAAACGTTCGGCCGGTCACTGGCGACGAGCACGTCGCTTTCGTGCAAGGCCAGCAGTTCCTGCTCGGAAAGAACCGAGTGGCCTATGCGGAAGCGTATCTGCGAAAGCCGCGAACCGCGCCTGACGACGATCGGAAAGGTTCGCGGGCTGATTTCGAGATAGAGCGGTCCGCTGTAGCCCGCCGGGATCTTGTCGAACTCCTGCGCCCGGTCGGTAATCACGCGTGTGAAGATATCCAGCCGGCCGGTCGAGCTCTTCGGATTGGCGGAGGCCGACATGTCTGCCGGCAGCGACAGGCTTTCCATCAGCGGCACGATGTAGACGCAGCCGGTCTCAAGCACGGCGCCTTCGCTCAGATCGACGACATGCAGCTTGAGCCGGTCGAGCTTGTCGGCGACCAGATGCGAAGGGCCGGGCATGAAGCTCGCCCGGACGCGGAACGCCTTGGATCCAAGGCGAAGATCGAGGCTGGCCGGCTGAATCTGGTCATCATCCAGCGCCTTCTCGCTCTTCAGTTGTCCCGAGGCATACAGCGCTGCAATTGCGCGGTCGGCCAAAATCCCTGTGTCGCGCCCCATTCCGATCCTCATTTACAGTTGCCAGACAAAACCAAACTCCGGGAATTGACGCAAGCGCGGCCAGGCAGTATTGGAGCTTTATCCCGTGGTGATTTGGCCGGTCGGCTTGCAGCCACGTTAAACAAGTAGCTAAAAAGGCCGGGTGTCAAACCGGTCGTTTCGCGGCCGGTTTTTTTGTTTTTGAAAGTGACGTTCTCATGAGCAAGAATTGGCGCCCGGCAACCCAACTCGTCCACGGCGGAACGCTCCGCTCCCAGTACGGCGAGACCTCCGAAGCAATCTTTCTGACGCAGGGCTTCGTCTACGACAGCTCCGAAGCGGCGGAGGCCCGGTTCAAGGGCGAGACCGACGGTTTCATCTATGCGCGCTACGGCAGTCCGACCAACGACATGTTCGAGAAGCGCATGTGCATGCTCGAAGGGGCGGAAGACGCGCGCGCCACAGCCTCCGGCATGGCGGCGGTTTCCGCGGCAATCCTGTGCCAGGTGAAGGCGGGCGACCACATCGTCGCGGCCCGGGCGCTCTTCGGCTCCTGCCGCTGGGTCGTGGAAACGCTGGCGCCGAAATACGGCGTCGAGTGCACCCTGGTCGACGGTCGCGATCTCAAGAACTGGGAAGACGCGGTACGTCCGAACACCAAGGTCTTCTTCCTCGAAAGCCCGACCAACCCGACGCTTGAAGTGATCGACATCGCCGGCGTCGCCAAGCTCGCCGATCAGATCGGCGCCAAGGTGGTGGTCGACAACGTCTTCGCGACGCCGCTGTTCCAGAAACCGCTGGAGCTTGGCGCCCATGTCGTCGTCTATTCCGCGACGAAACACATCGACGGCCAGGGGCGCTGCCTCGGCGGCGTGGTGCTCTCCGACAAGCAGTGGATCGACGAGAACCTGCACGACTATTTCCGTCACACCGGCCCGGCCATGTCGCCCTTCAACGCCTGGACGCTGCTGAAGGGGATCGAGACGCTGCCGCTCCGCGTCAAGCAGCAGACCGAAAGCGCCCGCCGCATCGCCGATTTCCTCGCGGAGCAGCCGCAGGTCGCCCGCGTCATCTATCCGGGCCGCAAGGATCACCCGCAGGCCGACATCATTGCGAAGCAGATGAGCGGCGGCTCGACGCTGGTCGCCTTCGAGCTCAAGGGCGGCAAGGAAGCAGCCTTCGCCCTGCAGAACGCGCTTGAAATCATCCGGATCTCCAACAATCTCGGCGATTCCAAGAGCCTGATCACCCATCCGGCGACGACCACCCACAAGAACCTCACCGACGAAGCCCGCGCCGAACTCGGCATTTCCGCCGGAACGGTGCGCTTCTCGGCCGGTATCGAGGACAGCGAAGACCTCATCGAGGATTTCGCAAGGGCGCTGAAGGGCGTAAACGCCTGACCGACACCATGACAAAGCCCGCGTCAGCGGGCTTTGTCGTCAGTCTCGCCGAAACGTCAGTCTTGCGAGAACGATCCGCGACAGCGCGGTATAGAGGCAGACGAGCGCGAAGACGGTTGCGAACAAGGGGAACCACCCGGGCAACAGGCACGACAGCAGAAAAAGGACGATCGTCTCCGTCGCCTCTGCGAGCCCCGTCGTGAAGTAGAGCGACTTCGCACCGCGCACCTCGGTCGTCAGGCCGCACTTCTCGGCCATCACGGCATAGGCGAGGAAGCTCGCGCCGTTGACATAGAAGGCGAAGAGCAGAAATCCGCCGGCAAGACCGTTCGCGGCCGGATCTGCGATGATGAAACCGAGTGGGACGGCCCCGTAAAAGGTGAAATCGAGAACGATGTCGAGAAAGCCGCCGAAATCCGTTTTCCGGCTCGCGCGGGCGACGGCTCCGTCGAGGCCGTCGCAGAGCCGGCTCACAAGGATCAGAGCGGCGGCGGGCAGGTAAGCGCCGAGACCGATGAGCAGGGCTGCCGCAAGGCCAAGGCAAAGGCCGAGGATGGTGACGGCATCGGCGCTGACCCCGCGGCCGGCCAGTGCGGCGCCGAACCTGTCCAGAACCGGATCGAGCCGCCTGCGAAGCACGCCGTCAAGCATTGCCGCTGCCTCCTGGGAAATTTGATACCACTCGCACAATCTCGCCGTTATTCTTGACGAAACCATATTGCTGTAGAATACGCGTACGGATTTGAAACAGGGTATTGAACATGTACCGCGCGCTGACACGCGACATCGAAGTGACGGTCGAGCCGTACTACCTGGAAGAACAGTCGGATCCCGACGACAGCCGCTATGTCTGGGGCTATCGCATCATCATAGCGAACCATTCCGGGCGCGCGGTCCGGCTGATGACCCGCTACTGGCACATCACCGACGAGAACGGTCAGGTGGACGAAGTGAGCGGCCCCGGCGTGATCGGCGAGCAGCCGCTGCTCAACCCCGGCGATACCTACGAGTACTCCTCCGGCTGCCCGCTGGATACGCCCTCGGGCGTGATGTTCGGCCATTACAGCATGGAGGCGGAAGGCGGGGAGACTTTCGATGTCGCCATTCCCGCCTTCTCGCTCGATTCACCGGGCCTCGTCCGCACGCTTAATTGATTCAGCGCGCAATTCAACGCGGCTGCCCTATTGCGGGCGGACTTCGCTCGCCTCGAAGCGGTAGGTCGTCGAGCAGAACTCGCAGGTCACCTTGACCAGGCCGTCCTCGACGCTGGCTTCGATATCCTCGTTGCCGAGCCCCACCAGAACGTCCTTGATCTTCTCGCGCGAGCAGCTGCAGCGATCGTAGACCGCCTGCGGCTCATAGACGCGCACGCCGCGCTCATGGAACAGACGGTACAGCAATCGCTCGGTACCGACCGTCGGATCGGTGAGTTCATCGGTGTCGATCGTCTCGACCATCACCTTGGCTTCCGCCCAGAGGTCGTCCTCGTCGAAGAAATCCTCGTGGCCTTCGTCACCGTCGCCGCCCGGCAGATCCGCCTGGCGCATCCTGTCCGGCGCGTCGGGCAGGAACTGCGCGACCATGCCGCCGGCGCGCCAGCGGTGCCGCGGCTTGCCGTTCTCGTCCTTGTCGAGAAGCTCGGCAACGGCGAGGCGCACCCTGGTCGGTATCTGCTCCGACTGGCGGAAATAGGCACCGGCGATGTCCTCGAGCGTCGCCCCGTCAAGCGCGACGATGCCTTGGTAGCGCTGCGTGTGCGCACCCTGGTCGATCGTGAAGGCGAGGACGCCGTTGCCCAACAATTCATGAGGCTGGACGCGCCCGCTCTTTTCGGCGTCGGCAAGCGCCTCCTCATCATAGCGCGCATAGGCGCGGACGCGGTCCGGCGTCGAGAAATCCGCAACCACAAGATCGACCGGTCCATCGCCCTGTGTCTGAACGATCAGCTTGCCTTCGAATTTCAGAGACGTGCCGAGCAGGACCGTCAACACCACTGTTTCGGCGACAAGCCGCGCGACAGGAAGCGGGTAACCGTGCCGCTCGAGAATGGCATCGAGCATCGGACCAAGCTGGACGGCGCGGCCGCGCACGTCGAGTCCCTCGACCTGAAAGGGCACGACGTGATCGTCACCGGCAAAATCGAACTCGCCAAGTCCCGGCGCTGTCTCTGTCATCGCTTGCTCCTTGCCTCGACCATGGTCACGCGGATCGATTCAATCCGGGATGTGGCCATGACCCATTCCAAAAACTGCATGCGGGATGCGGATGGAAACCGCTCGTTTCTTTTGATTTCCGACACGGCTTGCATCGAGTGCACCGGCGCGCACCGGTACAACCGCCCGCCATTCCATTTGATCCCGTCATGGACGAATTTCTCCGCCGGCATTTGCTCTGCCTTAAAGAACCCCGCAGGGCGCCAAGCGCAGGATAGCCGGCGTGGGGCGACTGGCCGATTTGATGATCGGAAGGCCCCGCTCACCGCTCTAAATCGTGTTGCACCGTCCAGATTTCAAGAGAACGCCTTCAGCCGTCACACCGCGCCCATGCACCAGGCGAGGATCGATTTCTGTGCGTGCAGCCGGTTCTCGGCTTCGTCGAAGACCACCGACTGCGGGCCGTCGATGACCTCATCGGTCACTTCCTCGCCGCGGTGCGCCGGCAGGCAATGCATGAACAGCGCGTCCGGCGCTGCATGTTTCATCAGTGCGCCGTTGACCTGGTAGGGCTGGAAGACGTTGTGACCGCGGGCGCGATGTTCCTGGTTCATCGAGATCCAGGTGTCGGTGACGACGCAGTGTGCGCCGGCAACCGCCTGCTCCGCCTCGTGGCTGAGCAGGATCTCGGCCCCGTTGTTGCGCGCCCAGTTCAGGAACTTGTCATGCGGTTCGGAGCCGAGCGGCACGGCCATGTTCATGCGGTAGCCGAAGCGCGCCGAGCCTTCGATCAGCGAGTGAAGCACGTTGTTGCCGTCGCCGGTCCAGGCGATCGTCTTGCCCTTGACCGGTCCCCGGTGCTCCTCGAAAGTCATGATATCGGCCATGATCTGGCACGGGTGCGTATCGTCGGTGAGCCCGTTGATGACCGGCACGGTCGCATGCTCCGCCATTTCCAGAAGCCGGCGGTGATCGGTCGTGCGGATCATGATCGCGTCGACATAGCGCGACAGGACCTTCGCCGTATCGCCGATCGTCTCCGCCCGGCCGAGCTGCATTTCCGTACCCGACAGAAACAGCGTCTCGCCGCCGAGCTGGCGCATGCCGACATCGAAGGAAACACGCGTGCGGGTGGACGGCTTCTCGAAGATCATCGCGAGCATCTTGCCGGCAAGCGGCTTCTCGGCAGTGCCTGCCTTGGTCGCCGACTTGCGGACGCGGGCATCGTCGATGATGGTCCTGAGGTCGGTGGCCGTCATGGCCGAGAGATCGAGGAAGTGTCTGGTCATACTGCCTTGTTTCCTGTCGTAGAATCCGTTTGTCGGCCCCGCCCGGGCCGGATCGATTCGAAACGTCGGGGCATTCAAGCCGCGGCGTTGCCGCTCTTGCCACTCACCGCCTCCGCGGCGCGTTCGAGCCGTGCCAGTCCTTCGCGCGCCTCCGCGGGGGTGGTGATCAGCGGCGGCAACAGGCGCAGCACGTTTTCGCCGGCCGGGACGACGAGCAGCTTCTCGGCGCGGATCGCCTTCAAAAGGTCCGCGGAGGGCACCTTGGCCTTGATGCCGAGCATCAGCCCGTCGCCGCGGATTTCCTCGATCACGTCCGGAAAACGATCCTTCAGCGAGGCGAGCCCCTGACGGAAGACGAGAGCAACCTCGCGCACCTGATCGAGGAAGCCTTCGGCGAGAACGACGTCGAGCACGGCATTTCCGACCGCCATTGCGAGCGGGTTGCCGCCATAGGTCGAACCGTGCGTGCCCGCCACCATGCCGGCGGCCGCCGCTTCCGTCGCGAGGCAAGCGCCGAGCGGGAAGCCGCCGCCGATGCCCTTGGCTACGGCCATGATATCCGGTTTGATGCCCGCCCATTCATGAGCGAAGAGCTTGCCGGTCCGGCCGACACCGGACTGGACCTCGTCGAGGATCAGAAGCAGGCCGAACTCGTCGCAAAGTTCGCGCAGCCCCTGCATGAATTCCTTCGATGCCGACCGAATGCCGCCCTCGCCCTGGATCGGCTCGACGAGGATCGCCGCGGTTTCTTCATTGATCGCGTTCTTGACCGCCGCGATATCGCCGAAGGGGACCTGATAGAAGCCCGGCGCCTTCGGCCCGAAGCCCTCGATGTATTTCTGCTGTCCGCCGGCGGCGATCGTTGCGAGCGTGCGGCCGTGGAAAGCACCTTCGAAGGTGATGACGTGGAACTTCTCGACGTGTCCCTTGGCGAAATGATAGCGCCGCGCCGTCTTGATCGCACATTCGAGCGCTTCCGCACCGGAATTGGTGAAGAACACCCGATCGGCGAAGGTCACCTGGGTCAGCCTCCGGGCAAGGCTTTCCTGCCCCGAAATCTCGTAGAGATTGGACAGATGCCAGACCTTGTCGGCCTGCGCCTTCAGCGCCTCGACGAGATGAGGATGGGCATGGCCGAGCGAGTTCACCGCGACACCGGCAGCGAAATCGAGATAGCGCGTGCCGTCTTCGGCGATCAGCCAAACGCCTTCACCTCGCTCGAAACGCAACGGCGCGCGCAGATAGGTGTCGTAAAGCGGCGTGGTTGCGGCCATGTCGAGCTCTCCTTCATTCCGGCGGCACGGACCATTCGGCCCGATAAAAATCAAAAATGCCGCCTTGCGGCGGCGACAGGCACTATTCCCATTTCGCACCGCGATGTCAACAAAACCAAGGTTTGCAGGCGCTTGGCGGATGCCGATTCCGAAGCGCGAAAAAATCGCACTCTGGGACTTGCAAAAATGCAACGCTCCGACAGCAAGTTGGGGAAAACCGCGAAATCGATTCGGCGCGATTCCGGCGACTCTTGCCACGGAGTCACCCTGCCGGTAGGTTAACATTCAATTACTAGACGCATGCGGCGGACCTAGTCACCAAAAGTATTATCGCGTTGAATCTTCGGGTTTTCCCGGAGAGCGGTGACGGATTCCGCCATCCCAACGCCGAGAACGGGGAGTGCAGAGATGAACTGGACTGACGAGCGGGTCGAGAAACTGAAGAAGCTGTGGTCGGAGGGCTTGAGCGCCAGCCAGATCGCGGCGCAGTTGGGCGGCGTCAGCCGCAACGCGGTCATCGGAAAGGTTCATCGGCTGAGCCTGCCCGGGCGCGCCAAGGCCGGCGGAAGCACGACCGCTGCAGCCCGGCCCAAACGGGCGACGTCTGCCCCGCGCGCACCGAACTATGCTGCGCGTTCCGTAACCCGCACCGTGACCCGCACGGCCGGTGCGACCGCGCTCAAGGAAGAGCTCGCAGTCGGCCTGGAAATGGACCAGGAGCTGCAGATCGACAGGAACATCGTCCTGCCGATGTCGCGGCGGCTGGAGCTCACGGAGCTTACCGAACGCACCTGCAAGTGGCCGATCGGCGACCCGCTCAAGGAAGAGTTCCACTTCTGCGGCAACGACTCCCCGGAAGCCTCTCCCTATTGCACCTTCCATGCCCGGCTGGCCTACCAGCCCTCCGCCGAGCGCCGGCGCATGCGCTGAGGCGCCTTGCTCATCCCGCTCTGGATGCACGACGAAAATCGGGGCCGGAAAGGCCCCTTTTTCTTTGCCATGCCGCAAGCCGGCACGGGCGCCAGCGACCTTCAGCCTCAGCTCTCCAGCGAATAGCCAGCGCCGCGCACCGTCCGGATGACGTCCGGCATGTTGGAAAAGTTCAGTGCCTTGCGCAGCCGCCCGACATGAACGTCCACGGTCCGTTCGTCGACATAGATGTCGTGTCCCCAGACACCGTCCAGGAGCTGTGAACGGGAGAAGACGCGCCCCGGTGAGGACATCAGAAATTCCAGCAGCCGGAACTCCGTCGGGCCGAGGCGCACTTCGCGACTGCGGCGGTGGACGCGGTGCGTCTCCCGGTCGAGCTCGATATCGCCGCAGCGCAGGAGCGTCGACAGAACCTCGGGCTTGGCGCGCCTGAGCATCGCCTTGACCCTCGCCATCAGTTCCGGCGTCGAGAAGGGCTTGACGACGTAATCGTCGGCGCCGGTGGCAAGGCCCCGCACGCGCTCGCTTTCCTCGCCGCGCGCGGTCAGCATGATGATCGGCAGGCGCTCCGTTTCCGGCCGCTGGCGCAGCCTGCGGCAGAGCTCGATACCGGAAACCCCGGGCAGCATCCAATCGAGGATGAGAAGGTCGGGCAGGCGCTCCTGCAGGCGGATCTCCGCCTCGTCGCCGCGAAGGATCGTATCGACCTCGAAGCCTTCCGCCTCGAGATTGTAGCGCAGGAGAACGCTCAGGGCTTCCTCGTCTTCGACTACGGCAATCTTCGGCAACATTCAGTAGGACTCCTTCCTACGCACGACAGCCGTCATGCCGCCGCACACGGTGGTAGGCCGCACCGAGGCGGCCGGAACAATTCTGCATAGGCACCGGATGCCGGGCGATCTCAGTCCGTCACGGAACCCAATGTCGACGTCATGTCGTCCTTCGGCCGTTCGCCCTGCGGCTGGGCGCCTGTCGCCATATAGTAGATCGTTTCGGCGATATTGGTCGCGTGATCGCCGATACGCTCGATGTTCTTGGCGCAGAAGAGAAGATGCGTGCACGGCGTGATGTTGCGCGGATCTTCCATCATATAGGTCAGCAGTTCCCGGAACAGGGACGTGTAGATCGCATCGATCTCTTCATCGCGTTCGCGAATGCTGTTCGCCTTTTCCGGCGAACGGGACGCGTAGACGTCCAGGACTTCCTTCAACTGAACGAGCGCGAGCTCGGCCAGGTGTTCGAGGCCGCGCGCAAGCTTGCGCGGTATGCCTGAACCGGCCACGGCAATCACCCGCTTTGCGGTGTTCTTGCCGAGGTCGCCCACGCGCTCCAGGTCCGCGGCGATGCGGATCGAACCCATGATCTCCCGCAAATCCGAGGCCATGGGCTGGCGTTTGGCAATGGTGACGATCGCCTTTTCGCCGATCTGCCGTTCCGCGTCGTCCAGAATGGTGTCGTCGGAGATCACCTTCTGGGCCAGGGCGAGATCGGAATTGACGAGCGCACGGACGGAGTCCGCCACCATCTGCTCGGCGAGACCGCCCATCTCGGAGATGCGGCGCGTGAGATACTTCAACTCTTCGTCGAAGGCGGACATGATGTGTGCGTGAGACATATTCGTTTCCTCGGGGGACGCGCTGTTCTGAATGGGCCTCGTTCGGTCTTGACCGGGAGGGACGGAAAAACTCCGCCCCTCTCCGGCCATCAGCCGAAGCGGCCCATGATGTAGTCCTGGGTGCGCTGATCGTCCGGGTTGGTGAACATTTTATCGGTATCGTTCTCCTCGACGAGATTGCCGAGATGGAACATGGCCGTGCGCTGCGACACGCGCGCCGCCTGCTGCATCGAGTGGGTGACGATCACGATCGTGAAATTCGCCCGCAATTCGTGGATGAGTTCCTCGACTTTCGCGGTCGCGATCGGATCAAGCGCCGAGCAGGGCTCGTCCATCAGAATGACTTCCGGGCTGACGGCAACGGCGCGGGCGATGCAGAGGCGCTGCTGCTGGCCGCCGGAAAGCCCGGTGCCCGGCTCCTGCAGCCGATCCTTCACCTCGTTCCAGAGCCCGGCCTTCTGCAGGCTCGTTTCCACGACCTCGTCGAGCTCGGTCTTGGTGCGTGCCAGGCCATGGATGCGCGGGCCGTAGGAGACATTGTCGTAGATCGACTTCGGGAACGGATTGGGTTTCTGGAACACCATGCCCACGCGGGCACGCAATTCCACCACGTCGATCGACGGATCGTAGATATCGTCCTCGTCGAGCGTGATCTTGCCCGTGACGCGGCAGTTCTCGATCGTGTCGTTCATGCGGTTCAAAGTGCGCAGAAACGTCGATTTGCCGCAACCGGACGGACCGATCAGCGCCGTGACCGTGTTCTCGCGGATATTGAGGTTGACGTCGAAGAGCGCACGCTTTTCGCCGTAATAGACCGACACATCGTTGCCGATCATCTTGTAAGGCACCGTATTCATTTTCTGCTCAAGAGCCTTTTCGACTGCAGCTTCCGACATGATGTTCATAGTCCTTACCCCACTACCAGCGACGCTCAAAGCGACGCCGCAAGAGAATTGCGCCGAGATTCATGAAGATGAGAAAGATCAGGAGAATGATGATCGCTCCGGACGTACGCTCGACGAAGGCACGTTCTGCCTCGTTCGCCCACATGTAGATCTGTACCGGCAGCGCCGTGGATGGCTCCAGCGGCGACCCCGGAAAGTCGACCACGAAGGCGACCATGCCGATCAGAAGCAGCGGCGCCGTTTCGCCCAGCGCATGGGCGAGGCCGATGATCGTGCCGGTCAGGATGCCGGGCATGGCAAGCGGCAGCACGTGATGGAAGATGGTCTGCATCTTCGATGCGCCGAGGCCGAGTGCGGCGGAGCGGATCGACGGCGGCACTGCCTTCAGGGCCGCCCGGGTCGCGATGATGATCGTCGGTAGCGTCATCAGCGTCAGCACGAAGGCGCCGACGAGTGCTGCCGAGCGCGGCATGCCCGCGAAGTTGATGAAGACGGCAAGCCCGAGGAGGCCGTAGACGATGGAAGGTACGGCCGCCAGGTTGTTGATGTTCACCTCGATCAGGTCCGTCAGCCGGTTTTTCGGCGCGAACTCCTCGAGATAGATGGAGGCGGCGACGCCGATCGGCAGCGACAGCACGAGCACGATCAGCATCATGTAGAGCGAGCCGAGAAGGGCGACGCCGACACCCGCCGCTTCAGGCCGGCTGGATGCGCCGAAGGTGAAGATGCCGGTGTTGAAGCTCTTCTTGAGCACGCCGGCCTCGGCAAGCTGGTTCATCCACGCGACCTGCGCATCCTTCACCTTGCGTTTGGCTTCGTCGACCGACAGGTCGATCTGGCCCTTGAAGGCGGAGTCGATGTTCGCTTCGGCAAGCAGCGTGACGGGAACCGTCCTGCCGATCACCGACGGATCGGCGACGACGATGTCACGCAGTTGCGTCCGGGCGCTGGCGGAGACCATATCGGTCGCCTGCTTCACCAGCGGCCGCTTCGACGGATCGAGGCCGAGCTGCTTGACCAGAGCCTCCCGCACGAGCAGCGGATAGTTGGCGGTATAGAGCCGCTTCGGATCGGTCGCCCGTTCGTTCTTCGGATCGATCACCTTCTCGGAAAACTCGATCGGCAACGTGATCGTCGTCTGCTGGAAGGCGGTATAGCCCTTCGAAACGACGCTCCAGAGGAGAACCGCGAGGAAGAACAGACCGATGGCGATGGCGCTGATTCCGAAGGCACGGAAGCGGCGCTCCGCGGCATAGCGGCGCTTGATGCCGATATCGCGTCGGCTTGCGGCAGGTCGGGTGGAGACCCTTACCGTCGGGGAGGCAAATTCGGTCATTCGTACTGTTCCCGATATTTGCGCACGATGTAGAGCGCGTAGATGTTGAGGCCGAGCGTGATGACGAAGAGCGTGATGCCGAGCGCAAAGGCGACCAGCGTCTGCGGCGAGGTGAACTCGAGGTCGCCCGTCAGCTGATTCACGATCTTGACCGTCACCGTGGTCATCGGCTCGAGGGGGTTCAATTGCATGCGCGCCGCGACGCCGGCAGCGAGCACGACGATCATCGTCTCGCCCACCGCGCGCGAGGCCGTCAAAAGCAGCGCCCCGACGATGCCGGGAAGTGCTGCAGGCAGGATCACCTTCTTCACCGTTTCCGAGCGCGTCGCACCGAGGCCGAGCGAACCGTCACGCAGCGCCCGCGGCACCTGGGTGATGATGTCGTCGGACAACGACGAAACGAACGGGATGAGCATGATGCCCATGACGATGCCGGCGGTGATGACGCTCTGGGCCTGAATGAAGTTCTGGTAGTTGCCGGTGACGAGACCGTTCAGTTGCGCCGAGATGTCGCGCAGGAAAGGCCCGACGGTGACAAGCGCGAAGAAGCCGTAGACGATCGTCGGGATGCCGGCGAGCACCTCCAGAAGAGGCTTGGCTGTGGAACGCAGCCGCGGGCTCGCATACTCGGCCATGTAGATGGCGGCGAAAAGCCCGATCGGCACCGCGAAAAGCATCGCCACGAAGGCGATATACAGGGTGCCGGCAAGGAGCGGCAGCAGGCCGAACTGGCCGGAGGCGCCGCCGCTTCCGGCCGCAGCGAAGCGCGGATCCCAGACCGTGCCGAAGAAGAACTCGAAGGGCGATACCATGGTGAAGAAGCGGCCCGCCTCCGAGAGCATCGAGGCGACGATGCCGACCGTCGTCAGAATGGCTATGGAAGAGGCGAAGATGAGCGAGCCGAGCATGACGCGCTCCACCCGATTGCGGGCACGGAAACGGACGTCGATATTGCGGATCGCGTAGAGCCCGCCGGCAACGGAAACGAGCAGCACGACGGCGCTCATCAGCCAGCGGCTATATTGCCGCATCGCATTGAACTGCTGGGCGGACTGGATCATGTAAGGCTCGCCCTCGCCGGCAAGCGCCACGCCCTTGGCGGCCAGGGCTTCCCGCATGTTGGTCGAACCGTTCTCGATTGCAGCGATCTCGCCCGCATTCAGGCGTTCGAAGCCCGCGGCCACGGACTTGACCTGACCGAGCGCGAGCTGAACGGTGGCTGCCCCCTGGTTCTGGACCGGTTCCGGAAGAGACGAGCGAACGGAGTAATCGACATAGATCGGAGCTGCGACGAGCCATACCGCAAGCAGAAGAAGAGCCGGCAGCATCGCCCAGATGGCGACGTAGCTGCCGTGATATCCGGGCAGGGAATGCAGGCTGGCGAGCTTGCCTCCGGACCGGGCGAACGAGCGCGCACGGCCGGCAAGAAACGCAATGAAACCGATCAAAGCGATGATCAGGAGAAGGAGCGAAGTACTCATCGGCACGTCTCCGCGACAGGCTTGTCGTAAGCCCCGACAAATTCGGAAGAATGCGGCTCCGGCGCTGAGAAGCGCCGGAGCCTGTCATGATCAGAGCAGGTTGCCTGCCTCGAAGGACGTGCGGATTTCCTCGCGCTCGGCGTCCGGAGCGGCAACGAGGCCGTATTCGGCAAGCGGGCTGTCGGGGCCGATCATCTGATCGTCGACGAAGAATTCGACATATTCCTTGAGGCCCGGGATCACGCCGATGTGAGCCTTCTTGACGTAGAAGAACAGCGGGCGGGAAACCGGATACTCGCCGGAAGCGATCGTCTCGGTCGAGGGAACGACGCCGTTGACGGTCGCGACCTTCAGCTTGTCGGCGTTGTTTTCGTAGAACGAGAGACCGAAGACGCCGATGCCGTTCTTGTTGGAGTCGATACGTGCCAGCGTCTCGGTGTAGTCGCCGTCGATATCGACGGCCATGCCGTCCTTGCGCACCGCGATGCACTTGCTGTGCTGCTGCTTCTCGTCGCTGACGGCGGCCTTGATGACGTCCTGAGCGCCGGTGTCCTTGCAGCCGGCGGCAAGGATCTTCTCTTCGAAGACTTCGCGCGTGCCGTGCTTTTCGCCCGGAATATAGGCGGCGATTTCGGCGTCCGGCAGCGATGCGTCGACTTCCGACCACTTCTTGTAGGGATTGGCGACGAGCTTGCCGTCGACGACGACTTCGGCAGCGAGCGCCTTGTAGATGTGCTCCGGCTTCAGGGCGAGGTCGGCATTGCCGGCGTCGGTGGCGAAGACGATACCGTCATAGCCGATCTTCACTTCCTGGATCTCGGTCACGCCGGCAGCCTTGCAGGCCTCGACTTCGCTGTCCTTGATCTTGCGGGAAGAGTTGGCGATATCGATCGTGTCTTCACCCACGCCCTTGCAGAATTCCTTGAGGCCGGCAGAGGAGCCGCCGGACTCGACCACCGGCGTCTTGAAGTCGGGGAAGGTCTCGCCGAAATTCTCGGCAACGATCTTGGCATAGGGAAGAACGGTCGAGGAGCCGGCGACCTGGATCTGGTCGCGAGCCGCAGCAACGCCCGCGAAGGCGGCGGATGCAACCAGCGCCGCTACAGTGAGTTTAAGAGATTTCATGAATGTTCTCCCGGAATGGGCTTGTGTTGGTGCGCCAGGGTTCAGCGCTCTCTTCGCCGTTTCATCGGCCGCCCCTAGTTAGCCGCCGATGGCTACAGCTTTTATGTCAATTCGGTGAAACATTTATGACAGGCTAACATGCTGAAAATACTTCCTGATTTCCTCGTAGGAATATTTCAGCGCGGCGTGGTGTGTCAGAAGCGGACCTTGAAGACCGTGCCCTTCCCCACCTCCGAATGGATGAGCAGGCGGGCGCGGTGACGCGTGAGGATATGCTTGACGATGGCGAGGCCCAGGCCGGTGCCTTTCTTCGACCGGCTCGCCTCGACATTGACCCGGTAGAAGCGCTCGGTGATGCGCGGGACATGCTCGGCAGGTATTCCCGGGCCGTGGTCGGTAACCGTCACCTCCGCCTGATGACCGTTCCCGCCGGTCAGCCGGACATCGACCTGCTTGCCTTCCTGCCCGTATTTGCAGGCGTTCTCTATAAGGTTTTCGAAGACCTCCACCAGTTCGTCCCGATCCCCCTGGACGAAAACCGGCGTCTGCGGAACCTCCAGCGCGATCGTCACGTCGAGTTCCCCCGCAAGCGGCGCCAGGCTGTCGCGCACGTGTCCGAGCAGCGGCCCGAGATCGACGGCATCGTCCGGCGCGATGTGCGACTTCAACTCGAGCCGCGACAGCGACAGGAGGTCGTCCACGAGCCGGCTCATGCGCGTGACCTGCTCGTGCATGATTCCGAAGAATTTCTCCTGGGCCTTCCGGTCGTCGCGGGCGGGGCCCTGCAGCGTCTCGATGAAGCCGCGCAGAGATGCGAGCGGCGTGCGCAGCTCATGGCTGGCATTGGCGACGAAGTCGGAGCGCATCCGGTCGATGCGGCGGGCCTGCGAGATATCGCGATACGTCAGCAGGAAGATGCGCCGGCCGGAAACTTCGGAACCTATGTCCGCGGGCGCGACGCGAACCACGTAGACCGCCTCCGAAGGCAGCCGTTCCGCATGCTCGATCTGGTTGACTTTGCCTGTCGCGATCGTCTCGCGCACCATGTCGAGAATGCCGGGCGAACGGACGCGGGCGGAAAGATAGCTGTCCTGGGGGATGGTTCCGAAAGCCTTCTCTGCGGCAACGTTCTGGAAGACGACGGTCTCGTCGGCCGCCACGACGAGCACCGGCATGTCGAGCGCGTCGAGCAGGGGAGCGAGCGGGTCGGCCTTGGTTTCCACGGCAGCGCCGCCGCTTGCCGGCGCTGCCTGGACGGGCGGTGCCCCCCGGTTGAGGATGGCCGCGACGAGCACGATCCAGAAAGGCAGAACGGCCAGCGGATGGATGCCCGCCAGTGCGGCAAGGAAGGCGAGCACGACGGACAGGCCGAGAAGCCCGCGTTCCGCCTTCAACCTCGGCAGCAGGGTGCGCCAGAACACCTTCGCGCCATCCAACACGATACCCTCGTTCCTCAATTCGCTGCCTCCTGCACCTCGACGACTGCTGCTGATCCAGCCAGCGGCCCGGATGCCGCAGAAGTGAGGGTAACCGCCTCAAATCCTCCATCAGAATCCGGCCATAAGGGCGCAGAGATAGCGCTGCTTCATGACATGATTTTCACGACATGCTTGAATCCGCAATGTAATTATGGCCTCCTCCGGAGAAATCGAGCGAGCGGGAGGAAACAGATGGCACGCCACGAAGCACCGGCCGAAGCAAGGCCGGGGAGCCGGGCGGTCGAACTGGAGATTGACGGCAGAAGCCGCATCTTCGACATCGACGATCCGGACCTGCCGAAATGGATCGACGAGGAAGCCTTCGGCTCCGACGATTATCCCTACAAGAAAAAGCTCGATCGGGAGGAGTACGAAGAAACGCTGACGAAGTTGCAGATCGAACTGGTCAAGGTCCAGTTCTGGATGCAGGCGACCGGCACGCGCGTAATGGCGGTCTTCGAGGGTCGCGACGCCGCCGGCAAGGGTGGTGCGATCCACGCGACGACGGCCAATATGAATCCCCGCTCCGCGCGCGTCGTCGCACTGACGAAACCGACGGAGACCGAACGGGGTCAGTGGTATTTCCAGCGCTATGTCGCAACCTTCCCGACCGCCGGCGAGTTCGTCCTATTCGACCGCTCCTGGTACAACCGCGCCGGTGTCGAACCGGTGATGGGCTTTTGCACCGCCGACCAGTACGAGCAATTCCTCGAAGAGACGCCGCGTTTCGAGGAGATGATCGCGAACGAGGGCATCCATCTCTTCAAGTTCTGGATCAATATCGGCCGGGAGATGCAACTGAAGCGCTTCCATGACCGGCGCCACGACCCATTGAAGATCTGGAAGCTTTCGCCGATGGACATCGCGGCGCTGAACAAGTGGGACGACTACACCGGAAAACGCGACCGTATGCTGAAGGAAACGCACACGGAGCACGGGCCATGGACCGTCATCCGCGGGAACGACAAGCGCCGCTCCCGCATCAACGTGATCCGCCACATGCTGACGAAGCTCGACTATGACGGCAAGGACGAGACGGCGATCGGCGATGTCGACGAGAAGATCCTCGGCTCCGGCTCCGGTTTTCTCAGGTGATTCCGACGCGCTGACGATCAGCCGCCCGGCTGCACCCGGATCGCAAAGAGATCGAGGCTGTTGCCGCCGCCGCTGAGATCGCTGTTGATCACCAGTTTTCCAGGGCTGCTGGGTGCCGAGCCGCGCTCGAAATTGATCTTCAACAGCATGTCGACCCGCTCGTCGTGTACGGTGAAGCGGTGCCGGCCGCAGTCGCCGAGCGTCGAGAAATCGCATTCGACCGAGAATTCGGTTGCCTTGCCCGGAGCCGCCTGGACCGTCAGGGCGAGTGTCGATGACTTGCCCGACAGCTGGGCAAGGACATCCGCGGGAATTTCGATCGCCACATCGCCCTCCTTGGAGGCCGCTGCCGAAATCAACCGCAGGCTCTCGCCTGCATCACCGCCGGACGGTTCCGCGCTGGCGCGCGGCCCCGGCGTGACCGCCGCAGTTTCTCCGGGAGCAAAGACCTCTATCCAATCGCCGGAGAAGCCCTCCTGGGCGCCGAGGGTCTGCAGGCCGGCCGCTCCGTCGAAATCCTCCGCATCCACCGTCGCGGGCGGATTGGCGACGCCGGTGTCCGTCGGCGGCCGGAGCAGGTCGTTCGTCTGAACCCACCAGACGGCGACACCGGCCGCCGCTGCAAGCGTGGCAACGATCATCGCATAGGAGAAGAACCGGCTGCGCCTGCGCTTGCGCGGTCGCTGGTCGGCGACGCCCGGATCGGGAGCAGGCTTGCGCGCGGGTTCTATTCTTCCCTCGTCCGCCGCCGCTCTGAAAGCCGCCGGCGAGCCGTCGCGTTCGGGACGCAAAGCGCCAAGCCCGCCATCCGCCTGTGCAGGGGGGCTTCCCTCCGGCTTCAATGCCGGCTCGCTCCGTGGCGCGGCGGGTGCTGGCGCTTCGGGAGCGCGCTCTACCCTCTCGCCCCTCGCCTTCACCTCGCCAAGGCTCACCACCGGAGTCTGAGCGCGCTCCTTAAGGGCAGCGCGCTCTTCCATCTCGATCGCGCGGATGACCGCTTCGAGCCGGTGACGTTGCACGGAGATGACCTCCGGATCTTCGATCTGCTGCTTCTGCAGACCGTTTTCCAGCGCCTGACGCGCCGACTGATAGATGCGCGCCCGGATCTCCGCATTGCTTCGATCCGCTCTTTCCAGCGCATTCCTGATCGCTGTCTCAAGTCCGCTCACGTCAAATCCTTCTGCGCGAAGTCTTCCGGTTGCCGCAATACGCTGCCGGATGTGCCTTTCTGGCGACGAGCCCCGCCTCTTCCCGTCACACGCCGTTGGTTTTATTAAGAATTGGGTAACCGCTGCATTGCGAATTCGCAAGTGCAGCCGCGGCTTCGTCCGGTGTTCCCCAGGTAAAACATGGGCGAGCGTGGCCGAATTGCCGGAGCGCGCACCGCTTTGCGGTGTCTCGGCGTCTTATCGGAGGCGCAAAGGTCGCTATTGCCCTCGCGGTTGCTGCATGTCCTTGCGGACCGGTGGACTTCAGGAACGATGCAGTAGGCAAGCGCGTCCGTTGCTGCTATCAGTTTTGACGTTTACGAGAACGTCAAAGTTGGGATGGAGATTTTTTCGATGTCGTTGCCGCCAATCCTGTCAGGGAAAACGAGGCTGCCGATCGTAGGGGCGCCGCTTTTCATCGTCTCGCATCCCCGGCTGACGATCGCACAATGCAAGGCCGGCATTATCGGCGCCTTTCCGGCGCTCAACGCCCGCCCGCAATCGCAGCTCGACGAATGGCTGGCGGAGATCACCGAGACACTGGCCGACCACGATGCCAGACACCCCGAGCGCCCGGCGGCACCCTTCGCGGTGAACCAGATCGTACACAAATCGAACGTCCGGCTCGAACAGGATCTGATGCTTTGCGTCAAGTACAAGGTTCCGATCGTCATCTCCTCGCTAGGGGCCGTGCCGGAGGTTAATGCCGCCATCCATTCCTATGGCGGTGTCGTTCTCCACGACGTCATCAACAACCGCCATGCGAATTCCGCGATCCGCAAGGGCGCAGACGGGCTGATCGCAGTCGCGGCAGGCGCTGGCGGCCATGCGGGAACGCTCTCGCCCTTCGCGCTCGTGCAGGAAATCCGCGCCTGGTTCGACGGGCCGCTTCTGCTCTCGGGCGCGATCGCCACCGGCGGCGCAGTGCTCGCTGCGCAAGCGATGGGGGCCGACATGGCCTATATCGGGTCGCCCTTCATCGCCACGGAAGAGGCCCGCGCGAGCGATGCCTACAAGCAGATGATCGTCGACAGCAACGCCGCCGACATCGTTTATTCCAATTACTTCACCGGCATACACGGCAATTACCTGAAACCGTCGATCCTTGCCGCCGGGATGGACCCGGCCAATCTGCCGGAAGCCGATCCCTCCAAGATGGACTTCGGCACGGCAACGGAAGGCGCCAAGGCATGGAAGGACATCTGGGGCTGCGGCCAGGGGATAGGCGCCGTGCGCGAAGTCGGCACCGTCGCCCGCCTTATCGACCGGCTGGAACAGGAATACGACGCCGCACGCGCACGTCTCGGCTTCGATTCCAATTCCGAAGGGCCGCCGGCCCAGGAATTTTCAAGTTCTCGAAACTGATGGCTTGAAATCTCGCCGCTTTGCGTTTATCAGCGCCTCACATTCGTTCCGCGACGTTCGCGGAACCGCCCCAAGGGCCGCTTTAGCTCAGTCGGTAGAGCACATCATTCGTAATGATGGGGTCACGTGTTCGAGTCACGTAAGCGGCACCATTTCTTCAGAGATCAGAGTGTTTTTGGGCGGCTCCTGGGTCGCCCGGTTGATTGGCTGACATATGGCTCTATCGAAAGCTCGGCAATACACGGGCTGCTGACTTAAGCGTCTTCTAACCGTTGCTGTATGCCTCTCCGGCCGCGGTGATCGCAGGATGTGCAAAGAAGGGAAATCTCTTTTCGGCCGTCCGACCGTGCTGAAAGCCGTGAGCGTGGCGGCAGGAAAGATAGCCACGCCCCGGCATTATCGATCGCCCCCGCGGACGCCGCTGATCTTTTAAGCGGACGGTCGTCCATGATCACGCCGTCGCGACTGGGGGGCCGCGCTGGCACAGCAAATCAGATCAGCGTATCCAGCCTTCGCGGGACATGATCTTCTGCGCTTCATCGGAGATCAGATAGTCCAGAAACGCTTTTGCTTCGGGATCGGCGTCGGGGGCCAGCGCGACGCTCAAGTCGCGCCATATTGCCCGATCGCTCGACAGCATCACCGCTTCCAGGGTGTCGGGGTTCGAAACCGGCCAATTCGGCCAGGTGATCCAGGCGTCTGCATCCAACGCTTTGAACGCCTTGAAGCTCGCGCCCGAACCATGTTCGAAAGCGACAATGTTCCTGCGGAACGCCGCGACATCCTCCAGCCGGCCGAGGCGGCCCGCGATGTCCTCCCATACACCCGTCCCCGATGTGTTGGCGACGCCAGCCCCCTCGGTTACGACGATTTTCGTCCCGACCGCCAGAAGGTCCTCGAATTTTGCGATCCCCTTGGGATTACCCGCTTTCACGGCAATCACTGCGGGACGCAGGTAAATCGGCGCGACCTGATCCGACGAAAATCCTTGATACGTCTCGAGAAAAGCAGTCATCGCCTGCTCGGAGGTGCCCCAAATGACGTCCGCATCGGCCTGCGCCTTTTTCGACCATGTTTTCTCCGGCCCGGCGGTGATTTCGACCTTGCGGCCGGTCTCCTTCGTCCAGACGTCCGCGACTTTCCGGATGGCGGTGTGCGGACCGCCTGCACCGTACAGACGGATCACCCCATCCTGGGCATCGCGGCTGATCGAAGGGTCATGGAGTGCGGTGTCCTGCGCCGAAGCAGGCGTGGCAAGAATCGTTGTCAGAACAATCAGAAACGCAATTCGCAAGGGCTTCTCCTTTTTATGCGTGTTGGACCGCAGCAGTCTTTCGACGGCGCGGCAGGAGAAACGACTCTTCGACGGGTACAATCCTTCCCTCATGGAGGAACACGAAACCGTGATCCGCCGTCACCCATCACGTGTAAAAATATCGCGTCAGGTGAAAGAACACCGGTGCCGCGAAGCTCAGCGAATCCATTCGGTCGAGTACGCCGCCATGCCCGCTGATCATCGAGCCCCAGTCCTTTACGCCCATCGAGCGCTTCACGGCCGAGAGCGCCAGTCCGCCGAGAAAGCCCATGGCGACGATGGCGAGGGCCATGGCGGCCGCCTGCAACGGCGTGAAGGGCGTTATCCACCACAAGGCCGCGCCGGCAGCCACGGCCGAAAGCCCGCCTCCGGCAAGTCCCTCGACCGTTTTCGACGGGCTGACGACCGGTGCGATCTTCGTCCGGCCGAAAAGCTTGCCGAAGACATACTGCATGACATCGCTGAACTGCGCGATGGTGATGAGGAAGAAGAGCAGCAGAAAGCCTTCGCCCGGCCGGCCGGGGATGTCGAGCGCCAGGAGGGCCGGTGCGTGGCTGATGCAATAGACCGTCAGCATCAGCCCCCACTGGATGCGCGAGACGCGCAGCAGGAACTGCTCCGTGTCGCCCTTCAGCGCGGAAAGGCTCGGCAGGAGGAGGAAGCCGTAGACCGGTATCAGAATGGTGAAAAGCGCATACCAGTCGATCGAGATCAGCCAGTATTGCAGCGGCAGCAGAACGTAAAAGGAAGCGACGAGCGGCAGGTGATCGGCGGCACGCGTCGGCGTCAGCGAGACGAACTCGCGCAGCGTGTAGAAGGAAGTGAGAGCAAAGAGCACGAGCGTGACGCCGCGGCCGAGAGCGAAACTCACCGCGAATATGGCGATCATCACCCACCATGCCCTGATACGGGCATTGAGATTGTCGATCGTCGCCCGCCCCGTTTCGGACGTCGCGCGGCGCGACAGCACGAAGCCGATCAGCGATGCCGCTCCGAGAAGAGCGACTATGCCGGCGAAGAGGATAAAGAGTTTGTCGTTCAAGGACATGGCGGCCTCATCCGATGGGTTCCGGCGCAAGTGCGGCGACCGCTGCGCGGGCGCGTTCCAGAAAAGCCTCCTTCTCTTCGCCGGTGTGGCGCGCGACCGGCGGTCCGAAACGCACCGTGCAGCTGATGGGGACGGGCAAAAAGGTTCCCTTGGGAAAGGCGCGCGAGGGATTGTCGAGATAGGTCGGGATCAGTTCCACGTCGGGAAATTCCTGAGACAGCCAGTAGAGCCCGCTCTTGAACGGCCCCGGCAACCGTTCGCTGCCGCGCGTGCCCTCCGGGAAAAGGATGAGCGACTCACCCTCGCAGAGCACGTTGCGCAAGGGCGCGAGAGCCGCTCCGGGCGGCCCCTGCGTCGAGCGCTCGACGAGCACGCCGTTCAGCACCTTCAGCCCGATATGACGCCTCACGGCCCCCCTGCCCCAATAGTCCGCCGCGGCGATCGGATGCGTCGACGCGCGCAACGCACGCGGCAGCGCCGACCAGATCAGCAGCGTGTCGAGATGGCTCGCGTGATTGGCGAAATATATGCGCTGGCGCATTTCCGGGTGCGAGCCCATCCAGTGCGCCTGCCCGCCGACGATGAACCGCGTGAGGCCGATCAATGCCAGGTCGATCACGGGTTCGCGCCTTCCCGAATGCGCGCGACGATGGCCCTGGTGCGGGTCGCGCATGTGACGAGCGCGCCGGCAAGGATGATCCAAGCCGTGGCGTAAAGCACGAGGCGCTCTGTCATCAGAATCGCTTCCGCGAATGCCAGCACGCAGGCGAGACTCATCAACGCCATACGGTGCTGTTTCGCCATGGGACCGCGGAAGTCCTGGCCCTGGCCGAGCGACCCGCCGAAGACGCGCACATAGGCCGTCAAGGCGGCCGCAAGCGCTCCCGCCCAGCCGAGCCATCCCGCGCCGGCGGCATAGCCGAGTGCAACGATGAGCAAGGTGTCGGCGGCCCGGTCGGGAAACTCGTTGTAGAGCGCTCCCACCGGCGAACCGCGCCCGCCCTCGACCGCCACCATGCCGTCGAGAAGATTGCAAAGGAGGCGCAACTGGATAGCGGCGAGCGCCACGGGATAAAGGAACGGCCAGCGGGCTGCGGAAAGGAGGGCCCCTGCCCCCAGCGCGGCAAAGACGACGCTTGCAAGCGAGATCTGGTTCGGCGTGACCGAAGTCTTCAGAAGCAACGCCGTCAAGCGCCGCGCGTAGCCGCTGTCGCGCGCGGCGATGGGGCGACGATTCGCGCCCGGCCTGTCTGCGTCTTCGCCGTCGGGTGCGACACTCATGTTCGAGAGGTACGGCCTACAAATGAAGGATTGCAGTCTGTCTTAAAACAACTTCCATGCAAATGCCATATCGCCGCGTGGCCGGCTTCGGTCTCACTTGGCGGAAATATCCACCCTGGGTATACCGTTGACGGTCGGCTCCGGCTGGCTCGTCACCTCGCGAAGCCATTCGCGCCAGATGGCGACCAGCAGCGCCATCAGGACCGGGCCGACGAAGAGACCGAGAAACCCCATCGTCTTGACGCCACCGATCAGGCCGAAAAACGTCGGCAGGAAGGGCAGCTTGATCGGGCCGCCGACGAGCCTCGGGCGCAATGTCTTGTCTACGATGAAGAGCTCCGTCGTACCCCAGGTGAACAGCGCGACGCCGTGGACGGGCGAGCCGCTTGCAACGAGATAGACCGAGACCAGGGTGAAGCAGAGCGGAGCGCCGCCCGGAACGAGCGCCATGACGCCGGTGATGATGCCGAGCGTCACCGGCGACGGCACGCCGGCCAGCCAATAGGCGACGCCGAGCACGATGCCTTCGCCGATCGCGATGATGCCCATGCCGGTGACCGTCGAACTGATCGTAAGAGGCACCACGCGCGACAGCCTCTCCCAGCGCATCGGGAAGATCCGTTCGCCAAGATGGTCGAGCTGCTTCGAAAAGGACTGGCCGTCACGATAGACGAAGAAGAGCGTGATCAGCATGAAAAGGAGCGTCAGGAAGGACTGGAAGGCGGAGGCACCGACCACGAGCACGCCGCGATAGATATTGCCGATATTGGAGCCGCTCACGAGCTGCACCAATTCCCCGAGAGCGCCGGGGTGACCGACATATTTGACCCATTGTTCGCCGAGCCAGGCGCCCACCGCCGGGATCGTCGCCAGCCAGGCAGGCGCCGGGGCGCCGTTCGCATTGGTCGCAACCGCCCAGACGAGCCAATCGCGCACTTCGTCAACGGCATAGATCGCGACAAGCGAGATCGGCACGACGATAAAGGCGACGACGGAAATGATGGCGATCGTCGCAGCAAGTGTGCGGTTGCCGTTCACGCCTTGAAGCAGCCGCCAATAGATGGGCCAGCTCGCGAACCCGATGACCACCGCCGCAAGCACCGGCACGAGGAAACCATGGAAGAAATAGACGCCGCAAAGCAGAATGAGAACGAGCAGCCACCGGGCCGCCGAAATCGGCACGACGAGGGCGGAGCGTGAATGGGCCGGCTGCCCGAAGAGCCGCGGCTCCACAGGTAGATTCTCTCGTTCGCGATTGCCCAATTGCACCAATTCTCCTCCGTCTCTTCGAACCTTACAACAAACCCGCAACCTTGCCAGCCCGTTCCGCTCCGCTGGACGCGGTTTCCGGCGCAATGATGGCGGCCGGCTCCGAATCGGCCCTTTACGCCGGAACGCGCGCATTTTCACCTAGCAAAGGGACGTGACAGGGAGATTAGAGCGGATGAGGAAAGCGCGTGCGGTTTCGCACGCAGTCAGGCTACGCGTCCCCTCTCCGGCGATCCACGAGCACCGAGGCGAGGAATATGGCGAAACCGCCGATACCGAGCACGGCGCCGACGAGCCCCGGCGAAGTCCAGCCATAGCCGGCGGCGATGGCAATGCCGCCGAGCCAGGCGCCAAGGGCATTGGCGAGATTGAAGGCGGAATGACTGAGGGCTGCCGCGAGCGTCTGCGCCTTTCCGGCGACGTCCATCAGCCGGGTCTGGACGCCCGGAACGACGGCGAAGCCACCGCCGATGAAAAGCACGTTGACGATCGCCATCCAGGGGCTCGTCATGGTGAAATAGAAGAGGATGTAGGCGAAGACGTTGAAGACGAGCGCGATGCCGATGGCGCGCGTAAGCGACCAATCGGCGAGCCGCGAACCCACGATATTGCCGAGGATCATGCCTGCGCCGAAGACCGACAGCATGACGGGTACATTGGCGACGGAAACGCCCGCGACCTGGGTCAGCGCCGGTGCGATATAGGTGAAGACGGCGAACATCCCGCCGCAGCCGATCGCACAGATGCCCAGCAGCAACCAGACCTGGAGGCTTCCCAGCGCGCTCAATTCCCGCAGCGGCGTCGCCTGCGGATCGCCCCTGTCCCGCGGCACGTGAAGCCAGATCAGGACCATCGTCATAAGGCTGATGCCGCCGACGATCGCAAAGGCGCTGCGCCAGCCGAGCGCCTGGCCGAACCAGGCGACGAGCGGCGTGCCGAAAAGGGTGGCGATCGTCAGCCCCATCATGACCCGCCCGACCGCGCGCGCCCGCTGGTTCGGTGCCGCAAGTCCTGCCGCGACCAGTGCCGCCACGCCGAAATAGGCGCCGTGCGGCAGGCCCGCGAAAAAGCGCGCGGCGACGAGCGGCTGGAAACTTGGAGCAAATGCGGACGCGAAATTGCCCAACGCAAAGACCGCCATCAGGACCAGCAGCACATGAAAACGGGCGAACCGCGCCGCAAGCACCGCGATCAACGGCGCCCCGACGACGACCCCGAGCGCATAGGCGCTGATGACGGCGCCGGCCGCCGGCACCGACACCGCGAGGTCGTCTGCGACCTGAGGCAACAGACCCATAATGGCGAATTCGCCGGTACCGATACCGAAACCGCCGACAGCCAGCGCGATTTCCGCCGCGGAAACTCTGTTGCGGGACTTGCCTATATGGGTGGGGCCGATATCGGCGGAAAGGACGTCTTCGGACATGCGTTACCTTGGCTCGCGGCCCGTCGGCCGCCGCTTGGGAGGGATCTTGTAAAATATCTTGGGGACGTCGGCGCAGCCGATGTCGTGGCAGGGTATACTGCAGTGCAGTATAGGCGGGCCGGCTGCACCTGCAAGAACTGTGCTGCAGGGCACATCAATATTTCACAAACCGGTGCATGCCTGCCGATTGTTGACGTTTACGTCAAAGTTATATAATCCGGATTACGGCTTGAAGAGGCGAGCTAAAAGCAGCATCTTCGACGGAGAGGAAGATCGGGAGGGATTTTTCTTTGCCGCGATGACGGCCGTTCATTGGCGACCAGAGGGAGGAAGGTCATGGCGGAAGCAAGCACCCAGCAGTCGGGTTCCGGTACGGCGAAGATCTGGCTCGGATCCTACCCGCCGGGCGTGCCCGCCGACATCGGCCCGCTCACCTACCGCTCCATCGGCGAATTCTTCGATCACGCGGTTGCGCAATATTCCTGGCGGCCCGCATTCACCTGCACGGGCAAGGCGCTGACCTTCTCCGATCTCAATGCGCATTCGGCCAAAATCGGCGCCTGGCTCCAGTCGCTGGGGCTCGCGAGCGGCGATCGGGTTGCGGTGATGATGCCCAACATCCTTCAAAATCCCGTCATCGTCTACGGAATCCTGCGAGCCGGCTTCACCGTCGTCAACGTCAATCCGCTCTATACGCCGCGCGAACTGGAGCACCAGTTGGTGGATGCCGGCGCCAAGGCGATCTTCGTGCTCGAGAACTTCGCCCATACGGTCGAGCAGGTGCTGCCCCGCACGAAGGTCAAGCATGTCGTGGTCGCCAGCATGGGCGACATGCTTGGTCCGAAGGGAACAATCGTCAATCTGGTGGTGCGCCGCGTGAAGAAGCTGGTCCCCGCCTGGTCGATTCCAGGTCACCTTTCTTTCAAGTCGGTTCTTGCCAAGGGCGCGACGCTCGGCTTCAAGCGGCCGAACGTGGCGCCGGGGGATGTCGCCTTCCTGCAATATACCGGTGGCACCACCGGTGTTTCCAAGGGCGCAACGCTGACGCACGCCAATCTCCTGTCCAACATGGCCCAGATGGAACTGTGGCTGAACACGGCCTTCCTGCGCAAACCGCGCCCGGAGAGTCTCACCTTCATGTGCGCGCTGCCGCTCTATCATATCTTCGCGCTCACGGTGAATTCGCTGATGGGGCTGGCAACCGGCGGCAACAACATCCTGATACCGAATCCGCGCGATATCCCCGCCTTCGTCAAGGAGCTCGGCAGGTACAGGACGAACATTTTTCCGGGGCTGAACACGCTCTTCAACGCGTTGATGAACAATCCCGAATTCCGCAAACTCGACTTCTCGTCCCTGATCCTGACCTTCGGGGGCGGCATGGCGGTGCAGCGGCCCGTCGCCGAGCGCTGGCTTGAGCTCACCGGCTGCCCGATTCATGAAGGATACGGCCTTTCCGAGACCTCGCCGGTAGCGACCGCCAACCGCCTCGACACCGACGATTTCACCGGCACGATCGGCATGCCGTTGCCTTCGACGGAGGTCGAGATCCGGGACGAGGACGGGCGCACGCTCCCCGCTGGCGAAATCGGAGAGATCTGCATTCGCGGGCCCCAGGTGATGGCGGGCTACTGGCAGCGGCCTGAGGAAACGGCCAGGGCCATTTCGCCGGACGGCTTCTTCCGCACCGGCGATGTCGGCTTCATGGACGCCGAGGGGCTGACGAAGATCGTCGACCGGAAGAAGGACATGATCCTCGTCTCGGGGTTCAACGTTTTCCCCAACGAGATCGAAGAGGTGGCGGCGACCCATCCCGGCATCCTCGAATGCGCCGCAATCGGTATTGCCGACCCGCATTCCGGCGAAGCGGTCAAGCTCTTCGTCGTGCGCAAGGACCCGAACCTCACCGAAGAAGAGGTCAAGCGCCACTGCGCCGCCAACCTCACCAACTACAAGCGGCCGCGGCACGTGGAGTTCCGCACCGAACTGCCCAAGTCGAACGTCGGCAAGATCCTGCGCAAGGATCTTCGCGGGTAAAGGCTTGGGCGCGAAAACGCCCCTTACCCGGCCTGCCGGCCACCTTCTGCCCGCTGGACGGGGAGAAGGGACTCGTGGCACCGGCTCCGTTCCATTTTGCCGCTGCGTGCGCGTCCGAGTCCCCTCTGACCGCCTGCCTGGAGAGGTTGGAGTGAGGGGAAGTTTTCGCCGCCCTGCCGATGGAGCGATGCGGCCACCTTTTTTCGCTGCAGCGCACACCTGCCCTTGATTTGCCGCGGTTAAACCGACTAGCTATCGCAGCCAAATTCCAATGCCCTCATTCCCATGCCCCAGTTGCGATGCAAGGAGCCCTGCGATGAAAGCGCTTGTCGAAAACCTGAAAGCCACTGCACGCGAAACCGATGCGACCGATATCCGTGCCGCCTTCGCGGCCGATCCGAACCGCTTCTCGCGCTTCAGCACGGCGTTCGACGACCTCCTCTTCGACTATTCCAAATGCGCCGTGAACGACCGGGTGATCGACGGCCTCGAAGCGCTCGCCAAGGCGGCGAAGGTCGAGGAAAAGCGCGATGCGATGTTCCGCGGCGATATCATCAACATCACCGAGGAGCGCGCGGTTCTGCATACGGCGCTCAGGAACAGGTCGAACCGGCCGGTTCTCGTGGGTGGCAAGGACGTCATGCCGGACGTCAATGCCGTTCTGGAGGCCATGGGCAAGTTCGCTGACGACGTCCGCTCCGGTGCCCTGAAAGGAGCCACAGGCAAGAAAATCACCGACGTCGTCAATATAGGCATCGGGGGCTCCGACCTCGGCCCTGTCATGGCGACGCTGGCGCTTGCCCCCTTCCATGACGGTCCGCGGCTGCACTTCGTTTCCAACGTCGACGGCGCCCACATCGCCGACACGCTGAAGCTCCTCGATCCCGAAACCTCTCTCTTCATCGTCGCCTCCAAGACTTTCACCACGATCGAGACGATGACCAATGCGGCGACTGCCCGCGCCTTCATCGCCGGCAAGCTCGGCGAGGCGGCGGTGGGTCATCACTTCGCGGCCGTCTCCACCGCCCTGGATAAGGTCGGCGCCTTCGGCATCGATGCCGCCCGCGTCTTCGGCTTTTGGGACTGGGTCGGCGGGCGCTATTCCATCTGGTCTGCGATCGGCCTGCCGCTGATGATCGCGATCGGCAAGGAGAATTTCGGCCGCTTCCTCGATGGCGGCCACGCCATGGACGAGCATTTCCGCAGCGCGCCGCTTCGCCGGAATGTCCCCATGCTCCTCGGGCTCATCGGCTTCTATCATCGCAACGTTCTCGGCTATCCGTCGCGGGCGATCCTGCCCTACGACCAGCGGCTGACGCGCTTCCCGGCCTATCTGCAGCAGCTCGACATGGAATCGAACGGCAAGGGCGTGACGCTCGACAGCCAGCCGGTCGAATTCGCAACCGGTCCCGTGGTCTGGGGCGAGCCCGGCACCAATGGCCAGCATGCCTTCTATCAGCTCATCCACCAGGGAACCGATATCATTCCCGCCGAGTTCATGATCGCGGCGAACGGCCACGAAAAGGACCTGCGCCACCAGCACCAGCTCCTGATGGCGAACTGCCTGGCGCAGTCGGAAGCCCTCATGAGAGGACGTACGCTGGCGGAAGCCAAGGCGCAGCTGACCTCCAAGGGAATGGACGAGGCAAAGGCCGACAAAATCGCACCCCACCGCGTCTTCACCGGAAACCGGCCGTCGCTGACCATCGTCTACGATCAGCTCGACCCCTTCGCGCTCGGCCGTCTGATCGCGCTTTACGAACATCGCGTCTTTGTCGAAGGCGCGCTCTTCAACATCAATTCCTTCGACCAGTGGGGCGTCGAGCTCGGCAAGGAACTGGCGACCGGCCTGCTGCCCGTCATCGAAGGCAAGGAAAGCACCGAGGGACACGATTCCTCGACCGCCGGACTCGTTGCTGCGCTGCTGAAGGCGGCACGCTGAACGACGACCGATCGGAGTGATCGGTCAGCCGCGCAGATTCTCCCCCCTTGCGGGGGAGATGGAGGAAGCCAGAGCGGGCATAGACGGCCGCGCGTGCTGCTTGGACCCGCCGAGACCCGGCGTGGCCGGCACCGACCTCACAGCCCGAGTTCGTGCCGCCAGGGCGGGTTGGCGCCTGCGCGCGAAACAGTGACGGCCGCCGCCTTCGCTCCGAGCGTCAGGGCCTGACGGATGGCCTCGTCGGTCAGGCTTGCCACCTTCTCCTTGGTCAGGAGGCCGTTGAACTTCAACGACGCCAGTATACCGGCGTCGAAAGTGTCGCCCGCGCCGACAGTATCGACGACCTCGACCCGTTCGCTCGCGACCTTGACCTTGTGGCCGTCCGTATAACCGACCGCGCCGTCCGCGCCGCGGGTGATCAGCACCAGCTTCGGGCCGCGTTTCAGCCATTCGGCCGCGAGCGCGTCGTGGCTGCCCTCCATGCCGAACCAGGCGAGGTCCTCGTCGGAGAACTTGACGATATCGGACATGGCGGCCATTCGCTTCATGCGTCCGACATGCGCCCCCCGGTCTTTGATGAAGCCGGGGCGGATATTCGGATCGAAGGAGATCACCCGTTTTTCGTGCTCCCGCGCCATCAGCGCCTCGTAAGTGGAGCCGCAGGGCTCGGGAATGAGGCTGATCGCGCCGAAATGCAGCGCCTCGCAGAAATCTCCGAGCGCCGGAAGGTGCTCCGTGGTGATCATCCTACCGGCCGTGTTCTCGTCGAAGAAGGCGTAGCTCGCATGCCCGTCGACGAGCTTCACGAAGGCGAGCGTCGTGTGCAGCGGCAGCGTGGCGCAGGGAGCGAAATCGACATTCGAGGCCTCAAGCGTCGAGCGAAGGATGTCGCCGAACATATCGTCCGAGAGGCCGGTGAAGAAGCCTGTGGGGACGCCGAGCCGGCCGAGCGCGACGGCCGTGTTGAAGATCGCGCCGCCCGCATAGGGCGCAAAGGCGCTCTCGCCCGCCGTCGTCTCCCGCGGCAGCATGTCGATCAGGGCCTCTCCGCAGCAAACGATCATGTCCATTCCTCCCCAAACATATTCATCGATCCGGCAAATCGCGCCAAGCCCTTCGCTACTGGACCGCGAGCGCGCTGACGCCCCCGTTACGGCCCGACCAGTCGAGCGGAGCGTTGAGGAAGGCTTCGACCTCGTTCAGCGTCTTATCGTCGAACAGCGCCAGTTCGCGCGCGACGGCAAGCACGTTGCGCCAGGTGGCGATGTAGTGCAGGTCGACGCCCTTCGACTTCATGTCGCCGCGGGCTTCCGGAAAGATGTCGTAGTAGAAAAGCGCGATGCCGTGCTCGACGACGCCGCCGGCCGCGCGGATCGCGTCGATGAACTTGAACATCGAGCCGCCGGCGGTCGTCAGATCCTCGATGACCAGGACGCGCGCGCCCTCCGGCATATGGCCTTCGATCTGGGCGTTGCGGCCATGTCCCTTCGGCGCCTTGCGCACGTAGATCATCGGCAGGCCGAGACGCTCGGCAAGCATGGCTGCGAAGGGAATGCCGGCAGTCTCGCCGCCGGCCACCACGTCGAACCGCTCGAAGCCGGCTTCGCGCAGGATCGTCGCAGCGGCGAAATCCATCACCGCGGAACGGATTCGCGGATAGGAGATCAGCTTGCGGCAGTCGATATAGACCGGGCTCGCCATGCCGGAAGAGAGCTTGTAGGGCTCGTCGGCGCGAAAATGCACCGCCTTGATTTCCCAGAGCATCTTCGCGACCAGATCGGCCATCACCGCCTTATCGGTGAACGCATTCGAAAACATGGATTCTCCTTCTGCAATCAGGGCTGGACGACGGCCCAATGAAGCGGAAACATCGGGTCGAAGACCGTGACCGGGCCGGCCTCGGTTTCGATCTTGGCGGGATAGCGGACGGTCTCCTCCTGCTTGTGCAGCGTGATCGTTTCCTCGTTTGCCGGCAGGCCGTACCAGGCTGGGCCGTTCAGCGAGGTGAAGGCTTCCAGCCGGTCGAGCGCGCCCTCTTCCTCGAAGACGTGAGCGAGGCAGCTCAAGGTGTTGATCGATGTGTAGATGCCGGCACAGCCGCAGGCGCATTCCTTGAGCGGGTCGACATGCGGGGCAGAGTCCGTTCCGAGGAAGAAGCGGACGTCGCCCGAGATCGCGGCCTGGCGAAGCGCCAGCCGATGCGCCTCGCGCTTCGCTACCGGCAGACAGTAGTAATGCGGCTTGATGCCGCCGACGAGGATGGCGTTGCGGTTGATGATCAGGTGATGGGTGGTGATGGAGCCGGCAAGATTGGCCGCGTGCTCCCGGATATAATCGACCCCGTCCTTCGTCGTCACATGCTCCATGGTGATCCGGAGATCGGGCAGTCGCCGGCGGAGCGGGTCGAGAACGGTTTCGATGAAGACTGCCTCACGGTCGAAAATATCGACCTCGGCCGTCGTCACCTCGCCATGGACGCAGAGCGGCAGGCCGATCTCGGCCATGCGCTCGAGCACCGGCATGGCCTTGTCGATATCGCGGACCCCGCTCGACGAATTGGTGGTGGCGCCGGCCGGATAGAGCTTGACCGCCTTGACGAGGCCGCTCCTGAACCCAGCTTCCACATCGCCCGGATCGGTGCCCTCGGTAAGATAAAGCGTCATCAGCGGCTCGAACCGGTCCCCTGCGGGAATGGCGGCGAGGATGCGCTCGCGATAGGCGGCCGCATCGGCCGAGGTCACCACCGGCGGCACCAGATTGGGCATGATGATGGCACGCGCGAAATGGCGGCTCGTATCGGCGATCACGCCGCGCAGCATGCCGCCGTCGCGCAGGTGAAGATGCCAATCATCAGGGCGGCGTATAACGAGGTCTTGCATATCAGCGTTCTCCCGATGCTCGCGCCCGATCCGCGCGGCCGGCATCAGGCGTACCGGTGCGCTCGAAGGGCGGCAACTCATGTGGTGAAACCGCGCCTCGATAACACCATTGCGCCGCCGAAGACAATGGCGATTCGAAAGGTCACCGCAGTCCGCGGCCGGAAACTGCGGGACGAATGCCGAGCACTCTAAAAGTCCCTGATCACGACATCCGCCGGCCTGCGGCTGTCGAGGACCCGGCGGGCATTGGGCAGGTCGTTGCCATAGGCCTTGCTGCGCGCCGCGTCTTCGTCATAGCCGTGATCGTACCAGCGCTGCAGGAGCCGCCGCTCGATCACCTCCAGACCCGGATCTATGAAGATCGAATAATCAAAGGCGCCGTCGAGGCCGTTCCAGGGCGCTTCCTCCAGCAGCAGGTAGTTGCCCTCGGCAAGCACGATACGCGTCTCGGGCGCGATGATCCTCGCCGAGGCGATCGCCAGTTCGCGGGAGCGGTCGAAGACCGGAACGAGAACCTCGCCGTCATCGGCGCGCACGGCAGCAAGCGTTGCGAGAAAGGATCGGACGTCGAAGGTCTCGGGTGCCCCCTTGCGGGCAAGCAGCCCTTTTTCTTCGAGAACGGCATTGTCCATGTGAAACCCGTCCATGGGCAACACCGCCGCCTTTTCGCCCGCCTGCGTGATCGCCTCCGCCAGCGTTTCGGAAAGCGTAGACTTGCCGGCGCCGGGCGGACCGGCGATGGCAACGATGAAGCGGCCGGAAACGACCGCCCGCTTCAGGATTTCATCCGCAAGGGATTTGACGCTCATGCCGCAATCGCCTCGCGCGGCGGCTCCTTCGCGCCGGTCATGAAGGCCACCGCATCGGACATGGTGTAATCCTTGGGATTGATGACGCAGAGGCGGCGGCCGAGACGATGGATATGGATCCGGTCCGCGACTTCGAAGACATGCGGCATGTTGTGCGAGATCAGCACGATCGGCAGACCGCGGCGACGCACGTCGAGGATCAGCTCCAGCACGCGGCGGCTCTCCTTCACCCCGAGCGCCGCAGTCGGCTCGTCCATGATGACGACCTTGGAACCGAAGGCGGCGGCGCGTGCCACCGCGACGCCCTGGCGTTGTCCGCCCGAGAGCGTCTCGACCGCCTGGTTGATGTTCTGGATGGTCATCAGACCGAGCTCGGAGAGCTTCGCCCGCGCCTGCTTTTCCATGGCGGCCCGGTCGAGCGAGCGGAACCACCTGCCCATGATTCCCGGCTTGCGGATTTCCCGGCCGAGGAACATGTTGTCGGCGATCGACAATGCCGGCGACAAAGCGAGGTTCTGATAGACCGTTTCGATGCCGGCTTGTCTCGCCTCCATCGGCGAGCGGAACTGGATGGGCCTGCCCTCCAGCCGGATCTCGCCCTCGTCCGGCGTGACGGCGCCCGATATCGCCTTGATCATCGAGGACTTGCCGGCGCCGTTGTCGCCGATAACGGCCAGGATTTCACCGGGATAGAGGTCGAAGTCGGCGCGATCGAGGGCAGTCACGCGGCCATAGCGCTTGACGAGGCCACGGGCGGTGAGAATGGGTTCCTGTGCCATCAGGCTGCTACCTTTCTGATCCACTGGTCGATTGCAACGGCGATGATGATCAGCAAGCCGATCAGGAGATAGGTCCATTGCGGGTCGGTGCCCATGAGGCGCAGGCCGAGCGAGAAGACGCCGACGATCAGCGCGCCGAAGAGCATGCCCATGATGGAGCCGCGGCCGCCGAAGAGCGAGATGCCGCCGATCACCACGGCGGTGATCGATTCGATATTCGCAAACTGCCCCGCTGTCGGGGAGACGGAGCCGATGCGGCCGATGAGGGTCCAGCCGGCAAGGGCGCAGATGAGACCGGAGAGCGTATAGATGGAGATGAGCATGCGCGTGACGTTGACGCCGGCGAGCTTTGCAGCCTCGGGGTCATCGCCCACGGCATAGACATAGCGCCCCCAGGCCGTGCGGTTCAGGACGTACCAAAGAAGGCAGACGAGGAGCACCATCACCACGACGCCATAGGTGAAGACGGCATTGCCGACGCGGAAGTTCTGGCCGAAGAACTGCAGGATCGGGGCATTCGCGGAAATGTCCTGAGCCCGGATCGTCTCGTTGGCGGAATAGAGGAAGTTGGAGGCGAGCACGATCTGCCACATGCCGAGCGTGACGATAAAGGGCGGCAGCTTCATCCGCGCGACGAGCGTTCCGTTGATGTAGCCGCAGAGCGCCCCCACCCCAAGACCGCAGATGACGGAGAGCACCGGCGGGAAGCCGTAGCGGAAGGTGAACTGCCCCATGATGACGGATGAGAGCACCATGATGGCGCCGACCGAAAGATCGATACCGGCGGTCAGGATCACGAGCGTCTGAGCGGCACCGACGATACCGACGATTGCCACCTGCTGCAGGATCAGCGTCATGGTGAAGGCGGAAAAGAACTTGCCGCCGAGAATGACCCCGAAGGCGATCAGCGACAGAACCAGCACGATCAGCGGCACCGCGGCCGGGCTCGAATGCAGGAAGTGCTGCAGCTTCTGAAGCAGCGTCTTATCATGCGCGTCGAAAGACGCTACGTCCGTCGAACTGTCGGCCAGGACCTTTTCGAATTCCTGGGATGGCTGTGCGGCCGTGTTTGTTTCGCCCATGGGGACTCCTCCCGTGAACCCCGCTCAAGAGGGGGTGCATTGCTGCAGGATGCGCGGCCCACCGGTCGAAGCGGCGAGCCTCAGAACGCTCGACGACAATCCCGCTTGCGCCGCGATCGGTTCTGAGAAGCCAGAGCGGAACGCGGGCAAGAAGCATCTCGCGCTTTCCTCGCCCCGCCCTGAAAATTGCGCAGGTTTTCGATGCCTTGTCAAAGACCTCGGCACTTGCGGAAAGGGCGGCCGGGGCCGCCCTTCCCCTCACGCCTGTGCGCGTGGCCGATCAGCCCCAGCACTTCTCCATTCCGGTCTTGGTATCGATCGACTCGACGCCGGATACCGGCTTGTCGGTGACAAGCGCGACGCCGGTGTCGACGAAGTCCTTGCCTTCGGTTGGCGTAGGCTTCTCGCCCGTATCGGCGAACTTCTTGATGGCCTCGATGCCGAGCGCCGCCATCATCAGCGGATACTGCTGCGACGTCGCGCCGATCACGCCCTCGGCGACATTCTTGACGCCCGGGCAGCCGCCGTCGACGGAAACGATCAGCACGTCCTTCTCGCGGCCGACGGACTTCAGCGCCTCATAGGCGCCGGCGGCGGCCGGCTCGTTGATCGTGTGGACGACGTTGATGGTCGGATCCTTCTGGAGGAGGTTCTCCATCGCGGTCCGGCCACCCTCTTCGTTGCCGTTGGTGATGTCGTGGCCGACGATGCGCGGATCATCCTCGTCGCCGATCTTGTTCGGGTCCTTGGGGTCGATGCCGAAACCGATCATGAAGCCCTGGTCGCGCAACACGTCGACGGAGGGCTGCGACGGCGTCAGGTCGAGGAAGGCCACCTTGGCTTCCTTGGCGGCATCGCCGAGCGTTGCAGCCGCCCACTGGCCGATGAGTTTGCCGGCGAGCAGGTTGTCCGTCGCAAAAGTGGCGTCGGCGGCATTGAGGGGTTCGAGCGGCGTGTCGAGCGCGATGACCAAGAGACCCGCATCCCGCGCCTTCTGGACCTGGGGCACGATACCCTGGGTATCGGAGGCGGCAATCAGGATACCCTTGGCGCCATCGGCAATGCAGGTCTCGATCGCAGCGACCTGGCTTTCGGAATCACCGTCGATCTTGCCGGCATAGGACTTGAGGGTGACGCCCAGTTCCTTGGCCTTGGCGGCCGCGCCCTCCTTCATCTTCACGAAGAAAGGATTGGTGTCGGTTTTGGTGATGAGGCATGCCGACACGTCGGCTGCCTGCGAGGGCGATGCGAAAGCAACGCCCATGGCGAGCGCGCCGAATGCGGCAGAAAGAACTGTCTTCTTCATTAAATCCTCCCAAGGATGAAAAATGCCGGCGCGCCGGCTTTCAGGACCCGCTGCAACATTCTCCTCGGCTGCAGACGGCGCTTCCGAGGGTCAATCAAGCATCAAAAATCCAGCCTGTCAATAAATAAATCAAATTGAATTATTATCTCATTGTGGCATTCTGCGCGTAATGTCGCTTCCGTCCAATCGGGAGGATCGGGCATTGACAATCGCGGGCCGAATGCGGACAGGGCCCACGCGAACCGAGCGGCGTCAGGGTGCCGCGATCAGGGTGCGGTCGCGGTACAGCTTTAGGTACTGCATGGCCGTACCCGGATCGGAGAGGAACCGTACGGTACCAATGGGAGGAAACGGTGGCATGTCACTGACAGATGGCCCCTATACGGGGCCGCCCCAGCCGGATGTGATCGACCCGAGCGGCGGGGCCAATCAAACGCGCGTGCGCGCCTATAACGAACGGCTGGTCATGTCGCTGGTGCGCCGTCACGGCAGTTTGTCCAAGGCCGAGATCGCGCGCCGCTCCGGTCTATCGGCGCAGACCGCCTCCGTCATCATGCGGTCGCTCGAAGCCGACGGGCTGCTCGTCCGCGGCGCGCCGGTGCGCGGCCGCGTCGGACAGCCCTCCATCCCCATGCGGCTCAATCCGGATGCGGTCTATTCCTTCGGCGTGAAGATCGGCCGGCGCAGCGCCGATCTGGTGCTGATGGATTTCCTCGGCACGATTCGGCTGCACCTCCATCAGATCCATACCTATCCGCTCCCCGAGGAGATCGTCAGCTTCATCGTCGGGGGCATCGGCAAGCTCGAGGGACAGCTCGACACCGGCGAGCGCGGCCGCATCGCCGGCGTCGGCATCGCTACGCCGTTCGAGTTGTGGAACTGGTCGGAGGAGGTCGGCGCGCCGCGCGAAGAGATGGACCGGTGGCGTGATTTCGACCTGCAGGCGGCGGTCGCCTCGCGCATCCGGCATCCGGTGTTTCTTCAGAACGACGGAACCAGCGCCTGCGGCGCCGAACTCGCCTTCGGTGTCGGCGCCAGTTACCCCGATTTCGTCTATTTCTATATCGGCTCCTTTATCGGCGGCGGCGTCGTGATCAACTCCGCCCTCTTTTCCGGCCGAACCGGCACCGCCGGCGCCGTCGGCCCGCTGCCTGTCGCCGGCAAGGACGGCAAGTCGACGCAGTTGCTGAAAATCGCCTCGGTCTTCGTCCTGGAAAAGCTGCTACGCGAACGCGGCATCGACCCGGAGCCGCTCTGGTACTCGGCCGACGACTGGATCGATTTCGGCGAGCCGCTCGAAATATGGATCCAGGATGCGGCGGCGGCGCTTGCACAAGCCGTCGTCTCCGCGGTTTCCGTCGTCGATTTTTCGGCGGCCGTGATCGACGGCGGCTTTCCGCCCTGGGTGCGGGCGCGCCTTCTTGCCGCGACGCGCAAGGCCATCCAGACGCTCGACCTGCAGGGCGTCACGGTTCCGGACCTCGTCGAAGGCACCGTCGGCAGTCACGCCCGCGCGATCGGCGGCGCAAGCCTGCCGCTCTTCTCCCGCTATCTTCTGGACACCAATGTCCTCTTCAAGGAGCTTTGACACTTGCTGAAAGGAATAAGCCCCGTTCTGAGCCCGGAGCTTCTCTCCACATTGAGAGCGATGGGGCACGGCGACGAGATTGCACTCGTCGACGGAAATTACCCCGGGCTGGAGCACGCGCGCCGGCTCATCCGGCTGGACGGGCACCCGCTTGTCCCCGTGCTCGACGCCGTCTTGAGCATCCTGCCGATCGACGATTTCGTGCCGGAGGCGATCTTTCGGGCAACGGTCAAACAGGACCGCGATGCGCTCGACCCGGTGCATCGGGACATCATCGCCTGCTGTCGGAAACATGAGCCGACACAGCCGGTCGTTCCTTTGCTCGGAGCGGATTTTTATCAGCGGGTGAAGGCTGCTCATGCGGTGGTGCAGACCAGCGAGCCGCGGCTCTACGGCAACGTCATCCTGCGCAAGGGCGTCATCTATCCTTAAGAAGGTGACGCCTAAACAAAGAACCCGCCGGCGAGCCGGCGGGTTCTTCTCGATCAGAGGTGCCTGCGTTAAGCGGCGACCGTGTTTCCGGTGCGGGCATCGAGCGCGAGCGCGCCCGGGCCGAAGCCTGCCAGCACCAGGAAGGCGCCGGCGATCGTGATGTTCTTCATCATCATGATCTGGTTGAAGACCGTCAGCAGCCCGTTTGCAGCCGGCGGGAAGTCCGGGAC
Organism: Sinorhizobium sp. 22678; assembly: GCF_052044265.1. Lineage (NCBI taxonomy): Bacteria > Pseudomonadati > Pseudomonadota > Alphaproteobacteria > Hyphomicrobiales > Rhizobiaceae > Sinorhizobium > Sinorhizobium sp. 22678. The sequence continues at coordinate 42,914 of NZ_JBQEMS010000021.1, read as the reverse complement.
GTTGATTGCGCCGCTATGGAAGACGAAGGCGGTGACCACGCAGAAGGCGGCAAGCAGATAGGATGCGATGCGGGTCTGAAAGCCGACGAGGATCGCAAGACCGGCAACGAGTTCGAAGAGACCGGCGAGATAGGCGAGCGCCGTTGCGGCAGGCCAACCGGCACCGGTGATCATGCCGGCCGTCGCCGACGGGTCGGTGAGCTTGCCGAAACCGGAGGTGATGAAGATGATCGAGAGAAGAATGCGCCCGATGAGCACGATGACATTCTGGGACATGCGCAAGGCTCCTGTTGGAAAACGTGTTGGCAGCAGAGATAACAAGATTTTCGAAATCCTCTAGCCGCCCACCCGGCGACAGATCGTTCACAATCTAGAGACGGAATCGATTCGTCGTCAACTGATGCCTTACCGCTTTGGCTTCGGCCGGCCGATCAAGCGCTTTTCTGTTGCAAGATGAGGCAACAGAGTCAAAACTCCCCGACGCGTAAAGGGGAACGCAGGGGTAACCGCAATGGCTGAAGTCATCCGGAGTTCCGCCTTCTGGCGGTCCTTCCCTATATTCGAAGAATTCGACAGCGAAACCCTGTGCGAGCTCTCGGGCATCGCCAGTTATCGCAAATGGTCCGCGGGCACGGTCATTTTCCAACGCGGCGACCAAGGCGACTACATGATCGTGGTGGTTTCCGGGCGCATCAAGCTTTCGCTGTTCACGCCGCAAGGCCGCGAACTCATGTTGCGGCAGCACGAGGCAGGAGCGCTGTTCGGCGAAATGGCGCTGCTCGACGGACAGCCGCGATCGGCGGATGCGACGGCCGTCACCAACGCCGAAGGCTATGTGATCGGCAAGAAGGATTTCCTCGCCCTCATCACGCAGAGGCCGAGGACCGCCGAGGCGGTGATCCGCTTCCTCTGCGCGCAATTGCGCGACACGACGGACCGGCTGGAAACCATTGCGCTCTACGATCTTAACGCCCGCGTCGCCCGCTTCTTCCTGGCGACGCTCCGCCAGATCCACGGCAGCGAGATGCCGCAAAGCGCCAATCTCCGGCTGACGCTCAGCCAGACGGACATCGCCTCGATTCTCGGAGCGAGCCGGCCGAAGGTGAACCGCGCGATCCTGTCGCTGGAGGAGAGCGGCGCGATCAAGCGAGCGGACGGCATCATCTGCTGCAATGTCGGCCGCCTGCTGAGCATCGCCGATCCGGAGGAGGATTGACGCCGCTCGCCTGAAAGCGGGCGGTTTCAAAAACTTGGAGCGGTTGAGCGTAAGGCCGAGGATGCATCACCGCATAACCCCGCTTTCCGGAGGGATCATCGCCAGCCTTGCCGCGGCGCTGCTGCTCTATCTCTCTGCCGGAACCATCCTCGACACCCAGCGTGAGCTCTTTTTCGATAATCTCACCCAATGGGTCCCCTCGCCGAGGTCGCCCGACATCATCGTCGTCGACGTCGACCGCAAGGCCTATGAAGCGCGTGGCGGCAGCTGGGACAGGGCCGCAACCGCCGATCTGATTACACGCCTGGCCGCGGCCGGGCCGAAGACGATCGCCGTCGATTTCGTTTTCAGTTCCGCCTGCGACCCGGCTTCGCCCGCAAACGCCGCGCTCGCCGCGGCGATCGGCAGGGCACCCGCGGCCCTCGGCTTCCTGGCGGCCGATCACGTTCTCGAACGGCCGCGCCCCGTGCCGCCTCTGGCCCTCCGGCGCCAGCTGGCCGTCCCCGCGCAGTGGTTTATCGAAGGGGCAGAGACCTCTTGCCCGGCCTTCATGGACCAGGCGAGGGCTGCGACGGCGGCTTTTCTCGTCGGCGACGAAGACGCGCGGGTCCGGCGCGTTCAGGCTTTCGCCATACTTGGCAACGATGCCTACCCGGCACTCGGCATCGAAGCGGGGCGGCTCGCCGCCGACAGCAGCACGCCCGTTCTCGGCGGAGAACCCGCCTGGCTGAGGCTTGATCACGCGATCATCCCCCTCGACGAGAACGGCAACCTGCGCTTCCCCGCAAGTTCCGAGGAGGCGATCGCCGCCCGCACGATCTCTGCGGCCGACATCCTCGCCGGTCGCTTGGAGAAAAGTCGTTTGGCGGGAAGGCTCGTCTTGATCGGCAGCAGCATGCCGAGCCTTGGCGGCCTTCGGCCCACCGCCTCCATGCCGCTCCAGCCGTCGGTTCAGATCCACGCCGATATCGCCAATGCGATCATGACGGGGTTCGTGCCTTACCGTGGCAGCAATCTGCCATTGATCGAGGCGGTCTTCGCCTTCGCAGCGGGAGTCGCTGCAGCATATGCGGCAACCAGGCTTCGCCCGATGGCATCCCTTATGCTGGGCGCTGCGACGGTGCTCGCCGTCATCGCCTTTGCCGGTGCGATCTATGCCTCCACCGGTTGGCTCTTCGACGCAGTCGGCACATCATTGGCACTGGTTGCGGTGCTCGTCGTCACCAGCGCATTGCAGTTTGCGCGCACGCGGCGCGCAGAGGCGATCGCCCGGCGGAAATTCTCGCAATATCTGCCGCAGTCCGTGGTGGCGCGTTACATAGATGAGCCCGATCGCGGGCGCATGGCCGGTGAGGAACGCCCGGTGACGGCGCTCTTCACCGATATCGAGGGTTTCTCGACACTTTCGCAAAAGCTTGGCCCCCGCGAACTCGTGGCCCTGCTCGACGTCTATTTCGCCGAGGTGAACGCGCTCGTCGCCGGGCATGGCGGCATGGTCGACAAGGTGGTCGGGGATGCCGTCCACGCCCTCTTCAACGCGCCAGAGGACCTGCCCGACCATGTAGACAAGGCGATCGGCTGCGCCGTGGCGATCCATGTCCTGACCGAGGAGATGCGCGGACGTGCGCAATTTGCCGAACACGGTTTCGGCAGGACGCGCATCGGCATCGAAACCGGGCCGGCGGTACTGGGAGAGGTGGGCGCCGGAGGGAAGCTCGACTACACCGCCCATGGCGATGCGGTGAACCTCGCCGCTCGCCTTCAGGAGGCGAACAAGTTTCTCGGCACCGCCATCTGCATCGGCCCGGCGGCGGCTGCGCAGTCGAATGCGGCGCTCAGATCCCTTGGACGCCACGATATCAGAGGCTTCGGATCGATGGAGCTATTTACGGTAGCGAGCGATGGGCTGAACAAGCACCTTCGAGCGGAATGAGGACAGCCACCGCAGCGCGGGATGCCGGCCATCGCCGCTACCTCAACCCGACGCTCGCATAGGCTTGACGAATCCGCACCTCTCCCCAGCGCGTCGGTTCGCTGGGAGCGGCGCCCGGGTGGCTGATGTCGACGCCCTGGCCGGCCGCAACTGTCCGTGTAATGCCGCCGCCCTGAACGGATACCACACCATGTTCAACGAAGACCGCGAAAGCCGCTCGGCTCGGGCCGCAGAAGAATTTCGTTCCGCGAACGCCGATCATGCCGAAGGCGGTGCGCACCGCGACGTCCGTCTTGGGCAAGCCTGCGGGCCGGTCGAAGACCATCCGGCCCAGTCCCAGCTCCAGGGTTCCCCCCTGGCCGGCGATGTAGCTGTCGATCAGCAGTTCCGTTTGCGGCCCCAGCAGGATACGCGTTTCGCTGAGCGCGAGATCGGCGAAGCTGTTGCTGCTCGTCAGGACATAATCCTTGTCGAGAACCGCACCGCCGATCGCCAGCCGTTCCTCGTCCCCGCCCTGCCGACGGCGGACGTTGCCGCGGATCTTTGCGGCCTTGCCCACGACCGGAGCTGCTGCCGTCGAACGGCCGCCCGATACGGCGGCAAGCAACACCCCGCCAAGAAAGATCCGTCTCCTCACCTCGAACTGCCGCATCGGCTTCTCCGCTGGGTTTCGCAGCGCTCCCTGTTCGGCCTCCGGCTCCTCACGAGGATAGACCGAGGCGTCCCCGATGCAAGACGCATCTTGGGGTCTGCCTGAACTCACCGTTTCATCGCCTTCGCCGCTGTTTCCCGCGGAACAGATACCGAGTCGGAGCGACCCTAGAATGTGGGGGCAAGAGGGAGCGCACCATGACGAAATACGTTGAATCGAGCCTTCGCACCGGCCTGCATCATCTGCTTGCGGCGGCCGTGCTCCTGCCCCTCTTCGCGATCATGCCTTCCTCTGCGCGTGCAAGCGATCTCACCGCCGCCGAGCAATGCGACCGCGAGGCCGGTAGCGAATTCGACCTCGAGCGCAACAGGGCTTTCCCGGCCGTTGCGACGCAGAACATCCGCATCGGAGTGGCGCTTTCCGCCTGCCGCGAGGCCTATAATCAGAACGGCGGCGCCCGGACGCAGTTCCAGCTCGCACGCGTTCTCGACAAGGCTGGACAGAAGCTGCAGTCGGCACGAATTCTCGCCGAAGCCGCCGCGAACGGCCACGCTCTGGCAATGGCAAGCTATGCCCATCTCCTCGCCGAGCGCGGCATGGCCGGTAAATCCTCCGGCGATTTGCTGACCGTCCGGCGCTTCGCGCAGGCAACCGCGGAGCGGTTGCAGTGATGGGGGCGGCAGTCCGGTCTTCCGCATAGGTCCGACCCGCCCGAAAATGCCGCTTGACGCCTGCGAGCAGGCGCAGGAGCGTGACCCGTGAGACATCAACGCGGGACGCACATGACGAAGCTCATCATTTTCTCCGATCTCCACATGGTGCCCGAAGGCGAGACGATCATCGGGCTGGACCCGTATCGGCGGCTCGCAAACGGCATCGCCCACGTCAACCGCTATCATGCGGATGCCGACCGGGTGATCTTCGCCGGCGATCTGACGCATCGGGCGGACCGCGCTTCCTACGAGCGGCTGAAGGCCCTTCTCGGCGAACTCACCCCACCGGCGGCACTCATGATCGGCAATCACGACCGGCGCGAAGTGTTTCTCGACGTCTTCGCCGAAACGGCGGTCGACGTGAACGGCTTCGTCCAGCAGGTGCTCGATTTCGCCGATTGCCGCGCGATCCTGCTCGATACGCTGTTTGCACCGCCCTACGATTATCCGGTGAGTCACGCCGGTCACCTATGCGACAGGCGGCTTGCCTGGCTCGGCCGGCAACTCGAAGAGGCCGGCGGCCGGCCGGCGCTCGTCTTCATGCACCACCCGCCGCATGTCAGCGGCTTTGCCGGTATGGACATGATCCGCCTCATCAACGAAGACGACTTCTACGCCCTGGTGAAGCGGCACGGCAATGTTCGTCATATCTTCGCCGGTCATGTTCACCGCACCATCAGCGGCTCCAGTCGCGGCATTCCCTTCTCGATCTTCAAAAGCCCCGTGCACCAGCAGCCGATGCCCTTCGACACGGCGGACGCATCTCTTTCGGTGGACGAGCCGGCGGCCTACGGCATAGCGCTGGTGACCGGCGACGGCGTGCTCGTGCATACGGAAGACTACGAGATAGCTAGGCGCGACGCGGTGGGGACGTGACCTTCCGGCGCGAGCGGCAGGCATTCCGGCGCCACCCGCTTCGTGATAGGCTGATGCCATGAGCCATTCCGTTCCCGCCAATCAGAATTTCGACTGCCAGAGCTGCGGCGCCTGCTGCGCCTATTCGGCCGACTGGCCGCGTTTTTCGCTCGAGACGGAGGAAGAGCTCGAGCGCATACCGGCAAATTATGTGGCTGCGGATCTCGGCGGCATGCGTTGCGAGAGCGGCCGCTGCACGGCGCTTGAGGGCAAGCTCGGCCGTTCCGTCGCCTGCAAGGTCTACGATATACGCCCCATCGTCTGTCGCACCTGCATGCCGGGGGATGACGAGTGCCTGATGGCGCGGGAGCAACTTTTCGGGACTGCATGCTGATTTTCGTCCGGAACATTGGCCTGCACTCCGTATAGTCCTCCTTTTGTCTGGCCTGTCGTGGAGAAACATTCGGTCATAATGCTAATTTGCCGGATGGATGTTCGGCGATGGCACGCGTATTTTCTGCCACGACATCAGGGCGTCGATAGCGCCCGCTACCATTCCGTGGAGGACAGCGTTCAATGAGCCCGAACCCGCTTCAAAAAACCCCCGTCGAGGTCGCCCCGGCGCCGTTCGCCGACTTCGCACCGCCGGTCCGGCCACAGAGCACGCTGCGCCAGGCGATCACGGCCGCGTACCGCCGCCCGGAAACGGAATGCCTGCCGCCGCTTCTCGAAGCGGCCACGCAATCGAAGGAAACACGGGATGCGGCCGCACGAACGGCCCGCAAGCTGATCGAGGCGCTGCGCGGCAAGCACAGCGGCTCCGGCGTCGAGGGCCTGGTGCAGGAATATTCGCTTTCCAGCCAGGAAGGCGTGGCACTCATGTGCCTTGCGGAAGCGCTGCTGCGCATTCCCGACACGGCGACGCGTGACGCGCTGATCCGCGACAAGATCGCCGACGGCAACTGGAAATCGCATCTCGGCGGCAGCCGTTCGCTCTTCGTCAATGCCGCGACCTGGGGCCTCGTCGTAACCGGCAAGCTGACCTCGACGGTCAACGACCGCAGCTTGTCGGCGGCGCTCACACGTCTCATCTCGCGTTGCGGCGAGCCGGTGATCCGGCGCGGCGTCGACATGGCCATGCGGATGATGGGCGAACAGTTCGTTACCGGCGAGACGATCCAGGAAGCGCTGAAGCGTTCGAAGGAACTCGAGGAAAAGGGCTTCCGCTACTCCTACGACATGCTCGGCGAGGCCGCGACCACGGCCGCCGACGCGGAACGGTATTACAGGGATTACGAGAGCGCCATTCACGCGATCGGCAAAGCCTCCGCCGGCCGCGGCATCTATGAAGGCCCCGGCATCTCGATCAAGCTCTCGGCGCTGCATCCCCGCTATAGCCGCGCGCAGGCCGCGCGCGTGATGGGCGAACTGCTGCCGAAGGTAAAGGCGCTCGCACTCCTCGCCAGGAATTACGATATCGGCCTCAACGTCGACGCCGAGGAAGCCGACCGGCTGGAACTGTCGCTCGATCTCCTCGAGGAGCTCTGCCTCGACGGCGAGCTCTCCGGCTGGAACGGCATGGGCTTCGTCGTCCAGGCCTACGGCAAGCGCTGCCCCTTCGTTCTGGACTTCATCATCGATCTCGCCCGGCGCTCCGGGCGGCGCATCATGGTGCGGCTCGTGAAGGGCGCCTATTGGGATGCCGAGATCAAGCGGGCGCAGCTCGACGGGCTCGCGGATTTCCCGGTCTTCACGCGCAAGATCCACACCGACGTCTCCTATATCGCCTGCGCAGCCAAGCTGCTTGCCGCGACCGATGTGGTCTTCCCGCAATTCGCGACACACAATGCCCAGACGCTCGCCGCCATCTATCACATGGCAGGCAGGGACTTTCAGGTGGGCAAATACGAATTCCAGTGCCTGCACGGCATGGGCGAGCCTCTTTACGAAGAGGTCGTCGGCCGCCGCAAGCTCGATCGTCCCTGCCGCATCTATGCGCCTGTCGGCACCCATGAGACGCTGCTTGCCTATCTGGTCCGGCGCCTGCTCGAAAACGGCGCCAACTCCTCCTTCGTGCATCGCATCAACGACCCGAAGGTTTCGATCGACGAACTGATCGCCGATCCCGTCGAAGTCGTCCGCGCCATGCCGGTCGTCGGCGCCAAGCACGACAGGATCGCCTTGCCGGCCGAGCTCTTCGGCGATGCGCGGACCAATTCCGCAGGCCTCGACCTTTCCAACGAGGAAACGCTTGCGTCGCTTACGGAAGCGCTGAGGGAAAGCGCGGCCATGAAGTGGACCGCCGTACCGCGGCTCGCTACCGGTCCCGCTGCCGGCGAGACGCGCACGGTTCTAAATCCCGGAGATCATCGCGACGTCGCAGGCTCGGTGACCGAGACCTCGGAAGAGGACGCACGGCGCGCCGTGCGCCTTGCCGCCGAAGCGGCGCCGGATTGGGCGGCCGTCCCGCCGTCCGAACGGGCCGCCTGCCTCGACCGCGCCGCCGAGCTGATGCAGGCCCGCATGCCCACGCTTCTCGGGCTGATCATCCGCGAGGCAGGCAAATCGGCGCTGAACGCCATTGCCGAGGTGCGCGAGGCGATCGATTTCCTGCGCTACTATGCCGAACAGACGCGGCGCACGCTCGGCCCCGGCCACGGGCCGCTCGGGCCGATCGTCTGCATCAGCCCGTGGAACTTCCCGCTGGCGATCTTCACCGGGCAGATCGCCGCCGCACTCGTGGCCGGCAATCCCGTGCTCGCCAAACCCGCGGAAGAGACGCCGCTGATCGCCGCCGAGGGTGTGCGCATCCTGCATGAGGCCGGCATCCCGGCAAGCGCGCTGCAGCTTCTTCCGGGCGACGGACGCGTGGGTGCGGCGCTGGTCGCCGCAGCCGAGACTGCGGGTGTGATGTTCACCGGGTCGACGGAAGTCGCGCGGCTGATCCAGGCACAGCTTGCCGACCGCCTTTCGCCTGCCGGCCGGCCGATCCCGCTGATCGCCGAAACCGGAGGCCAGAATGCGATGATCGTCGACTCCTCGGCGCTTGCCGAGCAGGTGGTCGGCGACGTGATCACATCAGCCTTCGACAGTGCCGGCCAGCGCTGCTCGGCGCTGCGTGTGCTGTGCCTGCAGGAGGATGTGGCCGACCGCATCTTGACGATGCTGAAGGGCGCGCTGCACGAATTGCATATCGGCCGCACCGATCGTCTTTCCGTGGATGTCGGGCCGGTCATCACGTCAGAGGCGAAGGACAACATCGAGAAGCACATAGAGCGGATGCGCGGGCTCGGCCGCAAGGTCGAGCAGATCGGGCTTGCCTCGGAGACCGGAGTGGGCACCTTCGTGCCGCCGACGATCATCGAACTCGAGAAGCTTTCCGATCTTCAACGCGAGGTCTTCGGGCCGGTGCTGCACGTCATCCGCTACCGGCGCGACGATCTCGACCGGCTGGTGGACGACATCAACGCCACCGGCTATGGCCTCACCTTCGGGCTCCACACGCGCCTCGACGAGACGATCGCGCATGTGACAAGCCGTATCAAGGCCGGCAACCTCTACATCAACCGCAACATCATCGGCGCGGTGGTGGGCGTTCAGCCCTTCGGCGGGCGCGGTCTTTCCGGTACCGGTCCCAAGGCCGGCGGTCCGCTTTATCTCGGCCGCCTGGTTACCACCCCACCGGTTCCGCCGCAGCACAGCTCGGTGCACACGGATCCGGTCCTTCTCGATTTCGCCAAGTGGCTCGACGGCAAAGGCGCGCGCGCGGAGGCCGAAGCGGCCCGCAACGCCGGCAGCAGCTCGGCCCTTGGCCTCGACCTGGAACTGCCCGGCCCGGTCGGCGAACGCAACCTCTATACCCTCCATGCGCGCGGCCGCATCCTCCTCGTGCCGGCGACGGAGAGCGGGCTGTACCACCAGCTCGCCGCCGCGCTCGCGACCGGCAACAGCGTCGCGATCGATGCCGCCTCCGGTCTGCAGGCTTCGCTGAAAAACGTGCCGCAAACGGTTGGCCTGCGCGTCTCCTGGTCAAAGGACTGGGCTGCCGACGGCCCCTTCGCCGGTGCGCTGGTCGAAGGTGACGCCGAGCGCGTCCGCGCCGTCAACAAGGCCATCGCCGCCCTGCCCGGCCCGCTCCTGCTCGTCCAGGCCGCATCGAGCGAGGAAATCGCCCGCAACCCGGACGCCTATTGCCTGAACTGGCTCGTGGAAGAGGTTTCCGCCTCGATCAACACGGCGGCAGCCGGCGGCAATGCCAGCCTGATGGCGATCGGCTGAACGCTCCTGTTCAACCGGGTTGATGGTCGACATTTTGGACCGGGATGATTGTCGACAATCTACCCGGTCTGAACGCCCGATTTGCCCCTCCCCAGCCCCTCCCCCTTGTGGAGAGGGGTTGGGGAGGGGTGACCTTGACGATGACGGTGCGCCATCCGTCCGCTATGACCGCTGGAAGAATCGGGACAAAGCGGATGTTCACGCTCCAACGCATCGAGACCTCGACACAGGAAATCAAGAAGAGCCGCTTTCTCGCGATTGCCGGGCCGATCGAGGACGAACCATCGGCCAAGACCTTCATTGCCGCCCACTCGGACACTGCGGCCAATCACAATTGCTGGGCCTGGCGGGTCGGCCAGAGCTATCGCTTCAGCGACGACGGCGAGCCAAGCGGGACGGCGGGCAAGCCGATCCTTGCGGCGATCGACGGCCAGTCGCTGGATCGCGTCGCCGTCGTCGTGACGCGCTGGTTCGGCGGCATTCTGCTCGGCAGCGGCGGATTGGTCCGGGCCTATGGCGGCACGGCGGCGCTCTGCCTGCGGGCGGCGGAGAAGATCGAGCTCATCGAGCGTCAGCGCGCCGAGATCGCCTGCGACTTCGCCGATCTCGCGCTCATCAAGGCGCGGCTGGCAGCGCGCGGCGTGTCGATCGCCTCCGAGAGTTTCACCGGCACCGGTGCGGTGCTGTCGGTCGAGATACGGCAAGACGCATTAGACGACGTGCTCGCTCTGGTGAGCGATCTCAGTCGCGGCAAGGCGCTCGTGACACTCTGCGACTGAGCTTTCATCTGCGCCACTCTCGTCATAGTTATGCCAACCACCCGGAGCTGAAGTTCCGGCAGCACAATGGATAGGATAGCTTCGATGAAAACAAGGATCTTGGGACGAACGGGCGCCACGATTTCGGAGATCGGTTTCGGCGCCTGGCAAATCGGCGGCTCCTGGGGCGACGTCAGCGAGGAGGATGGCAAGCGCGCGCTCAATGCCGCCCTCGACAGCGGCGTCACCTTCATCGACACCGCAGACGTCTATGGCGACGGGCGTTCCGAAAACATCATCGCCGCGGTGCTGCGGGAACGGGGCGGGGAGAAACCATTCGTCGCCACGAAGGCAGGACGCCGGCTCAATCCGCACGTGGTGGAGGGCTATACAGGCGGCAATATCGAGGCCTTCATCGACCGCAGCCTCGCAAATCTCGGCGTCGAAACGCTTGATCTCGTCCAGCTCCACTGCCCACCGCCGGAGGTCTACTATCGGCCCGAGGTCTTCGGCGCGCTCGATGGGCTGGTCACCAAGGGCAAGATCCGCCATTACGGCGTCTCGGTCGAGAAAGTCGAAGAGGCCCTGAAGGCTATCGAATATCCGGGCGTCGCCACGGTCCAGATCATCTACAACATCTTCCGCCAGCGGCCGCAGGACCTATTCTTCGCCGAGGCGAAAAAAAAGAATGTCGGCGTCATCGTGCGCGTGCCGCTGGCGTCCGGCTTGCTTTCGGGCAAGATCGGCAAAGATACGGTCTTTGCTCCAGACGACCACCGCAACTTCAATCGTGACGGCGAAGCCTTCGACGTTGGGGAGACCTTTGCCGGCGTGCCCTTCGACGTGGCGCTGCAGGCGGTCGACGAGCTTCGTACGCTGGTGCCCGCCAATGTGCCGATGGCGCAATTCGCCTTGCGCTGGATCCTCGCGCAGGACGCCGTTTCCGTCGTTATCCCCGGAGCCCGCAATGCCGCGCAGGCGCAGTCGAACGCCGCCGCCAGCGCCCTTGCGCCGATCGACGGCGCGACGCTCGCGGCAATCGCGGCGCTTTACGAGCGGCTCGTCAAGGTTCATGTTCATCAGCGCTGGTGATGGATGAACCGGTGAGAGGGTGATGACGAGGGAGGCATTCGATCTCGAACGCTTCGTCGCGGCGCAGGAAAGCACCTATCCGGCTGCGCTTGCGGAGCTTCGTGCCGGGGCCAAGCGGACCCACTGGATGTGGTTCATCTTTCCGCAGATCGCGGGCCTCGGCCATTCGCCGACGGCCCGGTTTTATGCGCTCTCAGGCCTCGGCGAGGCGCGCGCCTATGTCGAACATCCGCTTCTCGGCCGACGTATTCTCGAATGCACGGAAGCGGTCAATGGGGTCAGGGGGCGCAACGCTCTTGAGATCTTCGGGCGGCCGGACGATTTGAAGTTTTGCTCATCGATGACGCTCTTCGAAGCGGCGGCGCCTGATGTCGACGCCTTCACCCGGGCGCTCGACCTTTACTTCGACGGCGTCCGGGACAAGAGGACGATCGAGATTCTCGGGAAGAGCTGAACCGCGCTCAAAAGGACGCGGCCGCTCCCTGCGAAAGGACGAGCAGGAACAGCACCGCACAGACCGTCAGGCCGGCGATGATGAGCATCAGTTCCTTCATCATATAGCGATACATCGCGTCCCTCCTTTGCGGACGGCGAGTGCTGCTCCAGCACCGCACGTCCTGTTCGACGTGCAAGGGGCTGTAGTGCTTCGCATTGCCGCATGCCTTGATCCTGAACCGGTCGAGGCCCAAGTGAAGGTGCAGCGGATCTAATATGGGAATCCGTTATGCGGCTTTAAGTTCCGCGCGAAGCACAAGTGTGTGAACGCCGGCGGGCGCCCGATGGAACGTCGCGCGCGCCCCGTTCAATCCCACTTCACCCGCCTGAGATGAGAGTTGCGAGCGCTGGCCGGAACACTATCTCCAGGAGTCCATCGCTCTAAAGCGCCCTTCATCGCACAAACTATGCAGGAGCTTGCTCATGCTTGTCAGGCTGACCGTACAGACGATCGTCTGGTTCGGATTCATCGGAGCCGTTCTCTTTCTTTCCGCCGGAACGCTCGCCTGGCCCGCGGCGTGGAGCTACCTGTTCCTCATGCTTGCGCTTTCGTTCCTCGTCGGGCTGCTCCTTGCCCGGCACGATCCCGCGCTGCTCAAGGAAAGGCTGGCTGCCCCAATCCAGGAAGGCCAGCCCCTGGCCGACAAGGTGCTCCTTTCGGTGATCCTCCTGTTCCTTGTCGCCGGCTTCGCCTTCATGGCGCTCGATGCAGCGAGATTCAAATGGTCTTCCATGCCGGTCTGGGTGCAGGCTCTGGGTGCGCTGCTCCTCGTCCTCTCCATCGGATTCAGCTATCGGACATTGCGCGAAAACAGCTTCGCATCTCCGGTCGTCAAGGTGCAGACCGAGCGTGCGCAAAGCGTGATCACCACGGGACCCTATCGTTACGTCCGTCATCCCTTCTATACGGGCAGTCTTCTCTTCGTCGCCGCAACCTCTTTGTTCCTGGGCTCCTGGTGGGGGCTGCTCGTGGCACTCGGACTGGCGGCATTGCTCGCGATCCGGATCGGCATAGAGGAAAAGGCGCTGCGTACCGGGCTCGCCGGCTACGACGCCTATGCGGAACGCGTGCGCTACCGGCTCGTGCCCTACGTGTGGTAGCCGACCCGGCCGTTGGCCGTTGACTCCTCCGATGATGAGAGGAGAATGTCATCTTCCGCGTCACTACAGTGCCCCGCGTCCTGCCGGACGCCCGAAAGCTGCTGTAGCACTTTGAAGCGCTGCATTTTTTCTTGAGTCCAAACGGCTTGGGAAGACTGCAGCAGGATAGGAGAGGCGCCTACGATGACGATCGCCAGGAGACTTCAGGACTATATCGACGGCGAAGGGATCACCTACGACACCCTCGCGCATCACCGTACCGCAACCACCAGTCAGACTGCCGAAGCCGCCCATGTGCCGGGCAACAGGCTCGCCAAATCCGTGGTGGTTCACCACGAGATGGGCTATGCGCTCGCCGTCGTTCCGGCCACGCATCGGGTCGAGCTCTCCACGCTGCAGGACGTCATGAACCGCCGTCTCGGCCTCGCCTCGGAGGAGGAGGTCAGCGAGCTCTTCAACGATTGCGAGACCGGAGCCGTCCCGCCGATCGGGGAGGCCTATGGCGTGCCGGTCATTCTCGACGAGAGCCTCGACAGGGCAAACGATGTCTATTTCGAGGGCGGCGACCACAGGACGCTCGTGCATATGAGCGGCACCAATTTTCGCAACCTGACGAAGGATGCGCGGGTCGCCCGGTTCAGCCACCCGTCATGAGCCGAGCCGCTTATCGGCGGCGGGCCCGATCGGGGTTCACTGGGCGATACCGTCGTGGATATGGCGATGCAGGACGCGCTTCCCGCGGGAATGAGCATCCCCTGCTCCTGACCCTTGCGGTGAAGGTCGCATATGCCGGGAGATGTTCTCGCGAGCGCCCGAAAAAGCCGCTTGCCCTTGAAAGGGTGAGATGATTCGGAAAAATTTTTACGAGGCAGGCTTCAGTCCGCCTGCGTCATCCGCATGCGCCGCGGCAATGCAAGGTGCATTCTCACCGGAAACGCAGGTTTTCCTTTGTAAGCTCGTCGACCGACGAGCAGCCCATCAGCTTCATGCCGCGTTCGATCTCTATGCGCATCAGTTCCAGCGCCCGTTCGACGCCGGCCTGTCCTGCCGCAGCGAGCGGGAAGAGATAGTAGCGGCCAAGCCCGACCGCCTTCGCTCCCAGCGAGAGCGCCTTGAGCACATGGGTGCCGCGCTGCACGCCGCCGTCCATCATCACATCTATCCTGTCTCCAACGGCCTGAACGATCTCGTCAAGCTGGTCGAATGCGGTGCGTGAACCGTCAAGCTGGCGCCCGCCGTGATTGGAGAGCACGATTCCGGTGCAGCCGATCTCGACCGCGCGCTTGGCATCCTCGACCGAAATCACGCCTTTCAGACAAAACTGGCCGCCCCAGTGCTGCACCATCTCGGCGACGTCGTCCCAGGACATCGACGGACATCTCGGTGAAGTAGCGGCTTATCGACATCGCGCCGCGGCCCATATCGACATGGTTTTCCAGCTGCGGCAGCCTGAAAGGCTCATGGCGAACGTAATTGACCGCCCAAAAGGGCTTGATCGCAAATTGCGTGATGCCGGCGAGATTGAGCTTGAAAGGAATGGCAAACCCCGTGCGCTTGTCGCGCTCGCGATTGCCCCCGGTGATGCTGTCCACCGTCAGCATCATCACCTCGATGCCGGCCTGCTTGGCGCGCCCCATCATCTCGCGGTTCAACCCACGATCCTTGTGGAAGTAGAACTGGTAGACCTGCGGGCCGTCGCAGATCCGCCGGGCCTCTTCCAGACTGACGGTGCCGAGCGAGGAGACGCCGAACATCGTGCCGAACTTCGCCGCCGCTGCCGCCACCGCGCGTTCGCCCTGATGGTGGAACAGACGCTGAAGCGCGGTCGGCGAGCAATAGACGGGCATCGCCAGCCTTTGGCCCATCACCGTCACCGACATGTCGATATCGCCGACGCCGCGCAGGACATTCGGAACCAGATCGCAGCCCTCGAACGCAGTCGTATTGCGCCGGTAGGTGACCTCGTCATCGGCCGCGCCATCGATGTAGTTGAAGATCGGCGACGGCAGGCGCTGCTTTGCCATCCGACGGAAATCGTGGAAATTATAACAATCTTTCAGACGCATCTGCCCCTCGGACCCGAACGGCGGAATCAATAGCACTTTTTCGATAGAGCGGAATGAGGAAATCAAACGAGCCCCGGCGGGAATCCGGCGCTCAGTCCGTCGTCGAGCCGGCAATGATGGTGAGGCGCCGCATGGATGGTATGTGGACACTGAAGAGGAAGACGCCCCACCATTCGGCGCCGTCATCGAAATAGTCCGAGACCTCCGGCAGCCGCATGTCGGACCAGTCGAGAATTTCGCTCGCGCGGTGCGGCGGCAATATGAAGTCCCTGATCTCCTCGAACACCGCCTGCACCTCGCCTGGCCTGGCGTCGAGCGGATAGGGCGGACTGGAGAAAGCGTAGGCGAACTGCCCGCCGGTTTCGGGGCAGGCGCTTGCACCCGAGATGATCTTCACACCCTCAAGCGAGCTCAAGACCGGATCCGTCAGCTGCGATCCGTCGGCGGTCTTATAGCGGCCGAGCCTCAGCAGGTTGCCGCTGTCCGGGTCGTACCAGTCGCCGAAGAATGCCTTTTCGGTGATGCGCCGGCTTCCCAGAGCGCGCAGCTTCCCGGCATCGAACCTATGGAAGTGGCGCAACGCCTGCGGAACTGCCGAAAGCACCTCCTCCTCCGTACCGCCTGCGTTCTCGAAGACCGCGAAATCGAGCACGCCCAGCATCTTGTCGAAGCGTTCAAAGGCAGGCGGCAGCTTCTCGATCCGGTTCATTTCAGTTTTTGGTCCGTCCAGTCGTCCGTCTTCAGGGGCTCCGCAACCCGAGTAAAAGCTCTGTCGCGGGTCACAAGGACCGCATCGAACGCGGGACTTTCGAGACGCTGCCGATCCGTCTAGGTCGGCGGCGTTCGGCATTTCTACCCATCCCACCCGCCCCCGTTGGCACGCGCCTGATATCTCGTCGCGACTATTTGAGAACGACAACGGCTTCGACTTCGAAGAGCATGGGGTCGATTGCAAGCTTGGGAACGGGAACCAAAGTCTGCGCCGGCAGCGCCGCGCCGAACATTTTCTTGACGTTGCTGCTCAGCACCTCAAGCTTGGACATGTCGTGATCGACGACGAAGACCGTGAGCTTGGCGACCTGATCCGGCCTGGCACCGAGCGCATCGAGGGCCGTGCGCAGATTTGCATAGGCCTGCTCGACCTGGACAGCGAAGTCCGGCGACAAGGCTCCGCTGCTGTCCTGGCCGCCCTGCCCGGAAATATAGGCCAACCGGCCCTCGCTGGGCGCGATCACTGCCGTGCTGTAGCCGTTCGGCGTCGGGTCGTAGAGGTTTTGCGGATTGACGATGGTCAGCTTGAGGTCATTCTCATTCGCTGTCGTGGCAATGGGGACGCCCGTGGTCATGATGATCAGCCCTCCGATAAGCAGATGCGTGATTGCGCGTGACATGTTTTTCTCTCGGGTCCGGGGCTGCGCGCAATGGGCCTCGCCGCCTTCGGGATTGAACTTTTGCTGCCGCATGACCTGATGAATCGTACGGTGTACCATTCACTCGCATCGTACATAGTACGAGTCAACCGTTCAGGATCGACTTTCGTCGCCTTGTCGGCTTAAATCGGCATTCTGATCAGCAAGGAAGACGGATGACGGCCAAACGCAGCGGCGCCCGGAGCAAACGGCCTCAGCGGACAGGCGTATCGCCACCGCCCGCGCAGGAGACGCGCAGTGAACCCTCTCTCTCCCGGCAGCGTATCGTGGCGACCGCGGTAGAGCTGCTGGACGCTCAGGGAATAGACGGATTGACGATGCGTCGGCTGGCCGATCGACTCGGCTCGGGCGTGATGAGCCTGTACTGGCACGTCGACAACAAGGAGGATGTCTTCGATCTGGCACTGGACTCGGTGCTCGAATACCGGAGACCGCCACAAACGGTCGGGTCTCAGGACTGGCGCGGAGAAGTCGTTCACATGCTCGAGGACTGGCGCGCCAGCATGCTGCGCCATCCCTGGTCGGCATCTCTGCTGCCGCGCCGGGCGCTCGGCCCGAACATCCTCGGCCGCCTGGAACTGCTGGGCAGAACCTTGTCCGGAGCCGGTGTAGCCGACGCAGATCTGAACGTCGCGATATGGTCGCTCTGGAACTATGTGATGGGCGCCACCGTCACCCGGGCGAGCTTCGACGTCTCGGACGATGACAGGGCCGCGGCACAGCAGCGCCTTACATGCCTCAACGAACACTACGCGACGATCGGACGCTCCCGTCTGCTGCTGGACAATGATTGGGACGGCGCCTTCCGGAAGGGCCTCGACTTCCTGCTAGACGGCCTCGCGCCGAGACAATGAGCGTTCGGGTTTGCTGAGGCCGTTGCGGCATGATCATGTGAATGGATGTTGGACAGAGAGTTCCGCGGGCGGCCTGAGTGACTGTTTCGGGTGGAAAATTCGCGTCGACTCCCTTGGACGTGAACGGGCAAGAAGCGGACGGTAACGGCCATTTGGATTTCGGCCGTGACGGTCGTCACATCGGCTCTCCGATTTCGATTATGTGCCCATCCGGGTCGAAGAACCTGAACACGCGTTGCCCCCAAAATTGTCGCCTGACCTCGTGAATGAGGTCGACATGCTCAGCGATACGCTTGAACGCCGCGTCGAGATCTTCGTCCTCAAAATAGAGAACGAGATTCCGCCGCCCATAGGAAGCATCTTCGTCCCGGCACTCTCCAAAAACTGTTCGGTGCAATGAGGTGCCTTCGTGAATGGCAAACCCATCGTCGAAACGGACAAAGTCGCCATGATCTTCCAGTATCCGAAGCTGTAACACTTCAGAGTAGAACCTTTTCGCACGGCCGATGTCAGCCACAAAAGGCAGAGGGTTCACGAATTTCATGGCACTTTCCCCACAGACCTATTCGGAGAATGAAGAGGGCGGAGATGATTGAAAAGAATGGCGCACCCGAAGAGATTCGAACTCCTGACCCCCAGATTCGTAGTCTGGTGCTCTATCCAGCTGAGCTACGGGTGCGTGCCTGGAAGCGGTGACCACCGCTTGCGTGGCGATCCTCTAAAGCGTCCTTTCGGCGATTGCAAGCGCCTTCGGGAAAAAATTTCATTTTTACGACGATGCCGGGAAGGGACGGAATATCAGGAACGTCCCTTGGCGCGGAAGGCATCGAGCCGCACCGGGCGGTCCGGCAGTTCTATGCGAAACAGCGTGCCGGGAGTGGGCTTTTCGACGAGCGCGATCGTTCCGCCATGGGCGAGCACCAGTTCGCGGGCGATTGCCAGACCCAGGCCCGTTCCGCCGGAGCGCGCCGAGCCGCGGAAGGCGGCGAAGAGATTTTCGCGTGCCTTGGCAGGCATGCCGGGCCCTGTGTCGTCGATCGAAATCGTCACCACGCTGCCGGTACGCAACGCCGAAACCGAGATCCGCCGCTCGGAACCATCCTCCGGCTTGTAATTGGCCAGCGCCTCGACGGCGTTGCGACAGATATTGTGGACGATGCGGAACAGCTGCTCGCTGTCCGCGTCGACCTCGATGTCGTCGCGGATCTGTATCTCGAACTCGATACCGTCCTGGCGATCGACGGCGAGCAGTTCGGCTACGTCCTCGACCAGCGGCCGCAGCGCCAGGAAACGGCGATGCGGCTCGGCCTCCGTCGTGCGGCCGTAGGAGAGCACTTCGCGCGTATAGCCGACAGCGCGGTCGATGGTCCGAAGCAATGTCGGCGCGAAGCGCTTGACCACGGGATCGTCCACGTCGGCCAGGCGATCGGAAATGAGTTGCGCGGAGGACAGGATGTTGCGCATGTCGTGGTTGATCTTGGAAACGGCGAGGCCGAGCTCCGCAAGGCTCTTCTGCTGCTTCAGGGTTCTCTGCAATTCGCGCTGCATGCTCGCCAGGTGCTGACCGGCGACCGCCAGTTCGTCCTTGCCTTTCGGCGGCACCAGCACGCGCTCGGGGCTCGACGGCTCGTCCGAAAACTCCTGCATGCTCTTGGTCAGCCGCCTGATCGGGAGAATCAGCATGCGATTGATGGCCAGGAAGATCAGCGCCGCGGTGATCAGCGAGATGACGATCGACAGGAGGAAGACGTTGCGCGAATAGACGAGCATGGCCGTGCGCAGCTTGGCGTCCTTCATCACCAGCTCGATCGTCGCCTCGCCTTCGCCCAGCGGGCCATAGACGCGCACCACCCGGTTGCCGCCGAAGATGAGCGTGTCGAAGGCGTCCCGGATCGCGCCCAGAGCCGTGAAGTTGGCTATGTCGTATTCGCCGTCGATCGCGGGGGGCATGTCGACGCTGGCGATCATCCGGGAGGCGTCCTTGCGGCGGATGACGATGGCCTTGGTCCCGGTCGCCATCAGGGTCTCGCGCTGCACGGCGCGGGGCAGCTCGACATTCTGAAGCCCGTCGACCACGACGGCGGCCGCCGCCACGGTGTTCAGGCGGTCCTGAAGCCAGCGAATGCGCATATTGGCGACGGAAGGCACGAAGATCAGTACCTCGGCCAGCATCACAAAGGCGACCGTCAGCAGCAGCAATTTGCCGGAAAGCCCGCCAAGAAAGCCGACCGCCGCTCGAGGTGCCGCACTCGCATTGGCCGGACGCGCGTCTTCTACCATAAGCCCAAAAGATTCCCTGGATCAGCCGAAATTCCGCAGAAACCGGATCGCGGTCCGCAGAAGGCGATTTCGCGCCATGGGGGAATAATAGGAGATAGCCGCCTGTTTTCCAATCTCCGAGAGAGTCGGATAGGGTGCGACATAAGTCTGGAAATGCCTGAGGGTCAGGCGGTTGGCGACCGCGAAGGCCCAGAGACCGATCATCTCCCCCGCTCCAGGGCCTGCAATGGCGGCGCCGAGCACCCGCCCGCGCCTGCCGACGACGATCTTTGTCAACCCTCGATCCAATCCGTCGGTGCGGGCGCGATCATTCGCGGAAAAGTCCAGGCGCACGGTTCTGCTCCCCGGGGCGGTCTCCCGCGCGCGCTCCTCCGTCAGCCCCACCTGCGCCAGTTCGGGCGCGGTGAAGATCACCTGCGGAACGATGGCCGTCCTCTCGCGTCCCGGCAGGCGGAACAGGATCTGCTGCAGCACCAGCCGGGCGTGATAACTCGCCTGATGCGTGAAGAGGCCGCCCGCCGCTTCTCCGACCGCATAGACGCGGCGGTTGCTCGTCCGCAGGTCCGCCCCGACCTCTATGTGCTTCGGCCCGTGGCGGATGCCGGCCGCATCGAGATCGAGCGGTCCGTGATTGGGGGCACGACCGGCAGCCACCAGCAGGTCGCTCCCTTCGATCTCGAAAGGGCCGCTCTCGTTCTCGCAGAAAAGCCGGACGCCCGTCTCCGTTTGCTCCGCCGAGCGGATCTCCGTGCGCTCGTGCAGGAGCATGCCTTCCGCACGCAGCCCGTCGAGCACGATCGCCGCCAGCTCGGGATCCTGGCCGGATAGAGCCGCGGCCCTGTCCACGACCGTCACATCGGCGCCCAACCGGCGGTGAGCCGCGGCCATCTCCAGGCCGACCGCGCCCGCGCCGATGACGACGAGATGTCGCGGCAGGCGTTTCAGGCCGAAGAGCGTTTCGTTGGTGAGAAACGGCGTCTCCGCAAGTCCGGGGATCGGGGGAATGGCGGGGGAGGAGCCGGCGGCGATCACAAAGCGGCGGGCGCGGATCAGATGGTCGCCGGCAACGACGGTGCGGTCGTCTACGAAGCGGGCCGTTTCCTTGATCACCTCGACGCCGAGGCTGGTGAAGCGCTCTACGGAATCATGCGGCGCGATGCCTTCGATGACGGACTGTATGCGCGCCGTCAGCCGCTCATGGTCGACGATCGGTTCCGCCGAGGCAATGCCGAATTCCGCAGCCTTGCGGATCGCTTCCGCATGTTTGGCCGCTGCGATAAGAGCCTTTGACGGCACGCAGCCGTAATTCAGGCAATCGCCGCCCATCCGGCCGTGCTCGACCAGAACGACGGGCACGCCGAAAGCGGCCGCCCCGGCGGCCACGGAGAGCCCGGCGGCACCGCCGCCGATCACGCAGATGTCGGGTGTCAGTATATTCGCCACGCGGCTAGGCCCTCCGCCTCCGTCATGCACCTTTGCGGCGCGACTGTATTAGCCTGAATGCCAGAGGCAATGCAGCAATCGATGCGAGGGCGACGAGGGCCAGCGAAATATCTCTGGTGGCGAAATCGGCAAGGACGAGTTCACGGCCGCTTGCAGCAGCAAAAGCGATCACGTCGCCGAGGCCGCGGCCGAGCCAGGTATAGGCGAGAGTGCCCGGCACGATGCCGATCACCGTCGCGAGCGCATAGGTGCGCAGCTTCACCTCGAAGAAGGCAGGCGCGATATTGATCAGGAAGAAAGGAAAGATCGGCGCGAGGCGCAGGATCAGGAGATAAAGAAAGGCGTTGTCCCGGAATCCATCGGCAAGGCGCTCCAGGACGCCGCCGGCACGGCGCCTCAGGATGTCGCTGAAGGCGCCGCGCGCGGCGATGAATAGCAGGCAAGCCCCGAGTGTGGCGGCAAGAACCGTAATGGCTGCGCCGGCAAGGCAGCCGAAAAGGAAGCCCGCGGAGATCGTGAGCACCGATGCCGCCGGAATGGAGAAGACCACCACCGCGACATAAATCGCGAAGAAGACGAGAACCGAACTGACCGGATGGGCGGCGACATGGGCGGCGAGCGTCTCGCGCTGGTCGGCGAGCGCAGACAGCGAAACATAGTCCTGCAGGCCGTAGGCATAGCTCAGGACGCCGCCCGCAAGCAGAAGCGAAATCGGCAGGAAGCGCCAGGGAGAGCGATGCGGAACAGGCTGAAGGTCTCGCCGGCTCGACGAGGGTTCGAGAGCCGGTCCTTCTTCCGCCCCGTTGCTGATACCATGGCTCATGCGATTTGCCTTCGGTGAGATTCTGCCCCTGAATTAGAAGGAATTCACCCCCGGAACCAATAACGAATCGTCGCGTCGACAAACGACGGCGTGACCGGGTCGCCGCGGCAAGTCACGCCGGCGTGAAAGTGCCTGCGGCCCCTTCCGGAGGGCAGGCTCATCTCGGAAATGCCGCTCGCGGCGACCGACGGGTCACCGCGAACGAAGCTGGTCACTGGGCGACTGCAGTGCTGCAGCAGGCCCTCAGAACTCTTCCCAATCGTCGCGAGCGACCGCAGCGGAGCCGTTGCCGAATGCGCGCGCGACCGTGCCCATCATGCGGCGGGCGGGCGAGGCCACCGGGCGGCTCGCTTCCCTTGCCGGCGCGACCGTACGCACCGCCTCGCGCTCGACCTTGAAGTAGGCGATGAGGTTGGCGAGATTGTCGGCCTCGGCGGACAGCTTATGCGTGGCGGCGTTCGCCTCCTCCACCATGGCGGCGTTGCGCTGGGTGACCTGATCCATCTGGTTGACGGCGGTGCTGACCTCGCCGAGACCCGTGGCCTGCTCGCGTGCGGCCGTCGCGATCGAATGGATGTGATCGTTGATCTTGAGGACGCGCGTCTCGATCTGACCGAGTGCGGCTCCCGTCGCCTGGACGAGCTTGACGCCGGTGGCCACTTCGCCGCCCGATTTAGAAATCAGCGACTTGATATCCTTGGCAGCGCTGGCTGCACGCTGGGCGAGTTCGCGGACCTCCTGGGCAACGACCGCGAAACCCTTGCCGGCATCCCCCGCGCGCGCCGCCTCGACGCCGGCATTGAGGGCCAGCAGGTTCGTCTGGAAGGCGATCTCGTCGATGACGTTGGTGATCTGCCCGATCTCGCTCGAGGCCTGTTCGATCCGGCCCATGGCATCGATGGCGTTGCGGACGACCGATGCCGACTCCGCTGCGCTGTCCTTCGCCTCCGTGACCATGACGGTCGCTTCCTGGGCCCGCTCCGTAGAATTGCGAACCGCGGCGGTTATCTCGTCGAGCGCCGCCGAAGTTTCCTCCAGCGCGGCGGCCTGCTGTTCAGTCCGCTTGGACAGGTCGTCGGCGGCACTGCGCAATTCCGTAGAGTTCCCGTTGATCGAGTCCGTCGTCATGCGGACCTCGCGCAGGGTCTTCTGCAGGGTCTGCAAGGTATCGTTGACGTTCGTCTGCAACTCGGCGAAGGCGCCCTGGAACTGGCCCTTCATGCTTTGCGTGAGGTCGCCCGTCGCCAGGCTCGCAATGACCCTCCGGGTCTCGGCGATGCCCGTATCGACGCTGTTGACCAGTTCGTTGACGCTCGCCGCAAAACGGTTGAGGTCGTCGTTGTCGTAGTCCTTGCCGATGCGCCTGGTGAAGTCCCCTGCCGCAGCCGCCGCGACGACCGTGGCGATGCTCGACTGCAGGTCCGCGCTCTTTTCGCGCAGGACCTCTTCCTGGGCGTTGAGCTCTCGCACGGCGAGGCTGTTCTGCTTGAAGACTTCGACCGCCGCCGCCATGTCGCCGATCTCGTCCTTGCGCCCGGCGAAGGGCACATCAACCGAGAGATCGCCGCCGGCAAGCAGCTTCATCTTGCCCGTCAGATCGAGAATCGGGCGGCTGAGGTGATTGGTCGCAATATAGAAGGCGGCGCCGATGCCGGCCAGCATGCCGAGCGCTGCCGTTGCAAGGACGATCAGCACGATCGAGCGCTTGTAGTCGGCAAGATCCGCGGTGATCGTGTGAAGCGAGGCAAGGTTCTCGTCGACGACCACGTCGATTTCCGCCTGGAACGCCTTGCGGTTGGCCCGGTTCGCCTCGTTGTTGCCCTGCTCGTTGGCCGCTTGCGGCGCGACCTGCGTGCCGAGGCGAGCCGTCTCGCTTCGGAACGTCTTGAATTCCTCCGCGCGCTGGACGAGGGTATCGAAGGCGGGCAGGACGTCGGCCGGCACCAGCGGCCGCCACTCGGTGAGCAGCGCGTCGATCTTGTCGAGGTTCTTGAGAATTCCCTCGGCAAAAGGCTTTGCCTTCTCGACCGTCGGCGCCGCATAAA
Organism: Sinorhizobium sp. 22678; assembly: GCF_052044265.1. Lineage (NCBI taxonomy): Bacteria > Pseudomonadati > Pseudomonadota > Alphaproteobacteria > Hyphomicrobiales > Rhizobiaceae > Sinorhizobium > Sinorhizobium sp. 22678. Next base: position 18,880 of record NZ_JBQEMS010000021.1, on the reverse strand, counting down.
TGCCCCGCGCCTCCATCACCACCGCCGTTACCAGGCGATTGAGCCTCTCGCCCTTGAAGGCCCGGTCGGATGCGTTCTGGTATTCACCGAGCCGTTGGTTGTACTCGCTCACGATCAGCAACGACATGCCGGTGATCGCTATCGCCAGCAGACTCATGATGCCGACGATGAGGTTTATCTTTCCACGAATTTTCATGTCCTGTCCCTGTCCCCAGCCGCATACTCGCCTAAAACGGGAAAGTAACTCACGGCTTACACGCTACTGAGTAAATGCTAAAATGCGCGTGGTTAACAAAGCACCCATCGGGCCCACTCATTTTAGGGTGTCATGCGGCTAATCATGAGCACGCCGCCGGCGTCTGGGAATTGACTCTATCGGGTTTTTGTCCCTATAAGCCGCGCACGTCCGGTGGAGCCGCCCGTTGGCGGAGCCATGCCCGGCGCGTAAACGCTCTTGCATCATGCAAACCCAAGAAGGACCGCACACCGCGGTATTTAAATAAATGAAGCGTACCTACCAACCGTCCAAGCTTGTTCGCAAGCGCCGTCACGGCTTCCGTGCACGTATGTCCACCAAGGGTGGGCGCAAGGTCCTCACAGCCCGCCGGGCTCGTGGCCGCAAGCGTCTTTCGGCGTAAGCCGAATCTGCCCGAAACCTTATGTCCGGGCAAATGACGACAGATAAAGACAAGACGGCTGTCGGGCGGCTGAAAAGCCGTCCGCAGTTTTTGGCGGTCCGGGCTGGAGAAAGCCGCAGAGGCCCGCTATTTCTCCTCGAAGTTCTCGACCGGAACGATCCGGAGGGAGAAGCCCGCGTCGGCTTCACCGTTACCAAGAAACACGGCAATGCCGTCGAGCGAAACCGAATGCGCCGACGCCTCAAGGAAGCCGTGCGGCTTTCGGCCGGGTTTGCAATGAAACCCGGACACGACTATGTGATTGTCGCCCGGCGCGATCTCCTGAATGCCCCTTTCGACGCATTGACTCGGGCGCTTCGGGATCGCATCGAAAACAAGCCGAAACAGAAGCGGCCGCCGGCCGGTTCCAGGAAATCATGATGGAAAACAACCGCAATTATTTCGTGGCGATCGCCCTTTCCGTGCTGATCCTTATCGCCTGGCAGTTCTTCTATGTCAGCCCGAAGATGGAAAAGGACCGCATTGCCGCGGAACAGGCGCAGCAGGCGCAACAGACCCAGCAACAGCCAGGCGCTCAGCCGGCTGCACCTGGACAGGCGCTGCCCGGCGGTGCGATCCCGAGCGCAGGCGAAAGCCGCGATCAGGCAATCGGCAAATCGGCCCGCGTGGCGATCGACACGCCGGCGCTTTCCGGCTCCATCAACCTGACCGGCGCACGCTTCGACGACCTGAAACTCAAGGGCTACCACGAAACCGTCGACCCGAAGAGTCCGGTCATCACGCTCTTCAGCCCGGCGGAGACCGCCGACGGCTATTTCACGGAAATCGGCTATATCGGATCGGACGCGACCGGATCGGTTCCGGGGCCGCAGACCACATGGACGCTTTCGGGCGGCGACAAGCTCACCCCCTCGACGCCGGTGACGCTGAGCTACACGAACGACAAGGGCATCACCTTTGTCCGGACCATCTCGGTCGACGACCGCTACATGTTCCAGGTGGTCGACAGCATCAAGAACGAGACCGCCGCGCCGGTCTCCCTGTCTTCCTACGGCCGCGTCACGCGCTTCAACAAGCCGACGACTCCGAGCATCTACGTGCTCCACGAGGGCTTCGTCGGCGTTGCGGGAGAGCATGGCCTCCAGGAAGTCGGCTATTCCAAGGTCGAAGACGACGAGCCCGTCGAACCGGGTAAGTCGACCGGCGGATGGCTGGGCATCACCGATAAATACTGGGCCGCGACGATCGTGCCGCCGCAGGCGACGCCCTTCGACATCCGGTTCTCGCATTTCGCCGACGGGCGCCCCCGTTACCAGAGCGACTACAAGAGCGATGCGGTGACGGTTGCCCCCGGCCAGTCCGTGGAGCTGAAGAACCTCGTCTTCGCCGGTGCCAAGGAAGTCCCGGTCGTCGACAATTACGAAGTGGCCTATTCCATCCCCAACTTCGACAAGCTGATCGACTGGGGCTGGTTCTACTTCATCACCAAGCCGATGTTCAAAATGATGGATTTCTTCTTCCGTCTCTTCGGCAATTTCGGCATCGCGATCCTGATCACCACGATCGTCGTCAAGCTCATCTTCTTCCCGCTCGCCAACAAGCAATACGCATCGATGGCGAACATGAAGAAGGTTCAGCCGAAGATGGAGGAGCTGAAGAAGAAATTCGGCGACGACAGGATGGGGCTGCAGCAGGCGATGATGCAGCTCTACAAGGAAGAGAAGATCAACCCGCTGGCGGGCTGCTGGCCGATCCTCATCCAGATCCCGGTGTTCTTCGCGCTGTACAAGGTGATCTACGTCACCATCGAGATGCGGCATGCGCCCTTCTTCGGCTGGATTCAGGATCTCTCCGCGCCCGATCCGACGACGATCGTCAATCTCTTCGGCCTCCTGCCCTTCGATGCTCCGTCCTTCCTGCATCTCGGCGTCTGGCCGATCATCATGGGCATCACCATGTTCCTGCAGATGCGCATGAACCCGACGCCGCCGGACCCGACCCAGGCGATGCTCTTCACCTGGATGCCGGTGGTCTTCACCTTCATGCTGGCATCGTTCCCGGCCGGTCTCGTGATCTACTGGGCCTGGAACAACACGCTGTCGATCCTGCAGCAGGGCATCATCATGAAGCGTCAGGGCGTCAAGGTCGAACTCTTCGACAATCTGAAGTCGCTCTTCTCGAAGAAACCGAAACCGGCGGAATAGAGCACTTCCAGGAAGCGCAGTGAAAGAGTTGGAAGCCCCGGTGCGACGCGTTCCGGGGCTTTTCTTTTCGATTTCCCGAGCGCCACCGGCGCCGCCCGGGCGCTCTCAAGCTTGACAAGCCTCTGCAAAAGCCTGATGCCGAGGCCAAAGAGGAAACGCCAGAACATGTCCGGGACGAACAAGCAGAATGCCGCAAGCGTCTTCGGCCGGCCGTGGATCTTCATCCGCGGCGTGCCGTCGATGAAGTTCCTGCCGCCGGAGGGACCGACGGAGATCGCCTTTGCCGGCCGCTCCAATGTCGGCAAGTCGTCGCTGATCAACGCGCTCGTGGGCCATAAGGGCCTTGCGCGCACATCGAACACGCCCGGCCGCACCCAGGAACTCAACTATTTCGTGCCGGACGGCTATTCCGGCGAGGCCGACGACCTGCCGCCGATGGCGCTTGTCGACATGCCAGGCTACGGCTACGCGCAGGCTCCCAAGGAACAGGTCGACGCCTGGACGAAGCTGGTGTTCGACTATCTGCGCGGCCGCTCGACGCTGAAGCGCGTCTACGTGCTGATCGACGCGCGCCACGGCATCAAGAAGAATGACGAGGACGTGCTGGCACTCCTCGACAAGGCTGCGGTTTCCTATCAGATCGTGCTGACCAAGACGGACAAGATCAAGGCGGCCGGCGTGCCGCGCCTCGTCGGGGAAACCCTCGAAAAGGTCAAGAAGCGGCCGGCGGCCTTTCCGGAAGTGCTGTCGACATCGTCGGAAAAGGGCGAAGGCATCGAGGACCTCCGCGCGGCGATCGAGCTTGCCGTGACGCGCTGAGGCGCGAAACGGCGCCGCTGAAGGGCGATCCCCTCGTCTTCGACCTCCGTCACTACCCTGACATGAAAAGCGCTCTATCTCTGCTTCGCGGCGGCAGATTGTCTGCCCGAAGGATCAGGAGAGAGACATGTCCGATTTGATTGTCGTGGGATTCGATTCGACGGATGAGGCCGACAAGGTCCTCTTGAAGCTCAACAGCCTGAGGAAGGAGTATCTGATCGATCTGGAAGATGCGGTCGTCGTCGTTCGCGACGCCGACGGCAAGGTGCATCTGAAGCAGAGCATGAACCTGACCACCGTCGGAGCCACGTCCGGCCTCCTTTCCGGCTCCCTCTGGGGCGGGCTCGTCGGGCTACTCTTCCTCAATCCGCTCGCGGGTTTCGCCCTCGGCGGCGCTATCGGCGCCGGTGCCGGTGCGCTTTCCGGCTCGCTTGTCGATTACGGTATCGACGACGACTTCATCAAGTCGCTCGGCAACACCATCCCGAACAATTCCTCGGCGCTCTTCGTTCTGGTGCGCAAGGTGCAGCCGGAAAAGGTGCTGGCCGAATTCTCCGGCCTGCGCGGCCGCGTGCTGAAGACATCGCTCTCGCCGGAGCAGGAACAGAAGCTTCAGGCAGCCCTTTCCGAGGCGCAGACGCCGTCGCCGCAGGCGGGGACATTCTGATCGGTTGCCGAAGGCGATCGGCCCTCGTCGCACAACGATCTTCTCGCCGGAGCCGGCGGGAAGATCGCCCCGCTCAGGCAGTTTCCGGTACGAATGACAGGGAGAGCCCGTTGATGCAGTGCCGCTTGCCGGTCGGCGGCGGACCGTCGTCGAAGATGTGGCCGAGATGGCCGCCGCAGCGGCGGCAGTGGCATTCGGTCCTCGTCATGAACAGGGTATCGTCCTCGCGTGTGCCGATCGCGCCGGGAAGCGCCTGCCAGAAGCTCGGCCAGCCGGTACCGCTGTCATATTTCGCCTCGGAGGAATAGACGGGCAAGGCGCATCCCGCGCAGTGAAAGAGGCCGTTTCGCTTTTCATCGTCGAGCGGGCTGCTGAACGGCGGCTCCGTGCCCTCCTCCCGCAGAATGCGATAGCGGTCCTCGCCGAGCAGCGCCCGCCACTCCGCGTCGGTCCTGGTGATTTCGAAGGCTTCGCCGGCGACGGCGCGCATGGGCCATACCAGACCGCGCAGGGTGATCACCGCGGCCAGGGCCGCGCCCGCCATCAGCAAGTCGCGCCGGCTGATCATCGGAACCTCCATCGGGCGATGCAACTGGCATTGGCCGAATCTGGAGCGAGAGGCGGAAGTGCCTCGTCCTCCCGCAGCCGGTCCGGCCTGATATCGTAATTTACCGCATCGGCCCGAAAATCGGTATCGATTTCCGGAAAGCACGATGCGTCGATACGATAAATTGAATTAAGGCTTGTTGAGATTCGGGATACCCGCCACGGCCGGTTGGATTTCCTCATTCCTGTGCTCGTCACAGGATGAGGAAGAGGGGAGATTGCAGTCCTCCGAAAGTTTCCCACAGCGCCGCTGTGCCGACAAACCGACCAGAGTTGCAGCAGCCGTCATGAACTCAAACTTTGTGCGTCCACTCGGGCGCACGGCGCTCAAAGCGGTCGCGGCATTCCTGCCGTGACTGCGTGGCCCGCGTGGAACGAGACTTAGAAAGCGCGCGCGGTGCCTTGCGCGATGACCGCACCGGTGGGCGAGCCGGTCGCCGAGCCGCCCAGGGGCTCGACACTGACGGAGAGCCTGGAGCCGCTGGCAATCCGGCTTCGCATTCCCGGCTCGAGCACGATTTCCCCCTCGCCGGACGGCGGCAGCACGCCGAGCGAGACCGGCGGATCGTCACCTTTGATCAGCCAGAGTTCGAGCGATTTCTCCTCCATCTGTCCGGCGGCGGCCGGCGACAGTCTGAGGCGCCCCGTAGCCGGTTCGAAGTGCGTGACGAGGTTGATGGCGCTGCCTTGCGCTTCGAGGCTCGCAACGAGTTGCGTACCGCCCCGGCGATCGCTGAAAAGTCCGGCCACCGCGCCTGCCATTACGACGACAGCCGAAAGCGATACCAGCGCGACGCTGCGCCAAAGGGGAAGCGAGCCCCAGATACCGCGGGGGTCGTCTGCGCCCCGGCCCGCTTCGAAGACCGCGTGCTCGGAGGAGCGAAACCTGCGGCGCGGCGCGACCGATTCATAGGCGTCGCCGAAGGCCGCAAGATTGTTCTGCCAGCGGATGACCATGGCGGCGAAGTTTCGGTCCGTTGCCATGCGCGCCTCGGCCTTGCGACGGTCCTCGGCAGACAGCGCGCCGAGCACGTACTCTCCCGCGATCACCTCGTCGCGGCGGGAATCTCCGCTTTCGGGCTTCTGCGTCGTCATGGCTTCCTGCACTCTCTCAGCTTTAGAAGGCCGGCACGATTCCCTTGATCTCTTCCAGGCAGGCGTCGATGCGCCTATTCTCGGGACTGCGGCGGTCCTTTCCGGATCAAAGCAGGATCAGTCAAATCGCCAGCGCCGTCAATCGGCTTCTCGGCCATGCCGCGCACGCGGCGAGCACTTCGGCTCAGCCAGGCGACCGCCGTCACAATGGCTTTATGTTGCGCCCGGATCATTCCATCCGTCAGAGAGTTGCGCTAAACAGCAGCCGGTATTTTTCGAGGATCCGCCATGTCCGCATCAGAAAGTGAAATTCAGGCCCGCCTGCTCGCCCAGGCCCTGCCCTACATGCAGCGCTACGAGAACAAGACGATCGTCGTCAAATACGGCGGTCACGCCATGGGCAATGCCGACCTCGGGCGCGCCTTTGCCAGCGACATCGCGCTTCTGAAGCAGTCCGGCGTCAACCCGATCGTCGTTCACGGCGGCGGCCCTCAGATCGGCGCCATGCTCAACCGGATGGGCATCGAGTCCAAATTCGAGGGCGGGCTCCGCGTCACAGACGAAAAGACCGTCGAAATCGTCGAAATGGTGCTTGCCGGGTCGATCAACAAAGAGATCGTCGCGCTCATAAACCAGACGGGCGAATGGGCGATCGGCCTTTGCGGCAAGGACGGCAACATGGTCTTTGCGGAAAAGGCGAAGAAGACCTTCCGCGACCCGGATTCCAACATCGAGCGCGTGCTCGACCTCGGCTTCGTTGGCGATGTCGTCGAAGTCGACCGCACCCTTCTCGATCTGCTCGCCCGCTCCGAGATGATACCGGTGATTGCGCCTGTGGCGCCGGGACGGGACGGCCACACCTACAACATCAACGCGGACACTTTTGCCGGCGCCATCGCCGGCGCGCTCAATGCGACGCGCCTTCTCTTCCTGACCGACGTTCCGGGCGTTCTCAACAAGAAGGGCGAACTCATCAAACAGCTCTCGGTCGCCGAGGCGCGGGCGCTGATCGCCGACGGCACCATCTCGGGCGGCATGATCCCGAAGGTGGAGACCTGCATCGAGGCGATCAAGGCCGGAGTCCAGGGCGTCGTCATCCTCAACGGCAAAACGGCACATTCGGTGCTGCTCGAAATCTTCACCGAGCACGGCGCAGGCACGCTGATCGTGCCGTGAGGCGCGCCTTGTTTGCGTGATCTGCCCCTTACCCTAACCTTCTCCCCGTCTTGACGCGTCATGACGGGGAAAGGGTCGCGGCAGCGGGATGAGGGACCAATCTCTTACCTTGTCCCGTAAACATTCTCCGCCTCGCCGCGCAGCCGGGCGATCATCTCCCGGTATGGGAACGGCCCATAGCTCACCCGCCCGACGCCGGCGGCCGCCAGCGTGGCAATGTCCGGCGCCCCCGGCATCATCATCACGTTGACCGGCAAAGGTGATGCCGCACAGAGCCTGGCGATGAGGTCCCGATCGGCGAGACCCGGTGCGAAGAAGCCGCTCGCGCCCGCATCCGCATAGGCCTCGGCGCGGGCGATCGCATCCTCCATCAGGGCCGCGTGGCGCGCCGCATCGCTTTCCTGCAGGAAGAGGTCGGTGCGGGCGTTGACGAACAGTGCGATGCCCTGTCGCTCCGCCATCTCGCGGATCGCGCGGATGCGAGCCGCCTGCTTGTCGATCGGATGGACGCCGCCCCTGCCAACCATCTGGTCCTCGAAATTGATGCCGATCCCGCCCGCATCGATGACTTGCGCGACATTGGCCGCGGCCTGGGCCGGGTCCTCCGAATAGGCGCCCTCGAAGTCCACCGAGAGCGGCAGGTCCGTTGCCGCGACGATCTCGCGCACGGTCTCGAGCAGCAGAGGCAGCGGCAGCTTCTGCCCGTCTCCGTATCCATGCGCCGCCGCGACCGACCAGCTCCCGGTGGCGAGGGCCTTGGCGCCGGCCTCGGCCACGCACCGGGCGCTGCCTGCATCCCAGATGTTGTACAGAACCACCGGATCGCCTTTCCGGTGCAGTGCCCCGAAGGCGAGCGCTCTTTCTTCCTGGCTCATCGTATCTTCTCCCAGTCCGTCAGGTTGAACGTATCCGTTACATCGTTGGAGCGGCGGCCCGGGCAGGCATCTCCCGGTCCCACTCTCCGAAAAGCCCCACAGGACGCATTCTGCCCTCGTGGCGAAGCAGCCATTGCTTGCGCCGGAGCCCGCCCCCATAGCCCGTCAGCGATCCGTCAGCGCCGATGCAACGGTGGCATGGCACGACGATTGCGAGGCAGTTGGAGCCGTTGGCCCTGGCCACGGCACGCACCGCCTGCGGGGTGGCGACCTTCCGCGCGATGTCGCTGTAGGAGCGTGTCTCGCCCACGGGTATCGCAACGAGTTCTGCCCATACCTGACGCTCGAAGGCACTGCCGTCGAGGGCGAGCGGTGTGCGAAAATCGGCCGAGCGCCCGGCGAAATAGGCGTTGAGCTCGCGCTCCACCTGATCGATGGGCGGCGTTCTGCCGGGCACCACCGCAGAGTGCGTCTTTCGCTTGAGACTCTCCATTTCGGCCGGGAGGGCCTTGCGATCATGGAACTCGATGAGGTGAAGATGCGTCTGGTCGGCAACCGCCACCATGGGGCCTAGCGGCGTCTCTATCCAGTCGGCAAAGAGCAGCACGCGCCCCTGCGATTTCGCGGGAGCCTGTCCGATCAGCCGCCCGAAGGCGGCGCGAAAACCGCTCGGCGATTCATAGCCTGCGTCGATCTGCGCCTCGATGACACTGGCGCCGCCGGAGAGCTGGCGTGCGGCCTCGCCCATTCGCCGCTGGCGGGCGAGATCGAGAAAGGTGACGCCGAGGGATCGCTTGAAGGCGCGCCGCACTGTCGACGGATCGAAGCCGCGCCGCACGAGATCGCCCTCCGTCCAGCGATGCTCCGGCCGGCGGTCGAGCAGCTCGATAAGCTCCTTGACGAGCGGATCTTTCCCGGATGCATCTTCCAGCGGGCGGCAACGTTGGCACGGCCGGAAGCCGGAATTGATGCAGGCGGAAATGCTGTCGAAGAACAAAGTGTTCTCCCGCTTCGGCTTGCGGGCGGGACATGAGAGCCGGCAGAAGATGCCGGTGCTCTTGACGCAAACGAAGGCCTGACCCTCATAATCGGAACTGCGGGCCAGCAGCGCATCGTAAAGGATATCGTCGTTCGGCAGATCGAAAAGCATATTGCTTTGTAGCATCAGCCACACGCGCCGTCCGCCGAAATTCGGGCATCTATTCGTGCCGCTTGCCGAGCCCTCACAAGACGAGCAGCATGACCACGCCGAGCACGATGAGCAGGCAGCCGAGCAGTTCGAGCCGGTTGATCCACTCCCGGAAGATGAAGAAGGAAGAGGCGAAGGTGAACAGCATCTCCACCTGAGCGACCACCTTGACGATCGCCGCCTGCTGCAGCGTCATCGCCGCGAACCAGCCGAAGGAGGCCGAGGCGCCGACGAAGCCCACGACGAAAGCGGGCTTCCAGGCGGCGCCTATGCGTTTCAGTTCGTCGCGTTCACGCGCGACGATCCACAAAAGCATGACGATCGTCTGAAGCAGGATGACGAAGCCGAGCGTGAAGCTCGCCTGGATCACATAGTCCGGCTGAGGCAGACTCGGCTCCAGCGCCAGCGAGGCCGAGCGGTAGGACACCGCCGAGAGACCGAAGAAGGTACCGGAAAGCAGCCCCATGCCCGCCGTGCGGCTGAAGACCGATGCAAGCAGCGAGCGCGCGCTGAGCGTCGTTCGGGCGACGGAGATCAGCATGACGCCCACCACCGAAATGGCGATCGCAACCAACGCTCCCTGGCTCGCCTTTTCGCCGAGGAAGATCAGCCCGAAGAGCGCCGCCTGTGCGGGCTCGGTGCGGGAATAGGCCGTGCCGACCGCGAAATTGCGGAAGGAGAAGAGATGGACGAGCAGGAAGGTCGCGGCGATCTGCGCCATTCCGCCGACCACCGCCCAGAGATAGAAAGTGCCGTTGGGCACCGGCAGCTGATGCCCGCCGGCGCGCCAAAGCAGGACGAGGTAGAGGAGCGCGAAAGGCAGTCCGAAGCCGAAGCGCACGAAGGTCGCGCCGGTGGTGCCCATGACGCCCTTCAGGTGCTTCTGCATGGCGGAGCGGACATTCTGAAGGAAGGCCGCGGCGACGGTGATGAGAACCCAGGTTTCCATATTTGCCCGCTAGCACGCAGGCCGAAAACAATCCATCGCCAATCGGGGCACAGGTGAACAAACCGTTTTGCTTCGCAAGACCGCCCGTGTCATAAACCCGCCATGAAGAAGCTCGACCGCCTGCCGACCCACGCCGAATTCGCCCATGTCACCGACTGGGTCTTCGACCTCGACAACACGCTCTATCCGCATCACGTCAATCTGTTCTCACAGATCGACCGCAACATGACGGCCTATGTTGCCGAACTCCTGTCGCTGGAGCCTGCGGAGGCGAAGAAGCTGCAGAAGGAATACTACCGCGACCACGGCACCACGCTTCAGGGCCTGATGCTTCATCACGGCATCGACCCCAACGATTTCCTCGAAAGAGCCCACGCCATCGACTACAGCGTGGTGCCGGCCGACCCGGCGCTCGGCGAGGCGATCAAGGCGCTGCCCGGACGCAAGTTCATCTTCACCAACGGCAGCGTCGCCCATGCGGAGATGACCGCGCGGGCGCTCGGCATCCTCGACCATTTCAACGATATCTTCGACATCGTCGCCGCCGGCTTCATACCGAAGCCCGCCGGCGACACCTACGACAAATTCATGGGCCTTCACCGCATCGACACGGCGAATGCGGTCATGTTCGAGGATCTGCCGCGCAACCTGGTCGTCCCGAAGGCGCTCGGCATGAAGACCGTGCTGCTCGTGCCGCGCAATCTCGAATACGAATTTGCCGAGGCCTGGGAAACGTCGAGCGACGCGGACGATCAGATCGACTACGTCACGGAAGATCTGGCGGCTTTCCTGCGCGGTGTGGTTTCGACCGCGTAACTACCGCCGTCCGGACGCCATCGGGACCGAGCGGGGGTCGACCTTCTCGTAGAACCCGGCAATGATCTCCCATGCCTCTTCGGCCGTCTCCACGAAGTGCAACAGGTCGATGTCGTTGGGCGCGATGGTTCCGAACTCGGCCAGCGCCTCGAAATTGATGATGCTGCGCCAGAACTTCTCGCCGAAGAGGATGAGGGGCACCAGGGCGAGCCGGCCGGTCTGCATCAGCGTCATGGTTTCGAACAACTCGTCGAGCGTGCCGAAGCCGCCGGGGAAGACCGTGACCGCCTTGGCGCGCAGCAGGAAATGCATCTTGCGGATGGCGAAATAGTGGAAATTGAAGGACAGGTCCGGCGTGACGAACTGGTTCGGCGCCTGCTCGTGCGGAAGCACGATGTTCAGGCCGATCGAAGGTGCGCCGACATCGGCTGCGCCGCGGTTTCCCGCCTCCATGACGCCGGGACCGCCGCCCGTGACCACCACATATTCCTTGTAATCGAGCTTTGCCGACTGCTCCGAGCACAATCGCGCGAACTTGCGCGCCTCGTCATAATAGACCGACGCAGCCTCGAGATTCTTGCGCTGGATGACGTTCTTGGCGGCCCAGGCTTCGCCGCCGGGCTCCGGAATGCGCGCCCCGCCGAACATCACCACGGTGGAGTTGATGCCGCGCTCCTCGAGCATCATCTCGGTCTTCAGGAGCTCGAGCTGCAGGCGGACGGGCCTCAGTTCCTCACGACACAGGAAATCGTCGTCGATATAGGCGAGACGGTAGGTGGGCGAAGCCGATTGCGGCGTCAAAGGCACGCTCGATGCACGTTGCCTGCTCTGGGAGCTGTCTGCCAGCGGATCCCAGACCCCATCCTTGCGGCGCAGAGTCCGCTTCTTCATGCGTGCCATGTTTCGTTTCCCGTCGCGTTTCGAACACCCGAGACCTCGTCCGGACGCGTCCCTTCGGGTCTTTCTCGGTCATAGAGGCGTCCCTACTGCCGGATTAGTCGAGACTTGCCAAGTCCCGTTGAGGAGCGCGAGCCGAAAAGGCCTTCAACTTTTTGAGGATCATGCTCCATGGGCGCCAGGTTTCGGCGAAGCCGCGCGACATCTTGAATCGCTGCATAATCCGTGAAGCTGGTTCCGATTCGGGGAATTATGCAGTAGAGCTTGCAGCACAACGCCGAACTCGAAGGAATTCCGATGACGAACCACGACCTCGCCTCCCTTTCGCAGACGATCGAGACCGCTTTCGAAGGACGCGACGCCGTCAACACCGGCACCCGCGGCGCGGTTCGCGACGCGGTGGAAACGGCGCTGAATCTGCTCGACAGCGGCAAGGTACGCGTCGCGCAACGGGGTGAGGACGGCACCTGGACGGTCAACCAGTGGCTCAAGAAGGCGGTGCTCCTCTCCTTCCGCCTCAATCCGATGGAACTCGTCAAGGGCGGCCCGGGTGAAGCCGTCTGGTGGGACAAGGTCCCCTCCAAATTCGACGGCTGGAGCGTCAACGAATTCGAGAAGGCCGGGTTCCGCGCCGTTCCGAACTGCGTGGTCCGCCGCTCCGCCTATATCGCACCCAATGCGGTGCTGATGCCCTCCTTCGTCAATCTCGGCGCCTATGTCGGCGAGGGTACGATGGTCGACACCTGGGCGACCGTCGGCTCCTGCGCGCATATCGGCAAGAACGTGCATCTTTCCGGCGGCGTCGGCATCGGCGGCGTGTTGGAGCCGATGCAGGCCGGGCCGACCATCATCGAGGACAATTGCTTCATCGGCGCCCGCTCCGAGGTGGTCGAAGGCTGCATCGTCCGCGAAGGTTCGGTGCTCGGCATGGGCGTCTTCATCGGCAAGTCGACGAAAATCGTCGACCGCGCGACGGGCGAGGTGATGTATGGCGAAGTGCCGCCCTACTCCGTCGTCGTCGCCGGCTCCATGGCTTCCGGCTCCACCATGGCCAATGGGCAGCCGGCGCCGAACCTCTATTGCGCCGTGATCGTCAAGCGGGTCGACGAGAAGACCCGCTCCAAGACCGGCATCAACGAACTGCTCCGGGACTGACGATGGCCAAGGAGGGGCGGCAGCCGAGCATGACGTGGCTGTTCTTCAGCCCCTCCGGCCGTATCGGCCGCCTGCCTTTTCTCCTCGCCTGGCTCTTCTGGTTCGCCGTCGGCTCCATCTTCCTGGCGCAGATGATGAAGAACGAGGTGGACGACGCGGCGCTCGCGTTCTCGACGCTGGCTCTGATCCTCTCCGGCGTGCTTTCGACCGTCTCCATCGCCATGCTGGCGATCAAGCGCCTGCACGATATCGGCTATCCCGGTCCGCTGGCGCTCTGCCTCTTCATCCCGGTTCTGAGCCCGATCGTTTTCATCGGTCTCTGCCTCTGGCCGGGCGCAAACAGGGCAAACGAATATGGCAGCCGCCGCAACGCGCCGGCCGGAGATTGATTCCGCCCTGTACATTTCAACGCTCACCAAGTATGTAGCGCGGCAACTGAATAGGGCCGCGACCACGTTGGCCGCGGCAATCGACGCCTGATGACGGCCTGCACCGAGGTCCGCTCTTCCGCCGACGACAACCGAAATCCGAAAGAAGAGACATGACAGAATTCGCAGGGATCGCGCCGGCGATCGCCGAGGCGTTGGCAAAACGCGGTTACGAGACGCTGACGCCGGTTCAGCAAGCCATGCTGGATCCGTCGCTCGGCACCGCCGACGCTCTCGTCTCCGCCCAGACCGGCTCCGGCAAGACCGTGGCCTTCGGCCTCGCACTGGCGCCGACGCTCATCGGTTCGGCAAGGAAATTCGCGCAGGCCGGCGCACCGCTTGCACTTGTCATCGCGCCGACGCGCGAATTGGCGCTGCAGGTCATGCGCGAGCTCGACTGGCTTTACGAGATGACGGGGGCCACCATCGCCTCCTGCGTGGGCGGCATGGACATGCGCAGCGAACGGCGCACGCTGGAACGCGGCGCCCATATCGTCGTCGGCACGCCGGGGCGGCTTTGCGACCATATCCGCCGTGGATCGCTCGATATATCGGGACTGAAGGCCGTCGTACTCGACGAGGCCGACGAGATGCTGGACCTCGGTTTCCGCGAGGACCTGGAGTTCATTCTCGAGGCGTCGCCGGCGGATCGCCGCACGCTGATGTTCTCTGCCACCGTGCCGCGCTCGATCGCGACGCTCGCCAAGAATTACCAGCGCGACGCCGTCCGCATAGGCGTCACCTCCGAGCAGAAGCAGCATGGCGACATCGAGTACCGCTCGCTGCTCGTGGCGCCGAGCGACCGTGAGAATGCCATTATCAACGTGCTGCGCTTTTACGAAGCGAGGAATGCGATCGTCTTCTGCTCGACGCGCGCCGCGGTCAACCATCTGACCGCCCGCTTCAACAATCGCGGCTTTTCGGTCGTGGCGCTCTCCGGCGAGCTCAGCCAGAACGAACGCACCCACGCACTGCAGGCCATGCGCGACGGCCGCGCCCGCGTGTGCATCGCGACCGACGTTGCGGCGCGCGGGATCGACCTTCCGGGCCTCGAGCTCGTGATCCATGCCGACCTGCCGACCAACTCCGACACGCTGCTGCATCGCAGCGGCCGGACCGGTCGCGCCGGCCAGAAAGGCGTGAGCGCGCTGATCGTGCCCGTGAATGCCCGCCGCAAGGCCGAGCGGCTGCTTGAAAACGCACGGATTACCGCCGCCTGGGCAAAGCCCCCGTCTGCCGACGAGGTGGCACGCCGCGACGACGAGCGCATCGCCGCCGATCCGGCCCTTGCCGAAGCGCCTCGCGAGGATGAACAGGCGATCGTCGAAACGCTGATCAGCCGGTACGGGGCGGAAAAGATCGCCGCGGCCTTCGTCCGGCAATTCCGCTCGAACCGTTCCGCTCCGGAGGAACTCGTGGAGGTCGCCGTCTACGACGATCGCAGGAAACCCCGTCGCGACGGCCCGGCTTTCACGGCCGACAGCGAACCCGCTCCGCGAGCCGACTTCGCCGACGGCCAGTGGTTTTCCCTCTCCGTCGGGCGCAAGCAGAACGCCGAGCCCCGCTGGCTGATCCCGATGCTTTGCCGTTACGGCAAGCTGAGCAAGCGCGATATCGGCGCGATCCGCATGCAGCCCGAGGAAACCTATGTCGAGATGACGGCCGACGGCGCAGAACGCCTTCTTGCCGCGATCGGCCCGAACCGGCTGCTGGAAAAGGGTATTCGCGTCAAAACCCTTCCCGGTGCCCCGGACACCTCCCGGCCGCGGCAGGACAAGCCGGACTTCGAGAGGAAGCGGCCGCCGGCGGCCGCATCGGAGCGCGAGCACAAGGACTTCAAGCCGAAGCGCAAGTTCGACAAGCAGCCTCCCGTCGCGCAGGATGCGCATCCGGACAGCCGAGGCGCGAAGCCCTGGAGCAAGAAGAAGGGCAAGCCCGAAGCGCAGAAAACCGGCGACTTCAAGCCTGGTGCCAAGCGCAACAACGCCAAGAAGCGCCAGCCTTGAGATGGCATTTCCCGCCGGGTGATCGGCATCGCGGCGGGAAACCTTGAGATGAACCCCCTACGGATCAGGCCTCCAGGAAGCGCAGACCTGCGACGGCGACGATGATGATGGCAATGCAGGCAAGCCTGAGCCAGGACACCGGATCGCCGAAGAGAACCATGCCGAGCACGGTGATGCCGACCGCACCGATGCCGGTCCATGCGGCATAGGCCGTGCCGGCAGGCAGGTCGCGCATCGCGATGGTGAGCAGATAGACACTGCCCAATGCTGCGCCCACGCCGATGATGCTCGGAACCGGCCGGGTCCAGCCGTCTGCATATTTGAGCGCAAGCCCCATGACGATCTCGACGGCGCTCGCCGCCACAAGCATGATCCACGCCATTCCTGTTCTCCAATGATTTGAACTCTGGCGTCAATCTTGTAGCATGGGCACTGAAGTGCAATTACGCACCTTTTGGTAACCGTCAAAATGTCTGCGAACCCGGCTTCCACGCCCCCGACCGCCATGCAATCGACGCCCAGTGTTTTCGATCCGACATGTTCCTCGCGTCACGCGCTGGAGCTCGTGGCCAGCAAATGGGCGATGCTGATCATCTCCGCGCTGGAGTCCGGCCCGATGCGCAACGCCGCGCTCATGCGCAGGCTCGGTGACGTCTCGCAGAAGATGCTGACGCAGACGCTGAAGGAACTGGAGCGAAACGGGCTGGTGATCCGCGAGGACAAGGGGACCGTGCCGCCGCATGTCGAATATCGGCTGAGCGAGGTGGGCCGCTCGCTGAGCGAAGCGCTGGTCGTGCTCGACCGCTGGGCGGAGACGCATTTCGGGAAGCTCGACGCCGCGCGCGAGCGCTACGACGCGCAGACGAACAGGTGAGAACGGGTCGTCACTCCCCGTTCTGCGACTGCGCCATGACCTTCACGACCCAATCGGCGAAAACGCGCAAACGGCTGCTCAAATGACGGTTCGGCGGATAGACGAGATAGATCGGCATCGGCTCGACCTGCCAGTCGGGCAGAACCGGAACCATCGTCCCGCTGCGAAGGTCCTCGCGCACCATGAAGAGCGGCGCCTGGATGACGCCCAATCCCGCCCGGGCGGCGGCAAGATAGGTGGTCGATTCGTTCGCAGCCACCGTATAGCGTCCACTGACCTCGATCTCCTCGTTTCCGCGCCGGAAATGGAACGGCATCTGCTGACCGGTCTTCGGCAGAAAATAGCCGACCACGTAGCAATTCTTCTCCAGATCGGAAGGGTGCTGCGGCACCGGGTGCCGCTCGAGAAAATCCCGCGAGGCGCAGGCGACGAACTTCATCTCCGTGATGCGCCTGGCGATCAGCGACTGATCCGTCAGGGTACCGGCACGTATGGCGCAATCGACGTTCTCCGCGAGATAGTCGATCGTTCGGTCGGAAACCCCGAGATCGATCTGGATATCAGGGTACTTCTCGTGGAACTCGGGCAGCGCCGGAATGATTACCAGATTGGCGAAGGCGCTTGCCGTCTCGACTCTCAGCCGGCCCTTCGGCAGGCTCTGGGCCGTCGAGAGGCTACCGTCCAGTTCGTCGAGATCGGAAAGCAGCCGTGCGGCGCGTTCGTAATAAAGCGCACCGTCCGGCGTCACCAGGACGCGCCGCGTGGTACGATTGAGCAGTTTCGTGCGCAAATGCGCCTCCAGTCCCTGGATGAGATTGGTGACGGTCGCCTTCGGCATGTTGAGGGAGGCGGAGGCACGGGTAAAATTGCCGGTCTCCACAACCCGAAGAAAGGCGCGCATGGCCGTGAGTTGGTCCATTTTCAATAACCGAATTGTTCGAAATACCGAATAGTGTAATCACAACCCGCGGACTATTCCAGACGAAAGACAATGATATGCTGCAAACATCGCGAGTTGTCCCTCATCTAGGGATTCACCCGTGGCGGAGACAAGAGAGATGAACGCGCAATTTACGGAAGAGACGATGCAGACGAGCAAAGGCTCGTGCCGCGCCCGTGTCTACCGCGGCGCATCGCTGCTCGCGCCGCCGCCGATCGTACTGCATCTCCATGGCGGCGGCTTCGTCGACGATTCGATCGCGGCGGGCGAAAACGTGGCCAATTCCCTGGCGGCCGCGGGCGCGGTCGTCATCTCGCCGGAATATCCTTCCGCGTGCATGAACCCGTTTCCGGCGGCACTCGACTGCGCCTATGCGATGCTTTCGTCGATGCGCAGCCGCTGTCCGCAGTTCGCGCACAAGAAGTCGATGCTGTTCGTCGCCGGCGAAGAGGCGGGCGGCAATCTTGCGGCCGGCCTGGCGCTGATGGCGCGCGATCAGTTTCTGAGCGACCTCAAAGGCCAGATCCTGCTGTCGCCGCTGCTCGACCCATGCCTGGCAACGGCTTCGTTTCGCAAGTTCTGTCCGCAGAGTTCGGTGCAATCGATCGCCGAAGGCTGGCAACAATATCTCGGCGAGCGCAGCGGGCTCACGCATCCCTATGCGGCGCCGGGCCATTGCAGCCGGCTCGGCGGTCTCGTTCCGGCCCTCGTCGTCACCAGCGAGGAGTGTCCGATGCGCGACGAGGCCGAAGCCTATGCCGAGCGTCTCCGCAAGGCCGGCGTTCCGGTGGAAACGCATGTGCTGCCGGGGCGTGCCTCATGGCTGCCTGTCGGCGGTGCGGCGCAGGAAATCTTGCCATCGCACGAAGAAATCCTATCCGGCATCTTTTCCCGCTTTTTCAAGCAGGCGGGAGCGAAGCCGGCCAAAGAGTAACAGATAAAACAGTAAGCACAGAGCCGGGCTCCCAACCGGCGAGGAGGTGGCATGAAAGAGGCCGCGCCCAGCATTGAGAGAACGGATTTCTGAGATGCAGATGATCTTGGGACAGTCACGCCTTGCGCCGTTTGGCCTACCTTACTTGGGTTTTCGCGAACTCATGGAAGGAGAGCAAAGCGTGACTGCACCTTATGATTATCACATTGGCGTAGATTACCACAAAAGCTACAGCCACCTTGTCGTGCAAGATTCCACCGGCAAGACACTACGATCCGGGCGAGTGAAGAACGATCGTCAGTCGCTCGGGTCGTTTCTCGAGCGCTATCGGGAGAACAGCCATGCGGTGGTGGAAGCCACCCGCAACTGGATGGTGATGTACGACTGGCTCGATGACATCTGTGACGATGTCGTGCTGGCGCATCCGCTGAAAGTGAAGGCGATCGCCGATGCGAAGATCAAGACGGACAAGGTCGATGCGACGGTGCTGGCGCATCTTCTTCGGGCCGATCTCGTGCCCGAGGCATGGGCTCCTGGAGACAAGGCGCGAGAGCTTCGCGTCGCCCTTCGCGAACGGATGTTCTACGTGCGGCTACGCACGATGACAAAGAA